>JAISZC010000154.1 GCA_031269485.1 Deltaproteobacteria bacterium
GCACCTGCGCCAGACCCAAGGGCTGCCACAGAGTTTCGCATATTTCAGTGGCCAAAGCCACGTTTGAATTGCCAGCGATGACAACTATGTCGTTAGGCATGATTTAATCCCTTGACAGCCCGTGAGTTTGGCCTTTAATCGCCTTAACATCTAAAGAAGTCAAAAAAATTAGCATTTTTATAAAATTGTTAAGAAAAAAGCCATAATGTCAAACAGAAAGTCCAAAACAATAAAGGCAAATTCATATGAAAAAAAACGAAATAACTTATTTCGTTGATTTAATTAATGATATTGTATAGACAATTTTCATTCAGCTGAGGGTACCTAGTCGGGGTTATCCACCATAAAAATCAAAACTAAAAAGCTGATCGAGGTACAAAAACCCATTTTCAGCTTGGTGACTAACATAATTTCTGGATAATAGGCGTCAAAGTTTGACTATTTTGACCCTGATCGGGGTTTTTGCACCTCGATCAAATCTGAGCTAGCTGTCGCTCAACGGGGCTGAAAACGCCGAGCCGGCGGATGCGCCGCCGCCCCGCAGGCTGACAAACCTCTGGCGCCGTTGGCCTCGCTGCCGTCCGCGCGATGCTCCAGCGGCGCTCGCCGTCTTTCTGGCCGCCGCCGCTGGCTTTCAAGCCGTCCTGCGCCGCCGACAGACCGTGGACGAGCGATTTTAAAATGCTTAGGAAACACCTATCCCCGCCTACCGCTGCGCTGGCGCTAATTTTGTTTTTTTTGTAGATATAAAGTATTTTTCCGTTATCGCGATGCATTATTCATCACGACACGTTTTTGGCGACATATTATTCGGTCTACTAAGTAAATTTGATCGAATTACAAAAATTTTTGCCAGCTTAACGACTTAAATAAATTCTGAGCTCTATACACAAAACTTGAACCAGCAAAACTTGTCGTTTTCGGTCCTAATCTGCTTTTGTAATTTAATCAAACTTTATTGGCTGGGGCGGAAGGATTCGAACCTTCGAATGCAGGAACCAAAATCCTGTGTCTTAAACCACTTGACGACGCCCCAACTATTAAGAGGTTACAGAAGCCAATTTGACCCACCAGCGTGGGCGCGCCAGACGCCTGGCGGCGACCCGGGCTTGCTCGCGGTCGGCGTAGAGCGCCCAAAACGTGGGGCCGCTGCCCGACAGACCGCAAGCCTGCGGGGCCGGAGCCACTCCGGAGACGGCCGCGCGCACGGCCTTGAGGTCCGGACATAGTTCGACGGCGGCCGGCCACAGGTCGTTGCGGCCAAAAAAACCGGTCTCGAGGCGACCGAAGACGACGCCGGGCGCCTCCGCCCGACCGACCGAGCGGCGGACGTTCGCAGAAAGATTATTACGGCCCGTGGGCTTTGTCAACCCTAATTGCCGAAAAACCATGGCCGTCGACAAGCTCAAGCCGGGATTGATCAAAACGGCCTCCGAGCCGGGCAGCGGACCTTCATGGGCCGCCAGCCGCTCGCCCAAGCCCCGGGCTCGACAGCGCGGGGCCTTTTGCAAAAAGAAAGGCACGTCGGCCCCCAGACTCAAGGCCAACCGGGCCAATTCGTCCGGCGGCAACGTCCGGCCGCGGTTGAGCAGCCTCAGCGTGGCCGCCGCGTCCGACGAGCCGCCGCCCAGACCGGCCCCCAAGGGGATCCTTTTGACCAGACGCGCCTGCCGCGGGCCCGACGGACGGCCGGTCAAGGCCCGAAAGGCCGCCAAGGCCCGAAGGACCAAGTTGTCGGGACCAGCAAAACCCTCGTCGGGGACCACGGACAAGGGGGCGCCTATGTGATCCTCAAAAAACAAGCGGTCCTCGGGGCCGGGGGCCGGCTCGAAGCTGACCTCGTCGGCCAAATCCAACCGGACCATCAGGCCGTCGAGCTCGTGGAAGCCGTCGGCGCGGCGGCCCAGCACAGCCAGATGGAGGTTGAGCTTGGCCGGGGCGGCCTCGGCGCCCGCCTCTTCCACGCCGGAGGCCTCCGTCGTCGCCCGGGGCACGTCAGTCTCTGTCGCGGATCTGCACGGACTCCATCGGATCCACCAAATTGAAAACCAGGCCGTTGGACACTTTGGGAAAAAAGTAGGTGGCCTTGCGGGGCATGATCAGCCCGCACTCGGTTACCCGCATAATCTCCTCGAGGCTGGCGGGGTTGAGGATGAAGGCCGCGCGTCCGGCCCCGGATCTGACTTGAGCGAAGGCCTCGTCGATGCCGGCGAAATAATCGATGCAAGCGGGATTGTCGAGATCCGTCTCCGTTAGGCCCAAGGCTTCCTTGAAAATGACGTTGGTCAGCACCGTGACGTCCAAAACAGTCAAATCAGCTTCTTGCGGCTGAGCTCTGATGAGTTCCTTCTTGACTCTTTCTCTGATTTTGACGAAATGCAAACTGTCGGCGCCCTCCAAAAAAAGACCAAAGACGGTCAAGCCCTTGCGTCGATCGTCGAAGAGCTTGCACGTCAGCTCATCCTGGGCGGTTGGGTTTTTGTCAACGCCGTTTAAGGCATAGGATTTTATTTCAGCGTAAGGCTCCAAGGCCGTCAAAATTTCGGAGTTGGACAGCGAGACGCACGACAGCACGCGGTGAGTGGGCAGCACGCATAGGCCCGGATCGCTCATGGGGCACAAATACATAAATATGTAGTCGACGGCGGAGTTGGCGGCCGGCCTTTGGCCGTTGCGCTCCATCTCGGCCAAGACTTCGCGGCGGTATTTGAGGGCCGTCTCGTAACGGTGATGTCCGTCGGCGATGTAGACCGTGACGCCGGCCAGGGCGTCGACAAGCTTGGAGAGCCCGCCCCATTCGTTGATGAAGCTGACGTTGTGCTTAAGCCCGGAAGTTTCGGTGACGCAGATGTCCGGGTCGACGCTGGACAAATCGAAAAACGTCCTCAGGACGTGGTTGTCGGGATCGGGAAAAAAACCGAAAACAGGACTGAGATGGGCGCAGGTCTTTCTCATCAAATCCAGACGCTCGCGCTTGTGCCAGCTGAAGGTCTTCTCGTGGGGGCGCACTCGGGAATCGCGGCCGGGCTCCTCAAGGCGCATCAAGGCCATCATGCCGTGACGGGTCATCCGTCGACCGGTCACGGGGTGGCTCCATTCGGTGTCCGTCAGGGCGATGGCAGGCTGGTTGCGTCTGATCAGCACGCCTGAAGCGAGCCAGTTCGACAGCAGCTCCGCGGAACGGGCGTGCCAAGTCATGGCGTCGCCGTCGCCGTCCAAGACCGGGCCAAGATCCAGGTGGAGAAAATTATGTGGATGCAGGGCGTGCAGCTCCGCCCTTTGGGCCGGCGTCAAGACGTCGTAGGGGGGGGCGATCAGACGCCCGCCGGCCTCGGTCAATTCATGTTTGCTGTATGTAACCCCTTTGAAGGGGGCTATCGCGACCATCCGGGAGCCTCCAAAAAGTCAGGCAATAAAAGCACGAAGTATACTGGACGGCGCCGCCTAAAGTCAAGGCGTCGCCGCTGGAACAAATCGACCAGATCCACGCGGCGTTCGACGGAGCACGACGCCTGATCATCGTGACTCGCGCTGGCGTCAAGTTCGTTTGAAGCCACTAAATGATGTTTCGAGCCTACTTTTTATTATAGAATTAAATATTTCTAATCGTATTTTTATTTTAAATCATTAAATTTATATTTTAATACAAAAATATTAAATATTATTTTAGACGCATACCCTCGCTATATCAAATTTAATTAAGTCAATAACTAGTTGAAGCAGATGGCTTAATTATTGCACATTAAGACACCTTGGAATATCTAAAATCTCTTTTATAAATCAAAATAAAACTATTTATTTTTTGACATAACTATTTTTTGTCTGATATATATATATATTAATTAATTAATTAATTAATTAATTAATTAATAATTGCATATTGTTTTAACTAAAAATCAATTAAGACTCCATTGACTAAAATTATTACTGCAACTCGGCGGCGATCCAGAGGCCCCGCCTGGTTCCAAAAAAAACGAGTCCCCTTGCCAGGGACTCGCTTCCACGTCTCAAAGAAGATTGTAAGGATCCACGTCCACGGTCAGCGCAATCTCCTTAGGCAGGCTGCGACGCAACTCGGGCAGCCAAGCGACCAGCAGTCGGCCGCGTTTCAGCACCGTTTTCGAGCGGACCATCATCTGATGCCTATAGCGCTCCCGGAGTTTGGTCAACGGCGCCGGGGCCGGCCCGAACAACTCCAATTCATCGGGCGGCACGTCCCCGATGAGCCGACGGGCCATTTCGGCGGCGGCGTCGGCCAGCTCGATCACCGCGCGCTCGTCCGGTCCGGCCAAGCGCACCAAGGCCATTCGGGCGAAGGGGGGGTAACCCAATTCCTTGCGGACGGCGATCTCGGACTCGAAAAAAGTCTCGTAGTCGTGATCTCGGGCCGAAGTGAGGGCGTAATGCCCTGGATTTCTGGTTTGAATGCAGACCAGTCCGGGCCGGTCGGCTCGGCCGGCCCGGCCGGAGACCTGGCTCAAAAGCTGAAAGGTCCGCTCGGCGGCTCGAAAGTCGGCCACGTTAAGGCCCAAGTCGGCCTCCACCACGCCCACCATCGTCAGCATCGGAAAATCGTGGCCTTTGGCGGCCATCTGGGTGCCCACCAAAAAATCGGCCTCCCGGCGCGCGAAGCCTTCCAAAACTTCCTTGAGGCCGCCTTTGACCCGGGCGCTGTCGGCGTCGAGCCGGAGGCCTTTTTTTCCGAAATCTTTTTCCACCTGCCGCAACAGGCTCTCGGTTCCGACCCCCATGTAACGCACCAGGCGCGATCGACATTTGGGGCAGACCTCCGGGGGGCGGGCCCGATAGCCGCACCCGTGGCAGACGAGCTCTTGACCGGCGCGCAAAGGCGCGGCCGTCTTGTCGTCGGTCTTTTCTCCGGCCCGCCCGGCGCCCTCGCCGTCCTGAGCCGGACCGTCGGCCGAGGCGTCGGTTCTCTCGCCGTCCCGCTCGGAGCATGGTTCGGCGTTTCGCGCCTCTTTCCGCTCCTCCTCCTCCTCGCGCTCCTCCTCCTCCCAAGACTCGACGGAATGGAGGGTCAGGTTGAGGCTGCAATGCGGGCACTTGAGGGCCTCGCCGCACGACAGGCACAGCGGCAAATTGGCCAGCCCCCGCCGGTTGATGAACATCAGGGCCTGCTCGCCGCGCCCGAAGGCGTCTTCAAGGGCCTCGCGGACGGGCGGCGACAGGGCCCCCCGTCCCCCTCTGGCCTCCTCGCGCCGGTCGATCAGCCGCACCTCCGGCAGCACCGCCCCGCCAGGGCGGGTCTCCAGGCGCAAAAGAGTCAGCCGCCCTTCCTTGACCCTTTGATAGCTTTCCAATGACGGCGTGGCCGACCCCAGCAGCAGCGCGGCCCCGGCGTCGCGGGCCCGCCAAGCCGCCAAGTCGCGGCCGTTGTAGCGCAACCCGTCGTCCTGCTTGTAGGCCCAGTCATGCTCCTCGTCGACCACCACCAGCCCGACGTCGGCCATGGGCGCAAAAACAGCGCTGCGGGCCCCCAAGGCCACTCGGCTGACGCCTCGCCGCAAGGCGATCCAGTGGTCGTGCCGCTGTCCCGGCGTCAGGCCGGAATGGAGCACCGAGAGGGTCAAGCCGGGAAAGCGCTCCCGCAGCCGGCCTTCCAGGCCCATGGTCAAGGCGATCTCCGGGGCCAGCCACAACACGCCGCGCCCGTTTTCCAGAGTCCGACGGGCGGCCCGCAGGTAGACCTCGGTCTTGCCGCTGCCGGTGACCCCAAAGAGCAAAAAGCCCTGCGACGTCCGACGATCGATGGCCCCGCAGATGGCCTCCAGGGCGCGGCTTTGATCGGGCGTCAGGGCCTTGATCTCCTTGGCCGCGAACTGCAAGGCCCGATTGGGGTCGTCCCGAAAAAGCTCCCGCCGCTCCATGTACGCCAGGCCCTTGGCGGCCAGACTGCGGGCCTGGGCCAGAGGATTGGCCAAAAAATGCCGAAAATGCGACAGCGGCGTGGGCGGAGCGTCCTTGAGCATTTCCCACAGCTCCCGCTCCTTGGGGCCCAGCCGGCCGTTGAACTTGGCCGCTCCCTCGGGCAACGGCGCCAGCCACCATTCGAAGGAAAAGCCGCCGCCGCGGCCGTCAAGCTCGTAGCTCAGCTCGGCCAGCCCGGACTTGACCAGCTTGGTCAAGGCCGGGCGGCAACCGGCGAAGGCCGACAGCGGCTGACGCTCGTCGCCTTTGGCCAGCAAAATACGCAAGGCCGGCGCCGCCGAGCCGACCTCGCTTTCGGAGGCGAGCAAGCCCACGGGGGTCGGGGCCGCCCAACTCCGCAACTTCGGGCCCAGGCCGCCCGGCAGGATTTCCTTGACGCACAGCCCCAAGGGGTACAGGTAGTAATTCGAAACGAACTCCGCCAGCCGGACGAAGTCTTCGCCGAAAAGCGGCTCGGGGGCCGCCGGCTCGCTGACGGCCTTGAGCTTGCGACCGGCCCCGCCGGCCGGAAGCGGTCCGAGACGCATGACGTAGCCTAAAAGCTCGCGCCCGCCGAACGGCGCCCGCACCATCTGCCCCACCTTGAGGTCCATGGACGGAGGGACCAAATATGTGTAACAGCCGGGCGCTGGCGCGTCCACGGCCACCTCGGCGATGCGCCCGACCGGCGGCCCTCCCGGAAGTCCGTTTGAAAGCAAAGAAACGGTGTTGTCGGGGGCGGTCGGCTTCATGCCGCCATTATATCACGAAATGTTGCGCCCCTGCCCAAGGCGGGGCGCCGACGCGACCGGACGACGACGTGGCGGCCGGTCGCCCCTGACGCTCCGCGGACGGCGCCTCGCGGCCCTCGGGCCGGCCCGCTGGCTGGCAAAAAAGTCGCCCAAGCCCCAGCCTGCGTGCTATCATGAGACTCGGCCTCGGAGGCCGCGGTTTTTCAAGCCTGGCCGATCCGGAAATCCGGCGACGGCCAGATTTTTTCCCTCCAGAAAGCTCCAGAAAGGTCCAGAATGCCAGTCGCCTCGTCTCAGCCGCCTCCTCCAACTCCCAAGCCAGCTCAGCCGTCCCGACCGTCACAGCCTGCGCCTAAGGCTCGGCGGGCTCTGGTGGCCGGCGGCGCCGGCTACGTTGGCCTGACGCTGACCCGTCGCCTGCTGGCGGCCGGCTGGCGAGTCGACGTCTTGGACAATCTGCGCCACGGCGTCGCTCCGCCGCCGGACGTCGCCGACCACCCTGGCTTCACCTTCGTCCCTGGCGACTTGCGCGACATCGCCGCGGTCGATCAGGCCCTCGAAGGCCGCCAAGCGGCGATCCTGCTGGCCGCTCTGGTCGGCGAGCCGGCCTGCGACGCCGAACCCGCGGCCACCCTCCAAATTAATCTGCTGGGGGCCCTGAACTTTTTCGAGACGGCCCGCCTGCGCCGCGTCCCCCGCTTCGTCTTCGCCTCCACCGACTCCTGCTACGGCGCGCGGGAGGGCGAACAGCTCGACGAGGGCTCGCCTCTGGCTCCGCTGTCGCTCTACGCCCAAACCAAGGCCGATATGGAGCGCGAAATACTGGGCCGAACGCCCCAGGCCGGCTTTGCTCCCACCGTGCTTAGGCTGGCCACCGTTTATGGCCTGGCGCCCCGGATGCGCTTCGATCTGGCCTTGAACCTTCTGATGCGCGAAGCGGTCCTCCAAGGCCGCGTCAAGATTTACTCCGGCGAGCAGTGGCGGCCTTTGATCCACGTCTCCGACGTCGCCTCCGCTTTTGAGACGGTCCTCAACTTTCCAGAGACCGTCGTCGCCGGACAAGTCTTCAACGTCGGCTCCAACGCCCAAAATATGCAATTCAAAGATGTAGGTAACTTGATAAGCCATCTATGCCCCGAGGCCATCATTGAATACGTACCGGCCACCCCTGATTTACGCGATTATTACGTTAAATTTGATAAAATTGAAAAAATATTAGGATGGAAAACAAAAATATCTATGTTAGAAGGCCTAAGTGAGCTCCGTGACGCCATTAAAAGTGGCCAACCGCCCGACCCTTACGCCGCCAGTTGGAGAAACGCATGAGCGAGCCTTCCGTCGCGGCCTTCATCGGCGATCTGAAGCCTTTGCCGGAATTTTTGCCCTTTTCGCCGCCTTCGACCGACGATCAGGAGCTGGCCGAGCTGGCCGCCACCCTTCAATCCGGCTGGCTGACCACCGGGCCCCGGACTGAACGCTTCGAAAAACTTCTGGCCGAACGACTGGGCGCGCCGACGGCCGCCGCCCTGTCCTCCTGCACCGCCGCCCTTCATCTGGGCCTGCTGGCGTTGGATCTGGGACCCGGCCAGGCGACGCTGACGACGCCGCTGACGTTCCCTTCCACCGCCCACGCGGCCGTCTACGTCGGGGCCCGCCCCTTGTTGTGCGACGTTTCCCCCGACACCGGCAACCTCGACCCTGAGGCGGTCAGACGCTTTTTGAGCCAAGACTGCCGGCCTGGACCGGACGGACGGCCCGTCCACCAAGCCACGGGCCTGACGGTGACCGCCCTCGTCCCGGTCCATTACGGCGGACATCCGGCCGACCTGCCGGCTTTGTGGACCTTGGCCGCCCAACATCGCCTCAACATGCTCGAAGACGCGGCCCACGCCCTGGGGAGCTTTCTGCTCGGCCTCCCCATAGGTCACCCAGCTCTGCGGCCGGCCGCGGCCCAAGGCCTGACGTCCATGACCGCCTTTTCCTTCTACGCCACCAAAAACCTCACCACGGCCGAGGGAGGGCTGCTGGTCTGCTCGGATCTCGAACGGCTCGAGCGGATCCGGCGCTTGTCCATGTACGGCCTTTCCGACGCCCGGCGCATCTGGGGACGCTACGCCCCGCATGGCACGTGGGTCTACGACGTGGCCGAGCTGGGCTTCAAATGCAACTTCACCGACCTCCAGGCCGCTCTGGGCTTGGTCCAACTGCGCAAGCTCGACGACTTCCTGGCAGCCCGGACCGCCCGGGCGGCCGTCTGGCTGAAGGCCTTGGCGCCCATGGCTCGCCGCGGGCTGGTCGAGCTGCCGACGCAGCGGCCCGACTGCCGGTCCTCGTGGCACCTTTTTCCTCTACGTCTAAATCTCAAACACCTTAAGATAGAACGAGACGACTTTATTGAAGCCTTAAAAGCTCTAAATATTGGCACTAGCGTTATGTTCATTCCTATTCACTATCATTCATATTATCAAAAAACTTTAGGTTATCAACAAGGCGACTTTCCCATCGCCGAAGACTTTTTTCGCCGCGAAGTCAGTCTTCCGCTGTCCCCGGCTCACTCTTTGCCGACCATTGAGGCCGCCGCCGCCCTGGTCGCGGCCCTGCTGGACCGGCAGGCCCGCTGACGCCGGCCGTCCAGGCGATCGCCGAACCAGGCGGCCCCAAACCGGGCGGCCATTGAAGCGGTTCCAGGCGGCCCTCGGGACGACTGGCGGCCAAGCGGCGGCCGCCCTCGCCGGCCTGTCGCCTTCGATCTTGCGGCAACCGCCGGCAAATGCTAAACTTAATCCTGCCAGTCCGCCCTTGTCGACGGCCTTTTCCCTAGGCCCTCCTCTCTCGGCCCAACAGGTTTCAAGCATTTTGCTCGGCTCCGATATTTTATATGCGAAAGGCCAATGATCAAAGCTAACGACTATCAAAAATACTTCTTGGACGGGGACAAGCACGTCGGCGACTACGAGACAATGTATCGCAACTGCGCGGATCCTTGGCATATTGAGGAGCTGGGACTGCGCCTGGACATGAAGGCCGCCCTGCTGCTGTGGGAGCATTCGCCCGTCAAGCTCGACCGGGCCCTGGACGCCGGGGCGGGCGCCGGCCTGTTCACTTTGGAACTGCTCAAAGTTTTGAAAAAAACCAGTCCCGAGGTCCGTCTGACCGTCTCAGACGTCGCGCCCTCGGCTCTGGCGCTGGCCAAGGCCCGCCTGGAGACCGCCGGCGAAGGGGCGCGCGTCGACTACGTGCCTTACGACCTGCGCCGTCTTGACGAGTCAGACGGACCGTTCGAGGCGGGGGCGTACGATTTGATCGTCGTCGCCCAAGTGCTCTGGGGCCTTTTGGAGAACATCCGCGCCGTCTGGGCCGGCCTGGGCCGTCTGGCCCGGCGGGGGGGCCGCCTGCTGGTCGCCCAGCATTTTCCCGACCCGCAGAACTACGGGGCCGACGTGGTCGGCGGCCCCGACGATCTGGCCCGGCTGATCGCCGAGGCCGGCTGGCGGCCGCTCGCCGCCCTGGAAACCGACCGCCGGACCAATCATCACTGGACCGCCATGTGGTCTTGGAACTGAGCCCAATATGCCGCTGGTGCGGCCTGGGCCCCCTGGAGCCCAGGTTGTCCTTCAGCTTGCCGGACGAGGCGCCCGGCGTCGGCCGCGGCCCTTTCGAGCTGCAAGCCTGCGCCGAATGCGGCACTTGGCAAGTCAACCCGCACCCCGGCCTCGCGGTCATCCGGCGCTTTTTCGAAGATCCCCGGCGCTGGGCGCCCGCTCTGGACCCCAATTCGCGGCCTGTCGACCCCCTTCGGCGGGCCGAAGAACGTTTGGGCGAATACCGGCGCTATGCCGCGGCCCTCAAGGCCCAGTTGCCCGAGCGCGGCCTGATTCTGGACGTGGGGGCTGGCACGGGCCTGATGCTCTCGCTGCTGGACGGCGTCCCCAACCCCCGCCTGGCGGTGGAGCCCAACCCCGCGGCCGCCGCCGAAGCCGCCCGCCGAGGCCTCCAGGTGTCCGGCCAATGGGCCGAGGAGCTGCGCCCCCCTTTCGGGGCTTTGGCCGCCCTCATCATGAATCAGAGCCTGGACCACCTGGTCCGGCCGGATCTTTTTCTGGGCCGGGCTCTCCATTGGCTGGCCCCGGGCGGCCTGGTGCTTTTGAGCGGGCTGATCAACCCCCGCAGCTTGGCCGCCCGCGTCTACGGGCCCTCGCACCGCCTTTTCCATCCCTTTCACCAGGTCTACCCGCCACCGACGGCCGTGCGACGCCTGCTGGCGCCCTGGGGACTGGAGCTGACGGCCGTCTGGAAACCCTACTTCGGCACGCCCTACGGCTCATGGCGGCAGCTGCTGTCCGCCTCGGCGGCCATGACCGTCAGGCTGCTGCGGCCCGGCGCCGCCGGCCCCTCGCCGGCTTTTCCCGGCAGCTGCGCCGCCTACCTCGCCCGCAAGACGCTGCTGACCCGGTCTCTGACCTTTCCGGACCCTAATCCGACCTGCTCAAGGCGCCCGGTCGAAACCTGACGGAGTGACCACATGGCCGTCGAGATGCGAAAACTGGCCGGCCTCTACCGGCCCGGCCCGGCCGATCGGCCCCAAGACGGACCCCAGGACCGGTCTCAAGACCGTTTCATCAGCGCCGGCAGAATCTTCAATCCGCCGCCCGGCGTCTCCCCGGAGCGACTCCTGGCCGATCTGGCCCAGGACCCCGCGCGACTGGAAACCCTGGAGTCGGATCTGGCCCTGGCCCATTACGACGCCGCCCAGGACCGAGTGACGCTGGTGCGCGACGCCTGCGGCCTGACGCCGTTGTATTACGCCCGCTGCGGCGAGGGCTGGGCCTTCGGCCTGACTCTGGAGGCCCTCTTCGAAATCCTAGGCGGCCCCCCGCCCCTCAACGAAGCCGCTTTCTACGACTTTGCGGCCACGCACTACCGCCACATCTTCCGCGATCCCTCCCGAACCTTTCATCAGGGCGTGCTGCAGGCGCCCGCCGGCTGCAGCGTCTCGCTCAAAGGGCAAGAGGCCCACGTCCGGCGCTGGTTCAAGCTCGAGTTTCAGCCGGCTCTGGCTCTGCTGTCGCCCCAGGAGGCCTCCGAGCTCTACGTCGCCGGCCTCGACGAAAACGTCCGCCTCCGGCTCGAGGCCCTCGAAGGCCGCAACTGCGCCTTCACCGTCTCCTCGGGCATGGACAGCGCCAGCGTGGCCTGCCTGGCCGCCCGCCGCCTGAACCGCCCCCTGGACGCCTGGTTCATGGCCTACCGCGACCAGTCCGGCAGCCCCTACGACGAAACCGCCGGCGTGGAGGCCCTGGTGCAAAGCCTCGGCTGGCGGCTCCACCGCCTGGACCTTGGCGCCCCGGACCTTTTGAGCGAGACGGCGACGCTGATGAAAAAAACTCTGGCCCCGGTGGCCACCGTCACCTGGCTGGCCCACTACGTCATGGCCCGCCAGGCCGCCGAGGAGGGCGTCGAGTTTCTATTCTCCGGCCTCGGCGGCGACGAGAGCCTGGCCGGCGAGTTCGAGCATTTTTTCGTCTTTTTCGCCGATCTCCAGGCCGCCGGCCAGGACGAGCTGCTGGCTCAGGAGACCCAGGCCTGGATCCGGCTCCACGATCACCCGGTTTTCAAAAAAACCACCGAAGTCCGCGACGAATGGTTCGCCCGCAACCTGGATTTTCAAACCGGCGAAATCCGCGTCGATCAAAGGCGCTACGCCGCCCACCGGGAATTTTTCGACCCCGGCTGGGTGGAGGCCCAGGAGGCGGCGGCCCCGCCGCCGCCCATGCCCCGCCCTTTTCCCTATTTTCTTTCCAACCGCCTTTATCAGGAGATGACCTACGAAACTTCCCCGCCGACCTTGTGGAGCGAAGCCCTCAGCAGCCGGGCCGCCGGGGTCAAGGGCGTTTTTCCCATGACCAGCCCCAAGCTTTTGGCGCTGGCCCTGTCGCTGCCCGGCACCTTCAAGTACGAAAACGGCCTCACCAAGATGTTGCTGCGGCGAGCCATGAAGGGCATTTTGCCCGACTCCAGCCGACTCAACCCGGTCAAGACGGGCTTCAACGCCCCGCTGGACCTCTGGCTGCAGGAAAAAAAGCTCAACGACGACTGCCGAGCTCTGCTCAACTCGGCCCCCTTCAAAAATTTGGGCTGGCTGCGGCCGGGGGCGGCCGACCGGATGCTCGACGAGCATCTGCAGGGCCGCCGAAACCTCATGATGCTGCTGTGGCCGCTAATTAGCACGGCCATCTTTCTGGACCAAGGCTTGGCCGGCGGCGCTTGAGGACCACGCCAAACCGCCAGCCAAGGCCGGCGCCGTCTGTTTGGGCTTTTTTCTTCTTCAGTTTTTAGGCGACCTTTCATCGGTTTTTTTTCGCAAGCCTAGGACCGTTCGCCCTGGGCCGCTCGTCTGCCCGTCAAGCAGGGCGGCGCCTGCGCGTCCAAGCGAGCCGACCGACGACGACGTCATGGCCCACGGCGGCGGCCGCCCAAACCGGCGTCGCCGGCCGTGCTCTTTTCCGCGAGAGGAAATTTAGTGCCCAAACGCCACCCCAAGCTCGGCTCGGAGACCAAGCCCGCGGCCCGCCAAGCCGCCCAGCTCTCCCTGACCGTCGCCCGCCCTCAAAAAAGCCCGCCGGCGCCCTGGCGCGGCCGACCGTCGGCCGCCAGCTCGCCGCCTTGAGCCGAACGTCATGCTCCAAACACTTTTGATCATCGCGGCCCTCGGCCTCATCCAAGGCCTGTGCGAATTTTTGCCGGTCTCCTCCTCGGGACACCTTGTGCTGGCCCAAGCCCTCTTCGGCCTCAAAGAACCGGAAATCCTGCTGGATCTGACGCTGCATCTGGGCACCTTGCTGGCCGTGGCCGTCTTCTACCGCCGCAGCCTCGCCGCTCTTTTTTCGGAGCTGCGTTTTCTGCCCGGCGCCCTTGTCTCCCCCGCGCGGCTGGTCGAGCTCAGCCGCGCCAGGCCGAACTTCCGGCTGGGACTGCTCATCATCCTCGGCTCCTTTCCCACCGCCGCCGTCGGCTTCATTTTTCAGGACTTTTTGACCGGCCTGTTCGCCTCCGCCTCCGCGGTGGGCGTCGCCCTGCTGATCACGGCCGCGGCTCTGACCACGACCGCCTTCCGCCGCCGCCCCCCCCGCCGCGGCCTGCTGAACATGACCGCGGCCGACGCCTTGCTCATCGGCCTGATCCAGGGCCTGGCCATCGCCCCGGGGCTGTCCCGCAGCGGCCTGACCATCGCCGCGGCCCTGCTGCTGGGCCTCGAGCGGGAGCTGGCGGCCCGGTACTCGTTTTTGCTCTCCATCCCGGCCATTTTGGGCGGCTTGGCCTTGAGTTTGGCTCAGGGCCTGTCAAGCGCCCTGGGGCCCGCGACGCTGGCCTTGGGCTTTTCCGTCGCGGCCGTCGCTGGCTGGTGGGCTTTGAAGCTGCTGACCGGCCTCGTCGACCGCGGACGCCTGCATTTTTTCGCGCCCTGGTGCCTTTTGGCCGGCTTGGCGGCCTTGCTGCTGCCCGTTTTTTCCTAAGTTCGAGGAAGGCGGACGACCGCTTCGAGGCGGACGCTTGCTTAAAAAATCACGGGCGCTTGCTTAAAAAATCGCGCCGAAGACTGGCCGGCAACCACCGGACAGTTGCGGCGGACGGCCTGGGCGGCCCCCGGAAGCGCCGAGTCGGCTCGAGCCGACTCGGTCCGGTCGACCCGCAAGAATATGGAAGGCGGGGCCCCGCAGCCGAAAAACCGCTTTCAGCTTTTTTCGACCGCGCTGGCGGCGTCGCCTCGGCAGGCCTTCGACAGGCCGATCGCCGCCCTTTTTTCGCCGGCCGCCTCCGCTCTCGGCCAGCCCCCGTCCGCTTAGCTATGTTATAATGACCCGCGAAAGTCGACCTCGCGCCCTGCCAAGGGAGCGCCGACCACGAGCCGGAGCCTTGCCGGGTGACGGACCATGCCCTGCCAGGTGACGGGCCATGCCTTGCTAGGTGACGGGCCATGACCGACTACTTGACCAAAATCATGTCTTGGCCGCAGGCCGTCAAAAAACGAAGCGAGCTCAAAAGGCTGGTGCTGAAGTTCGTCTTCACCAACGGTTGCTTCGATCTGCTGCATCCGGGCCATCTGCGCTACCTCGCCGAGGCCCGGTCTTTGGGCGATTTTTTGCTGGTCGGCGTCAACGCCGACGCCTCCGTCAGCCGCCTCAAAGGCCCCGATCGTCCCGTGCGCCCGACGGCGGAAAGAGCGGAAATGCTGGCCGCCCTGGTCATGGTCGACGCCGTGACGATTTTTGAGCAAGACACGCCTTTGGAGCTCATTAAGGCCCTCAAGCCCGACTATCTGGTCAAAGGCGGCGATTGGTCCGTCGAGAACATCGTCGGCGCCTCGGAGGCCTCGTCTTGGGGCGGACGCGTCAAGTCGCTGAGCTTGTCGCCCGGGTTTTCCTCCACCGCCCTGATTGAGCGCATCCGACGGAGCTCAGGCGTCTGACTTTTTTGCTTCTTTCCAGCCAAACGCGGCGAAAAGCCGCGCCGTTTTATAGCTGCGGGCCTCTGGCGAGACATCGGCGAACTTCCGTCTCCTCCCAGGCCTAAGCGAAAATGGAGGCTCAAAAAATGAGGGCCCGAGTCCACAAGGAAGACTTTTACGCCATCTTGGGGCTCCACATCAAGTCCGATCAGAACCAATTGCGTCAGGCCTATCTGCAATTGGCCCGGCAGCATCATCCCGACCGCAACCCCGGCGATCAGACGGCCGAAGAACGCTTCAAGTCCATCAGCCAGGCTTACGCCATCTTGAGCGACCCCGTCGCCAGACGACGCTATGATCGCTTAAGGCAAAGCAAGGTTAACCGCCGGCCGGCTCCGCACCACCCACGTCATCGCCCGACCCGCGAATCAGGCCCGGAGGTCCAAGCTGCCCGCCGCGCCCAGACGGCTGGCTTCGACGGCGACTGCGGACGCGCCTCCGCGCAAACGACCAGCGGCGCCTCCCAGACTGGGGCCTCCCAGACTGGGGCCTCCCAGACCGGCGCTTCCCAGACCGGCGCTTCCCAGACCGGCGCTTCCCAGACCGGCGCTTCCCAGACCGGCGCTTCCCAGACCGACGACAACCGCCGCGAAGGCCGCGGAGCGGACGCCGGACGCCGCCGCAGCGGTTTTGACAAGCCGGGCTCGCGCCGTTTCGCCGCCGAGCCCGACGTCGAAGACCTGATGGCCGACCTTTTCAAAACCGCCGAAGGGCGCAGCTCGCTGAAAAAAATGCAGGACGAGCTCAACAAGGCCGGCCTAGGCACGGGCCTGGAGCGCCTCATGGCCCAATTACGCTCCGCCGTCACCGACCAAGGCTTGACGGGCGTTTTTAAAAGCTCCGCCGGACGGCTGCTAAAAAAACTCCGAAAAAAATTTTTCGCCAATCCCTTGTCCGGCCCTGAACTGCTCGCGCCCGGCGACATCATCTTCGGCTTGGCGCTTTCTCCCGAAGCGGCCGCCGCCGGCACGACCATCAACCTTAACTACCAACGCGACGACCTGCCGCATCGCCTCTCAGTGCGAATCCCCGCCGGCTTGACCGATCAAGCCCGATTGAGGGTGCCCGGTCAGGGACACCTCACGGGCGAGGGCCTCGACCGCGGCGACCTGCTTTTGGATTTGACGGTCCGCCACCCTGATTGACCTACCCTGGCCACCAGTCGTCCGTTTTTAGAGGCTTGTATGAAAAAACACTTTCAACATTTTACTCTCAACAGCCCTCTTAATGATATCTTAAATCATCCTGCTTTTTTAGATTTTGGGCCATTAATTTTGCCGACTACCCAGCAATTTTATGACGATAAAACTACTATAAAGCATATAGAAGAATTGATGCCATTACATAGTTGCATTAATGCTACTAATATTCTTAAATCTCTCAATGCAATGATAGATTTGCGCAGAGAAGGATATAACTTATTTTATCGTTTTTATTCTGATAAAGACATAGAGTTGGATCCGACAAAAAATAATACTGGTTTGTTCTTCTTTAAAGGTAAACCAGAGGCTAATTGGCTTCTCATCTGTCCCGGCGGTGCTTTTCAATATGTAGCTTCGCTCCATGAAGGTTTTCCGTATGCGGTTCACTTTAAAAAATATAATTTTAATGTTTTCGTCTTAAGATATCGCACCGGGAGCCTCGAAGACGCGACGGCCGACTTGGCGGCCGCCGCGGCTTGGATCTTGAGTCGCGCCAACAAGTTCCGCCTCAAGGCGACAGACTGGTCCCTGTGGGGCAGTTCAGCCGGCGCCAACATAGCCGCCGCCTTTTCCGCCAAGGGCTTTGCGGCTTACGGACTGCCAGACGCTCCCAAACCGGCCGCCTTGCTGTTCCAATACGCGGTCATTGACGATTTCGGGGCTCAGGATCCGCCTTCTTTCACCGTGGTCGGCGCTTTGGACCGGCGGGCCAACCCGACGGACGTCGTGGCGTGCGAGAATGCCAGGGTCCAAGCCGGCTTGAGGACCCGGCACATGATTTTTCCCGACGTCGGACATGGCTTTGGTCTCGGCCTGGGGACGCCGGCCGAGGATTGGATCGATCTGGCCGTCATGTTTTGGCAAGCCTGCATCGCGGCCGCGGCGTTAGGCATCCGTTCGCATCCCCTCTTCGACTCCAGGCGCTGACCGGCCGCGCGGCGGATCAACCGGGACGCCGACGATTCAGGTCTGCCTCAGGCCGACGCGTCTTGTCGCCTGACTGGCTTTTTCGCCGCTAGTTGGCATTTTTCGATAATGATCAGCCAAAAGGCCCTGCCCCTCTTCGAGCGGCCCCCCAAAGTGAGCCGAAGCCTAATATTCATAAAAATAGCCTACTTAGGGCTATTTGCTCCGGCGCCTTCCTCTAGGCCCGCCTTAATGATCAGCCAAAAGGCCCTGCCCCTCTTCGACCGCCCCCCAAAGTGAGCTGAAGCCTAATATTCATAAAAATAGCCTATTTAGGCTATTTGCTCCGGCACCTTCCTCTTGGCCCGCCTTAATGATCAGCCAAAAGGCCCTGCCCCTCTTCGACCGGCCCCTGCCCAAAGTGAGCTGAAGCCTAATATTCATAAAAATAGACTATTTAGGCTATTTGCTCCGGCGCCTCGCTCTTGGCCCGCCTTAATGATCAGCCAAAATGACCTGCCCCTCTTCGAGCGGACCATCCGACCAAAGTGAGCTGAAGCCTAATATTCA
>JAISZC010000233.1 GCA_031269485.1 Deltaproteobacteria bacterium
CTGCACTGGGCCGAAGTCTTTCTGGCGTGCTCCGACGTCCCGTGGGAGAACTTGGCCCACGAGGAGATCGAAGAGCGCCTGGCTCCGCCGGATCCGGCCTAGGCGGCCGCCTCCTTGGCCGAGGCCTTGTCGGCGCCCCTCGACGACGACGCCTCCTTCATCCTGGCCGGGCCTGAGTCGCCCGGAGGGTTTGACGCGCCGGCTTTTTGAGCGCCTAAAAACCCCGCCTCGGAAAAACAGACGAACTAAGGACTCGTCTGGCCGGCTCGCGAGCGGCGGCTGAAAGCTGCGCAAAACAAGGGCTTCAGCGCCTCGCTTCGCGGAGAGGCCTTGCGCGGCCAGCTGCGGCTGGCTTTTTTGGCCGGAGGCTTCTGCCGGCTCGCGGACGGCGTCTGAAAGCCGCGCAAAACAAGGGCTTCACCTCCCTGTGAGCGGAGAGGCCTCGTCAATCCGGCGAGAGCGGGGCGGCGCAAAAGCGGCGAACGAGAAGGTGAAACGGTCCCCGACCGGTCAGCCCTTTGAGCGAGAGGCGTCCTCTCGCGGCCAACCCGCGGGCTTTTCTCGACGCCAGGGCCGTTTCGGCCGCTGGCCTCGGAGGGACGCGGGAGACGGCCCTGGAGGCTTTTTCTTCGCCCGGCGGCGGCCTGGCCCATGAGCCGCAAGCGGCCGTCGGGGGCCAGGCGTCCGACGTCGCCGTCGAGCGGGGCGACCAGAAATTTCGCGTCCAGCGCCGCCGCCTGGTCGAGACCGTGGCCCAGCAGGGCCAAGGCGGCCTCGCGGCCGTCGGCGCGAAAATGGCCCAGGGCCGCGGCGGCCGGTCCCCGGCAGGAGCGCCCTTCGGGACCCCAAAGAAAGAGTCAGCCCAAGGCCCGGTCGCCGTCGGCCGGCGCGCGGCTCTGGGGCGTTCTGGCCCTCGGCCAGCGGAGCCGCCGCCGGCCCGAGGCCGTCGGCGGTCGAAAGCGAGCGGGCGACTCCGGGGTCAAGAGGACGATGACGGCGCGCATGCGCGCAGCTCGACGCCGGCCAGGACCAAAAAGGTCTGAGCCGTTAGGAGCTGGTTTCGACGGTTGCGAGGCCGGCCAGGTCGGCCGGTTCGGAGCGGAGCGGAGGGCGGGTCAGCGCGACGGGCTTTGGAGGTCGACGGCCAGCCGGTAGGCCAAGGGGAAGGCGATTTGGGCGTTGGCCACCCACGTCAGCGAAATCAGATCGGCCACTTGGCTGCCGGCCTCGCCGACGTGCCGCAGCCAGGCGGCCTTGAGCTCGGCGACTTCCGAGGAGCTCGACGCCGGGCCCAGATCGGCCATCAGAAACATCATGGCCGTCAAGCTTTGGACGTTGTTGAGGTGGAGCAGATCCATCCTGGCCTGGTAATGGACGTCCTTGCGCTGGGCGATGACCTCGGCGCGGTTGATCATGTCCTCGACCAGATCGTCGATCTCGGCCGCCCGGCCGTCGCCGGCGAGCTTGAGCAGCGCCGAGGCGGCCGCGCACAGCCGGTTGGACCACAGCACCTTGGCCTCGGCCTCCATGGCCAGCGCGGTCTTCGCTCGGCCCGGTCCGGCGTAGGGGGCAGTCAAAAGCTGGCCGACCGCCTCCAGGGCCGAGCGGTCGCCGAGCTGGGCGGCCAGCTTGACGGTCAGTCGGGCCGCGGCCTCGTAATACAATTTGAGGGCCTGCGTTTCGCGGGTTGTCCAGGAGCTGCGCGCCTCGTCCCAGAGGCGATCGATTTGGGCCAGGCGGCCGTCGAGGTCGAACTCGTCGGGGTCGTCGGTCGCGGCCGAGGCCGTCAGCCAAGCCTTGGCCGCCGAGCGGACGGCCAAGGCGGCGATTTGCCGGGCGTCGTCGATTTCTTCGAGGTCGGCCTCAAACTGGTCCTTGAGGACGTCGAGCCGCCATTCCAGGGTCTCGCGGGCTTCGGGCCCCAAGTCGGCGGCGGCCGCCGGCCGCGCCGCGCCGCCTGGGAGCGCCCCGCCCAGCAGGACGCCCCAGACCAGCGTGGCCCAGACCAGCGCGCTCCGGAGCAGGCCAGGCGCCAGGCGCCTGACGGCCTGCCGGGCAGTCGCGGCGCGGTCCGAACGCCAATGAAATCGCAAGCCCGGCCTCTGGACCGAACTTCGCCGGTCAGGGCGTCGCGGGGCGTCGGGTCTCGCCGCGCCGAGCCGGCCGGCGGTCAGGTGCCTGATTTCCATGAGGAGAGGTACTCGCGCTGCTCTTTGGTCAGCTTGTCGATTTTGTAGCCCATGGCCGCCAGCTTGAGGCGGGCGATCTCCTTGTCGATGTCCTGGGGCACGGGAAAGACGTCCAGCGGCAGCTTGCCCTTGCGTTGGTTGACGTGCTCGGCGGCCAGGGCCTGGTTGGCGAAGCTCATGTCCATGACGCTGGACGGATGGCCCTCGGCCGCGGCCAGGTTGATCAGGCGGCCATCGCCCAGCACGTAGACGGTCGGGCCGTCCTTGATGACGAACTCCTCGACGAAGTCGCGCACGACGCGCCGCTTGGAGGAGACGGCGGCCAGGCCCACGAGGTCGATTTCGACGTTGAAATGCCCGGAGTTGCAGACGATCGCCCCGTTCTTCATGGCCAGGAAGTGCTCCTTGCGGATGACGTTGACGTCGCCCGTCACGGTGACGAAGAAGTCGCCGATTTGGGCGGCCTCGGCCAGAGGCTTGACGTCGTAGCCGTCCATGACGGCCTCCAGCGCCTTCAAGGGATCGACTTCCGTGACCACGACCCTGGCGCCGAAGCCCTCGGCCCTTTTGGCCACGCCGCGGCCGCACCAGCCGTAGCCGCAGACCACGAAGACCGAGCCGGCCACCAGGCGGTTGGTCGAGCGGATGATGCCGTCAAGGGTGCTCTGGCCGGTGCCGTAGCGGTTGTCGAAGAAGTGCTTGGTCATGGCGTCGTTGACGGCCACGACGGGATATTTGAGGGCTTTTTCGGCGGCCATGGCCCGCAGGCGGATGACGCCCGTGGTGGTCTCCTCGGTGCCGCCGATCACGTCCTTGAGCAGCTCGGGCCGCTCGGAATGGAGCGTCGAGAGCAGATCGGCCCCGTCGTCCATGGTGACATGCGGCTTGGTCTCCAAAATGGCGTGGATGTGGCGGTAGTAGGTCTCGTTGTCTTCGCCCTTGATGGCGAAGACCGGGATCTTGTCGCGCTTGACCAGGGCGGCGGCCACGTCGTCCTGCGTCGAGAGCGGATTTGAGGCGCACACGAAGACCTCGCCCCCGCCGGCCTTCAGGACTCGGCACAAGGCGGCCGTTTCGGTGGTCACGTGCAGACACAGCCCCAGCCTCAGTCCTTGAAGGGGCTTTTCCTTCTTGAACCTTTTGTTGATCAGGGCCAAAACCGGCATGCTCTGAGCGGCCCATTCGATTCGGTCTGCGCCCTTGTCGGCCAGGGCCAAATCTTTGATGTCGTAGTTCACCTTCAGCTCCTTGACGGGTTGTTTTTTTTTCGGGGCCGCGTCCGGTCCGGCCGCCGGCGAGCGGGCTCGGAGAGCGGGCGCGGCCTCTGGTTCGGCGTTTCGACTCGCGGCCCTCATGATGGAGTTTAACGGAAACGGACCGCTAAATACAAGTTCGGCGAGACGAAAGGGGCGTTTTTTCGGGCGGGCGGCCGGATTATTTCGGCGTCGCCGGACGGCGGTCAGGTCGGCTGTCGGGGCGGCGGCCGCGGTCAAGCCTGTCGTCGGCCCTGAACGCCCTGAGCTTGACGGAGGTCTTTTGGCTTCCCGCGCGGCGCGGACCGCAAGCGGAAGCGCCGATTTCCAGCTCGGCGCCTTGAAGGGGGAGGCTCGCCGGCCCCCGCGACGAAAAAGCCTTCAAGGCGCCCTAAATTACAAAAGGATCTGGCTTCCGGCGGCGGCATGTGATAAAAAAATCTGTTCGGTGGCAGGCCGGCTTTCGGGCCGGCTCAAGGAGCGGCCGACGATTTCGGCTCAGGGGTTTGGAGCGCCCCGGCGCCGGAAGGTCGCCGTCTTGCCCGGCGTCGGACGCGCGGACCTTGCGGCCCGTCGAGTCTTCGCCGGCCTCCGCCGACGTCGACAGCGGCCCGAGGGGGCCGCGTCGCCGGACGACTCGGGCCCGCCGGAGCCCGCCCCGTCCTCTTTTTTTTCCGGCTTCGCTCCTGGTCCGCGTCATGTCCCTCTATCAAGGCCGCTTGGAAGATCTGAACCCCGGCGACGGGGCCCGGGTCCTGCTTTCCGGCTTGAACTTGCCCGCCTTGGCTCGCCTGGTCTCTCGTCAGATGGACGGCCCTTTGGCCGGCCGACGTCTGCTGATCCTGGCGCCCACGGCCCTGGAGGCCGAGGACCTGGCGGGCGATCTGTCCTTTTTTCTCGACTCGTCGCGTCCGACGCTGCTGCCGGCCCCCGAAAGCAAGCCTTTCCTGGGCCAGACCGCCGGCCAGGCCCCGTGGGCCGACCGCCTGCTGGCCCTCCACGACTTGGCCGAGGCCGGCCGGCCGGCGGTGGTCGTGGCCTCCATGGCCGCCGCCCTGCGCCTCGTCCCGCCTCCGGCGGAGGTTCTCGGCCGCACCCTGAGGCTGCGCCGGGGGCAGGA
>JAISZC010000004.1 GCA_031269485.1 Deltaproteobacteria bacterium
GATCAGCAGCCCCGAGGCCGCGGCCGCGGCCTCCGAGTAGCCGGCCGCGCCGGCGCCGGCCGGCCGGCGGCTGTCGTGCAGCACGAAGGGCGCCGGGTCGGCCACGTGGGTTTTGAGGCTCACGGGCGTGTAATGGTCGCAGGCGGCCAGCAGACGCCAGTCCCAGCCCCGGGCGCGGAGGCCGGCGACGAGGGGGGCCACGATGAGCCGGTCGAAATTTTCGATGGCCTGGAGCTTTTGGTCCAAACGCCCCTGATGGCTGGTCTCGTCGGGGGCCTCGAGGTGGACCACGACCAGCTCGCCTTCCTCGAGGGCGGCCAAGGCCGCCGCGGTCTTGCCGGCGTAGTTGGTGTCCAGCCCGCCCGTGGCGCCGGGGACCCTCAGGGGCCTCAGGCCCGCGGCCAGCCCCAGGCCGCGGATGATGTCCACGGCCGAGACGGTGAACCCGGTCAGGCCCCAGCGCTCGGCGTAGGTTTTGATTTTGGGGGTGCGGCCTTGGCCCCACAGCCAGATGGAGTTGGCGGGCGGCAGGCCGCGGGCGCGGCGGGCGGCGTTGACGGGGCTGGCCTCCAAGATGGGCCAGGAGGCCTTGACCAGCCTGGTCAGGGGCGTCATGGCCGGGTCGTCGAGCAGCGCGTCAATGGGCTGGTCAAGATGGTCGTGAGGGGGGATCGAAGGCAGGCCTTCCGGGGCCCCGGGCCAGACGAAGAGGTTGCGGTAGGAAACCCCTGGGCTGATGGACTGGCCTGAGGCCAAGGGCATTCGGGCTTTGAGCTCCGCGAGCAGTTCGGCCGCCTCCTCGCCAGGAATGTCTCCGGCCGCGTGGTCGCGGATGACGACGCGCTCCCCCCGCTCCATGGTCACCAAATTGAGCCTGAAGGCCAGATCGCCCTCGGCCAGAGTCACGCCCTGCGCCAAGGCCTCCAAAGGGCCGCGGCCGGTCAGCACGCCTTGGGGGTTGTAGCCCATCAGCGACATGATGGCCACGTCCGAGCCCGGCGGCATGCCGGCGGGCACGGTGGCCGCCCGGCCCACCAGGCCTTGGGCGGCCAAGGCGTCCAGCGCCGGCGTGGCGGCCGCCGCCAGGGGCGTGCGGCCGCCCAGCGACTCGAGGGGGTAGTCGCCCATGCCGTCGCCGATCAAAAGCAAATATTTCATGAAAAGCCCTTCGGGGAAAAAAGTCGAGGACGCCGCCGAGCCCGCGGCCGAGGGGCTTGGCCGGAACGAAAAGCGCTCAAGGACCGGCCCGCGGCCGAAGGCGAAGCGGCCAAACTATATCCCTTCCGGCCGCCAAGTTCAAGGCGGTTCAGCGGCGTTCGAGATTTTTTTGCCGGCGGCGTCGGCGGACTGACGGGCTCGCCGAGACGTCCGTCGGCTGGCGCGCCGGCTTTGGCGAGGTCGCCCTGGGGTCGCCGCTCGGGACGTGGCGCCAGCTTCAGGTTTGGTACATTTTAACAGAACTCAGGCTTCGTCCGTCCGCTTATTCCAAATCTGCCGCCTCTTCCAAATCTTCCGGCTCGGCCAAATCCGCCGCCTCCGCCCAGTCGCCCGCGCCCTCCAGGCATTCCAATTTCGCCAAGCCTTCCGGCGCTTCGCGGTCCGACTCGGCCGTCGGCCGCGGCAGCCCCCGCGGGCAGGCCTGGCGGCAGGCTTGATCGCACTCCTGGCCCCAAGCCTGACACCGTCGCCAGTCCACCTCGGGCGGCGCCAGCGGGCCTCGTTTGGCCACCGCGCCGGCCGGGCAGGCCTTGCGGCAGCGCCCGCAGCCCAGGCACCCCCAACGGCAGAGCCGGTCCATTTCCCGAAAAAGGGCCGAGCCGCGACAGCGGGCCAAAGCCCGGCCGTCCCGCGGCGCGAGGACGACGAGGCCTTTGGGGCAGGCCGCCGCGCAGCGGCCGCAGCCGCGGCATTTGTGGGGCTCGAAGGCCGGCGGCCGGTCGGGGCCGGCGAGGCTCAGCGCGCCGTGGCGGCAGGCGAAGAAGCAGTCGCCCAGGCCCAGGCAGGCTTCCGGACAGGCCCAGGGGCCTTGGTCCAGAGCCTGGACCAGGCGGCAGCCGGCCCAGGGCGGCGTCGGAAAGGCCGGGCGCATTTCCGGACCGCGGCGGCACAGGCGGACGGCGACGAGGGC
Organism: Deltaproteobacteria bacterium; assembly: GCA_031269485.1. GTDB lineage: Bacteria > Desulfobacterota > Desulfarculia > Adiutricales > Adiutricaceae > JAISZC01. Next base: position 2,129 of record JAISZC010000004.1, read on the forward strand.
GGGCCGCTCGGCGTCCGCCGGCTCGGCCGCAGGCGCCGGGGCTCGGGGGGCCTGCCAGTCCGGCCGGCGGGCCGCCGCCAGGCTTCGACGCTGCTCGGCGCGGCGTCCCAGCGAGACGGCCAGATCGGCGACGGTCATCAAGGCCAACAGGGCCGCCAGTTTGGTCGGGGCCAGCAGCGGAATCAGGCCGAGCCCCGTCAAGACCAAAAGGCTTGGGCCCCAAACGGCTGGCGGCGTGGTTTGGCGGCAGGTCGGCGGCGCGGTCGGAACGGTCTGCATGTCGGCCCCGACCCCGGAGCTGACCTCGGAGCCAACTCCGGAGCTGACCTCGGAGTCGGCCCCGGCCCCGGAGCCAACGTCGGAGCTGACCTCGGAGCTGACCTCGGAGCTGACCGTGGAGCTGACCTCGGAGCCGACTCCGGAGCTGAACTCGGAGCCAACCTCGGCCTCAACCCCGGAGCTGACCTTGGAGCTGACCTCAGAGCCAAACTTGGAGCTGACCTCGGAGCCGACCTCGACCCCAACGCCGGAGCTGACCTCGGAGTCGGCCCCGGCCCCGGAGCCAACGTCGGAGCTGACCTCGGAGCTGACCTTGG
>JAISZC010000009.1 GCA_031269485.1 Deltaproteobacteria bacterium
GTAAAGGGCACAATGTCGAGCATGGGATGACCTTTGGGCTCCTTATGAAAAGAAGCTTCAGGGTGGACGACGACCCGCTGGTAAACCGCCTTCTTGCCCTCCATCAGGAGCGGTTCGTCTACGCCCGGCACGGCGAGGGCCACTTTGGAGGTGGCGGTCGTCAAGGTCAGAGCTAAAAATAAAGTGACTAAAAAGAGGATTATTCTTTGAGTTTTCATATAAAAAGCCATTGAAAGCCCAGAAAAACTGGACAGCTAGGCCTTAACGCTTTGAGGCGTCGGCCAGATTGCTAAAAAACTCCATTAGGACAATCGTATCGATATAGATAAAAAACAAACTGGATAACTCAAAGCTATTGCTTACAAGCCGAGTTCTTGCTTCAATGCCCGAGCGCCAGGCGCGCGCGAGGCCGCAGGCGTATTGAGCCATTGCACGAGCGCTTCAATGCGTGCCCTGCTCTCCGTGGTGACGCCAGCGGCCACGTATTCGTCGTAAGCGTACTTGACGTTCTTGACCGCCGAGCCGGAAGGCCGGGGGTCGAGCGGGTCGAAAAAGGCTCCAAGCCTGAGATGCCATTTAGACTCGTCCTTGGACATCCTTCTGACCAGCAGAAACAGCGCGTCCTCAGCCCCTGGCGTATTTTCCAGACGCGCCAGCAACTCCTCGCATTCGGCCATCGGCAGCGGTTGCCCTGAGGCGGCGACGCGCCTCAAAAGAGCGTCCACCTCCGCCAAGGACGCAGGAGATGGCTCCGGCTGCTGCTCTCGTTCCCGCTCTTGCGCCTCCGTTTGCTCCCGTTCCTGCGCCTCCGCTTGCTCCAGTTCCCGTTTCTGCTCCTGCGCCGACGGAAGCGACAAAATCAACGGGACCGGCGTCTGTCCGTTGACGGTCAGTCCAAACTGCAGGCTATTGAACAATTTGATCAGATTGGACCTCGTCTTGAGGCCGGCCAAATTCGAGCGTTGAGAAGAGCGGCTGGCCAGAGTCAAACTCTTGGGGTCCTGGACGAATTCCAGCAGCCGGGCGGCCAAAAGAAGCGGGTCCTCAAAGCCGGTCTTTCCGTCCGTAAGAAACGACGTCAAATCAGCCTCGAGCCGTTTTTTGACTTCCTCCTTGGTTCCACGACCAGCCGCGGCCTGGAAGCCGCAGAACCGCTCGAACAGCTCGCGGTTTTCAAATTCCAAGCGCAAGGAGGACAACGACAAGCCTTCGGCCTCCGGCAGCTCAAGGAAGGAGCCGGCCACATTGAGCGGCAGACGGGCCAGATCCTCGGCCAGAGGCGCGGCGAGTCCCTCAAAGCTCCAGCTGGCCTTGAGCGCGAAGAGATCCGGGCTTTCCATAAGAGGTTCGGCCACATAAGCCAAAGTTCCGGCCTTAGGGTCGTAGACGCCCTTGAGGGCGGCGCCGAAGACGAGCTCGTGGCGGCCGAACTTCACGGCGAAGTCATGCCAGGGCTTCCAAGCCCTGTCCGTCGGCCGGTCGGGCAGCTCAATTTTGAGGCCGTCCAGCCGCCAGGACTGGACGAGCGGAAGCCGGCCGACCTCAAAGGGCCCCTCGGCCTGGGCTTGGGCCAACGAGACCTTGACGACCTTGTCGAAGTCCAGCTCGAGATCGGTCAGACCGAAACGGCGGGCCGAGCCGGGCGGAAAAAAAAGATCCAGCGACGAAAAAATGGACAATTGGGAAAACTGGCGGAAAGTCAGGTCATTGAGCACCAGCCACCGGTCATGGACGGCGGTCCGCAAACGGTCGGCCAAAGGTCCCAAATCCAGCTCCTCGAAGGAGAGTTGGGCCAAGGAGGCTTCCAGAGGACGGCGGTGAAGGCTTTCGGGACTGCGGACGAGGACGCCGGAAGCCGTCAGCTGCCCGAACTTGAGGCCGTCCGCCTCGACGAGGCGCAACGCGGCGAACGACAAGGATTTTGGCTGGCCGCCGTTCGGCGGCCCGTTTTCGATGACCAGCTTCTCAAAAACGGCCTGGCTCGCCTGAAAGCTGATCAGAAAACCCAGCCAGTCAGACGTCGAAAGCAATTTATCGGGGCCTTGGACCGCGTCAAGCTGGGCGTTGGCCCAGCGCGCCGACCAAAGGCGTCCGAGGTCGGTCAGGCCGGAGGCGTAGGCGTCTTCGACGAGCAGTTTTTCGGCTCGCAAATGATTGAGCAAACCCGTCAAACCGACCGCCCCGTCCGAGGCGGCGGCCAAGTCCAGGCCTTTGAAGGTCAGCGATCCCAGCTGGAGACGGCCCGATTCGCCCTTCTGGACGACCAGGCCGGCGAGAGCCAGCCGCTCGGCCAGCCGCCGGTCGGTCCACTGGCCCCGCGCGAAGACTGGCCCCCAATCCTCGGCGTCCGCCAGATCCTTGAGCTCCAAGCTCTCGACGGTCAGCGGGGTCGTGAGGCCCTGATTCCGTCGGGACAAGTCGACCGACAGCTTTTGGACGGTCAAGGTCCTGGAAAAGAAGTCGAAGTCGAAGGATTCGACGCGCCAGAGGTCCTGACCGACGAGCTGATCCATGAGGCGGCTGAAGCTCTCCTTGGCTTGTTTTTTGGCGAAGAAAGCCCCGACGAGGAACGCGGCGAGAAGGACGACGAGCGCCGCCGCGACGAAGCCGAAAAGCTTCGAACGTTTATGGCCGGCAAGCGGGGCGCCGCCGCCGGAGGGCTTGACTAAGCTGAGCATGGCTACCTGACAAAAAAAATAGGGCGGCCTTTTTTGGACGGCGGCTTTGGGCCGTCATCAGCTTTATTTGAGGTTTTTCTTCAATTCCGCGACACCGGCCACGCCGGAGGCTGCGGGCGTCGCCAGCCAATTTTTGAGCGCCGCCAGGCGCTTTTGGGCCTCAGGATTGGCGCCGGCGGCCATGTATTCGTCGTAAGCGTATTGGGCGTTCTTGACGACCGAGCCGGAAGGCCGCCGGTCAAGAGGATCAAAGAAGGCCCCGAATCTGACGCGCCGGCTTTTGTCGTCCTTGGCCATGCGCCTGACCAGCAAAAAGAGGGCGTCTTCGCCGCCCGGCGTAATCTCCAAACGCTCAAGGAGAACCTCGCACTCGGCCAGCGGGAGCCGGCCCGCCGCCGCCGCTCGCTTGAGCAGGTCCTCGACCTCCTTCATGGGCTGGGCGACCGGCGTGACGTCCTGCGGGCCGTCGAGGCCGGCGCCCCCTCCTGACCCGCCCGATTCGCCCGGTCCGCCCGCGCCATTTTCCGACGTGCCGCCGCCTTTGGCATAGTCTGGATCGGTCACCCGCCGCCAAATCTTGAAAATGGCCACGTTGAACCAATCAGAATCCTCGGAGGCCCGCAGGGCCAGCCGGCCGCCGCCCCCCAGCCCGAAGCGGCCGAAGGGGCGGGCAAAAAGGCCGCCCGCGGCCAGGCGACTCCAAAAACCGGGCAGCTTGAGGCGGAGCGCCGGGTTGAAGTTCGCCGGGCCTGAGGAACGCCGGGGCTGATCGACGCAAGCCCGGTCAAGGGCCAAAAGGCCGAAGGTCCCAAG
>JAISZC010000015.1 GCA_031269485.1 Deltaproteobacteria bacterium
ACGTTGAGCATTTGGCCCACGCGGATGCGGTCGCCGGTCAGGTTGTTGAGCCGGCGCAGCTCGTCGCTTTTCAGCCCGAAGCGTTCGGCGATGACGCTCACCGAGTCGCCGGGCTGAACCTCGTAAAGCCCGGAGGCCGCAGTCCCGGCGGCCGAGGTTTCGGCGGCGGGCTCGGCCGTTTGGGCCGCTTGGGCCGTCCGGGCGTCTTGCGACGCGGCGGCCTCAACCGGCCGGCCCGAGCCCACGTTGAGCTTTTGGCCCACGCGAATGCGGTCGCCGGTCAGTTTGTTGAGCCGGCGCAGCTCGTCGCTTTTGAGGCCGAAGCGTTCGGCCACGACGCTCACCGAGTCGCCGGGCTGAACCTCGTAAAGACCGGAGGCCGCAGTCCCGGCGGCCGAGGTTCCGGCGGCGGCGGGCTCGGACGCTTGGGCCGTCCGGGTCGTCCGGGCGTCTTGCGGCGCGGCCGCGGCGGCCTCAGCCGGCCGGCCCGAGCCCACGTTGAGCTTTTGGCCCACGCGGATGCGGTCGCCGGTCAGGTTGTTGAGCCGGCGCAGCTCGTCGCTTTTGAGGCCGAAGCGCTCGGCCACGACGCTCACCGAGTCCCCGGGCTGAACCTCGTAGAAAACCTCGGCGGCCTCGGAGCGGGCCGCGGCGCTTTGGGCGGCCAGGGCCTCGTCGGGAGTGGCCGAGCGGGCCGCGCCGCCCGGCACGCGGAGCTTTTGGCCCACGCGAAGGCGGTCGGTCTTCAGATCGTTCAAGGCCCGCAGCTCGTCGGTTTTCAGATTGAAGCGTTCGGCCAGGACGCCGAGCGTGTCGCCCGACTGGACCTCGTAGACGTTGAGCACGGACGAGGCGACGGGCGGCTGGCCGCCCGGCCGCCCGTCGGCCTGGGTCCCGGAGGACACCACGAGTTTTTGGCCGACGCGAATGTTGTCGCCGGAGAGGTTGTTGAGGCGCTTGAGCTCGTCGGTCTTCAGGCCGAAGCGGGCGGCCACGAGCCCGACCGTGTCGCCGGCCTTGACCTCGTAGAGTCCGGCGGCCGCCGGGGCCGGGCCGGTCCCGACGCGCAGCTTCTGGCCGGCCTTGATGGCGCTGCCGGAAAGGTCGTTGAGGGCCATCAGCTGCCGTTGAGTCAGGCGGTGCTGGGCGGCGATGGAGCTGACGGTCTCGCCGGACTTGACGGAGTGGTAAATGGGGGCCCCTTCGGAGACCTGCACCCAGGTGTCCCTAGGCCGGCGAGGCGCCGCGGCGGTCAGCGGGAGGTTGGAGCGGATGGTCAGAATCTGGCCTTCCCGGATGGCGTTGGAGGACAGCTTGTTGTCGGCCTTGAGCTGCTCGGCCTTGACGCCGTAGAGGCCGGCGATGCCCAAGATGGTCTCGCCCGAGCGGACCCGGTGGTTGATGGTTTGGATGACGGCCTGGGCGGAGCGCGAGACGCGGGCCGTGCGGACGGCCGGGACCTCGGGCGGAGCGGCCGACGACGCCGGCGGCGGCTCGGTCGACGGGAACTGGACGGCCTGCCGGCTGCCGGACGTCCGGGTCTCGGTCCGGGCCGGCGCCTGACCTTGCGCCTGAACGGCCGCCGCGGTCGTCAGAGCCGGCGGCATGCTGGCGGGCAGCACCAGCTGCTGGCCGCGGGACAGCTTGGAGCCTTCAAGGTCGTTGTACTGTCTCAAAACCTCGGCCGTCAGGCCGTAGCGGCCGGCCACCTGCTCGACCGTCTCGCCGCGCTTGGCCGTGTGGACGATCAGCTGCGTCGAGCGCCGGGCCTCGGGCAGCTGGGCGTAGAGGCGATAAAAGCCGGTTCTGGCGCCCTCGGGGACGCGCAGCACGAAGTTGGGCTCCGGCGGGGTGGCCATTTTCTTGAGGTGGGGGTTGAGCTCCTTGAGGCGGTCAACGCTGGTGCGGGACAAATCGGCGGCCAGCTTCAAATCGACGGGGTCGGGCACCACCACCTCCTCCCAGAGGTCGGGGGGGGTGGGCTCGATTTCCAGGCCATAGGCCAGCGGGTCTTTGGAAATGATGGCCGCGGCCAGAAAGCTGGGCACGTAGCGCTTGGTCTCGGCGGCCAAAAAGTTGCCGGCCTTGGCCATGTCCCAGTAATTGTCGACGTCGGGATTGCGCATGCCCTTGAGTATCTTGCCCTCGCCGCTGTTGTAGGCGGCGATGGCCAAAGGCCAGGAGTTGAACATGTCGTGAAGGGCGATCAGGTAGTCGGCCGCGGCGTAGGTCGATTTGACCGGGTCCATGCGCTCGTCGACCCATTCGTCGATGACCAGCCCGTAGCGTCGTCCGGTGGCGGCGATGAACTGCCAGGGCCCGACGGCGCTGGCCGAGGAGACGGCTTCCGTCCGAAAGCCGCTTTCTATCAAGGCCAGATAGACCAAATCCTCAGGCAGCCCCTTTTGACGCAAAATGGCCTTCATCATGGGGATGTATTTTTGGCCGCGGCTCAACGAGCGAATCATGAAGCCGCGGGCGTCGTTGAGGAAGTAGTTGAGATTGACCAAGACGTCCTGGTTGAGCTCCAGCGGCACGTCCTCCTTCCGCCCTGACAAGGCCATGTATTCTTGGCCGACCATCTCGTCGAGCTGTTTTTCGAACTGCGGCCCGAGCTGGTAATATTTTTCGGAAGACCGTCCCTCCTGGGCCACTCGGCCGGCTTCGCGGCCCATGGCCGAGTTTTGAACGCCCTGACCGCCGCAGGCGGTCAACAACGCCGACAAGACCAGAACCAAAACCTGCGTCTGGCTCGGTCGACGTCCCCAGTGTCTCAAATGTGCAAATTTCATAAATATTTCCCAACAAAACCAGGACTTTCGTCAAAAAAAATCAATTTTATTTTGACGTAAATATGCGACTTTATGTTAATAAGACAAATCGACAGACCCAAGACGGCCAAGGGGTTTTTCAGGCCGTCCGGCTCGGCTGGCCGACTCGGCCGAAGCCCTCAGTCGGCCTGAGGGGTCGGTCGCCGTCATGAGGAGAGCGAGGAGGGGTCCGCCGTCCGTCGCAACGGCCGCCGCCGCCCGCCCGCCCGCCCGCGACCGAGCGCGGCCTGGACCGAAGCGCCAGCTTGGCTTCGTCAGGGCCAGCCCGGACGCCGCCGGCCCGAGCCCCGGCCGCCCAAAGCCGGTCCCAGGGGGCGATTTGCGCGGCCGGACCGGCCAAGCCGGGAAAAGCCGCCGCCGCGCATCTCGGCGGCAAGCCGGCGGTCGGTCTGCCGAAGGGCTTGCAGACTTGGCGGCCTGCCAATTGACATCCGTCCCTGACTAAAGTCAGAGGCGGCCTGCGGTGGTTCCGGAGCGTCGGCATCCAGCAAATTGTCCAATTTTAGACTGTTTCTAACTGTTTAATTTATTAATTTTATATTTATATCATTTACGAGTAATTAAAGAATTATTTCCTCTTTTTAATATGCTCACAACGCTCAATATATTTCTTAATAATTTCAGCGCTAATATTTCCTGATGTAGCTATATAATATGATGGAGACCATACATGTTTATCTGAAATTTTTTCACGTAATTCGGGGAAATTGCGCATTAGATATAATGCGGAACCTCCTTTTATGACTTTAATGGCAGAAGCAACTGAAACAGACGGAGGGATACTTAAAAAAAGATGTATATGATCGATTTGTATTTCAAGCGATATAATAGGCCACTTTTTTCGAGAGCAAATGTCCGTCAAAATTTCTTCGGTCGCGACCGCCACTGGCCCAGCCAGGACCGGCCGGCGGTACTTGGGCGTCCAGATCGCATGGTAGCCGATTTGGTAGACGCAATTCCTGTTGGTGACAAGCTCCAGCATGGCCGAATCCTAGCGCATATAGAAACTGAACGCAAGGGTTTTCGGCGGCTTGGCGGCCTCGGACCGAAAAAAAATCGGATCTTCCGGGGGCGCCTTTCGTAGCCGGTTTTTTCCTTGACTGCAGTCAGAGACGGCCTCGGCCCAGGTTTTGTGATTTTAGCAAAATGAGCCGGAAGGCCGCAAGGCCGCCGAAAATCAGCCAAATTTCGGCCCTTTCGGCCCGTTTCCTATTGCCGCGGGGCGGAGTTTCCAGTATAATCCGCCCGTCGGCGCCCGTCGGCGCCGGCCGCGTTTTTCCGGCTTTTTTGGACGCCGCGCTCAACGCCCCTTGGCCGGGGGCGTTTTCGTTCCGGCGCGCGCGTTCGCCGAGCCGCCCAGGCCCGGCCGACGCTGGACTTTCTGGCCAGGCCGTCGTAAAATCGCCGCAAGACAATTGCCCGTCAAAAATGTCGCCGCCCGGCGGCGGCTCTTTTCGGCTCCGTGCCCGACGGCCTTCGGCGCCCGCTCCGCCGGCCTGACAGCCGCTCTCAACGGCCAAAAAACTTTCGAAACCCTGGGAGGCTTGAACAAGATGCCATCTTCTACCGCTTTCGCCAAGCCCGTCTGGTCCAGGCTCAAGGCGGCCGCCGGCTTGACGGCCGCTTGGCTGGTCATGGCCGCCGGGGCCGCTCTCGCCAGCGAGGCGGACCTTGAGGTTCCGTCCCTCTCGCCCGGCCAGAACCGGCTCCTGCTGGGGGGCTTTGGGGTCTGCGTGCTGGGCTTAATTTTCGGCCTCTACCAGTACGTAGGCATAAAAAAGCTCAAGGCCCATCCCTCGATGCTGGAAGTGGCCGCCATGATCTACGAAACCTGCAAGACCTACATGTTCCAGCAGGCCCGCCTGCTGGGGCTGCTGCTGATCTTCGTGGGCGCCTGCATCTCGTTCTACTTCGGCTACCTCACGGACCTGGGCGCCGGCTCGGTGCTGCTGATTCTGCTGTGGACCGTCATCGGCATCCTGGGCTCCTACGCGGTGGCCTTCTACGGCATGCGGGTCAACACCTTGGCCAACAGCCGCATGGCCTACGCCTCGCTGGAGAAAAAGCCCCTCAAGCTCCTCAACATTCCGCTGGACGCGGGCATGAGCATCGGCGTGATGCTGATCTCGGTCGAGCTGGTGATGATGCTCATCATCCTCGTCTTCGTGCCGCGCGATCTGGCCGGCGCCTGCTTCATCGGCTTCGCCATCGGCGAGTCGCTGGGGGCGAGCGCGCTGCGCATCGCCGGCGGCATCTTCACCAAAATCGCCGACATCGGCTCGGACTTGATGAAGATCGTCTTTAAAATCAAGGAAGACGACCCCCGCAACCCCGGCGTCATCGCCGACTGCACCGGCGACAACGCCGGCGACAGCGTGGGCCCGACGGCCGACGGCTTCGAGACCTACGGCGTGACGGGCGTGGCCCTGGTCACCTTCATCTGCCTGGCCGTGGGCCTGGCCTTCCCCGAAAAGGCCCGCGTGGATCTGCGCGCCAACCTTCTGACGTGGGTCTTCGTGATGAGGATCCTCATGCTGGTGACCTCCCTGGCCGCCTTCTACGTCAACCGTTTCTACAGCTCGGCCCGGTACGCCAAGGCCGAGGACTTCGACTTCGAGGCCCCGCTGACGAGCCTGGTGTGGATCGCCTCCATCTTGTCGATCCTGATGACCTTCGCGGCCAGCTACCTGCTGCTGGGCCGCGGCGAACTGGCCGAGCTGGTCCCGGAGGGCGGAAACAAGCTGTGGTACGTGCTGGCGGCCATCATCAGCTGCGGCACCTTGGGCGCGGCGCTCATTCCCGAGTTCACCAAAATCTTCACCTCCGGCAAGTCCGGACACGTGCGCGAGACCGTGGAAGCCTCCAAAGAAGGCGGGGCCTCGCTCAACATCCTGGCCGGCTTCATCGCCGGCAACTTCAGCGCCTTTTGGATGGGCCTGGTCTTCTGCGCGCTGATGTTCGTGGCCTATCTCTTCAGCCTCCAAGGCCTGTCGAGCATCATGACCTACCCTTCGGTCTTCGCCTTCGGCCTGGTGGCCTTCGGCTTTCTGAGCATGGGCCCGGTGACCATCGCCGTCGACAGCTACGGCCCGGTGACCGACAACGCCCAGTCCATCTACGAGCTGAGCCTCATCGAAGAAATTCCCAACATCGCCGACGAGCTGGAAAAAGACTTCGGGACCAAGCCCGACTTTGAAAAGGCCCATTATTATTTGGAAAGCAACGACGGGGCCGGCAACACTTTCAAGGCCACGGCCAAGCCTGTGCTCATCGGCACCGCGGTGGTGGGCTCGACCATCATGATCTTCTCGACCATCCTGGTCATCGAAAAGGTGCTGGGCGTCAGGCCCGAGGACATCCTCAACTTCCTCAACCCCTACACCATCTTGGGCTTTCTGTGCGGCGGCTCGGTCATCTACTGGTTCACCGGCGCCGCCACCCAGGCCGTCTCCACCGGCGCCTACCGGGCGGTGGGCTACATCAAGGACCACATCGATCTCGATCCTGACGCCTCCAGGAGCGCGGCCGTCGAAAACTCCAAGGAAGTGGTCAAGATCTGCACGGTCTACGCTCAAAAAGGCATGTTCAACATCTTCGTGGCCGTCTTCTCCTTCGCCCTGTCCTTCGCTTTTCTGTCGAGTCCCGCCAAGGGCGCCAACGAACCGGTGAGCTTCTTCATCTCGTATTTGTTGTCCATCGCCTTTTTCGGCCTTTTTCAGGCCATCTTCATGGCCAACGCCGGCGGCTGCTGGGACAACGCCAAAAAAGTGGTGGAGGTCGACCTCCAGCAAAAGGGCACGCCCCTCCACGACGCCGCCGTGGTCGGCGACACCGTGGGCGACCCCTTCAAGGACACCTCCTCGGTGGCCCTCAACCCCCTCATCAAGTTCACCACTCTTTTTGGCATGCTGGCCTTGGAAATCGCCATCAACGAAAAATTCCGGGCCATGTCGGCGCCCTTGGGCTTCATCTTCCTGGCCGTCGCCTTGTTCTTCGTCTACCGCTCGTTCTACGGGATGCGCATCTCCAAACTGACGGGCGCCAACAAGTAATTCCGACCGCGGCGGCCCCGTTTTTCCTTTCAAGCCCGGCGTCCGCGCCGGGCTTGGTTTTTTGGGCCCCTAAAAAGGCGTCCAAGAGTCCGAACCGCCGCCGCGCCCCTGGCCCGACCGGCCCCCTGGCGAAGCCCCCATGAAACCCCCATGAAACCCCAATGAAACCCCCATGAAACCCCAATGAAACCGCAATGAAACCCCAATGAAACCCCAATGAAACCGCAATGAAACCGCAATGAAACCGCAAAGCGACGCCCAAAATGAAGCCCCTTAAGAAGCCCCCAAAGACGCCTCAAGCGGCTGACCAAGCGGCGGGCCAAGCGACGGGCCAAGCGACGGGCCAAGCGGCTGACCAAGCGGCTGGCCAAACCCCGCCCCAAACCCCGCCGAACCATCGGCCGAACGTCAAGCCCGGCCAAAAAGCCGGCAAGCGCCGCGCCGACGAGCTGGCCGTCGAGCTGGGCCTGGCCGCCACCCGCAGCCAGGCCCGCGCCCTGATCATGGCCGGTCGCCTGGCGGCGCCCGACGGCGCCCGGCTCCTCAAGGCCGGAGAGCTCCTGCCCGCCGAGACGGCGCTGACGCTGACCCCGGGCCGGCTGTACGTCAGCCGGGCCGGCATCAAGCTGGCCGGGGCCCTCGACGATCTCGGCCTGGACCCGGCCGGCCTCAATTGCCTGGATCTGGGCGCCTCCACGGGCGGTTTTTCCGACTGCCTCCTCCAGCGTGGGGCGGACCGGGTCACGGCCGTGGACGTGGGGCGGGGGCTTTTGGACTACGGCCTGCGCCGCCATCCGCGCCTGAAGGTTT
>JAISZC010000036.1 GCA_031269485.1 Deltaproteobacteria bacterium
AAAGGTCATAACGCCTATGTCCGGAAGTCGTTCGAGCAGGCGTCAGCTTTCCCGCCGCCTCCCAGCGCCGAAGCGTAGTAATGGAAATACCCAATGCTTTTGCAGCTTCGCCTATGGCACCAATAGTATCCATAATGGATATTATTGCATAGGTATGGATAGATGTCAAGAGAACTGTTCCAACCCTTCACATTTTCCAAAACCGAAACGATGCAGGCCGGCATGTTGGCCAACGTCTGAAAAAGACCACAGGGGGTTGACGCGCCGGAGGCCCTTTTGAATGAACAGCCACTGGTCGAAGCGGCCGTCGGGCCACAAGGCGGCCTCCAGCAGCTCACAGGCGGCCTAAGGCTCGACGGCGGCCAGGCCCACGCCGGCGAACAGGCCCCTCCGCTCGGCCGCCGGCGGTCCTCCGGCCGAAAAGCCTCGACCAGGGCCGCCCGGGCGCTCTCCTGACGAGGATCGCCGAACTGATGAAACGAAAAAAGCGGCTCGCGCTCGGCCGCCGGCCGGACCTCGACGGTCGCCCAGGCGAAGGCGCGGCCGCCGAACTCGTTGCACTGCTCGAGGCGACAGGCGTAGCGCAGCTGATCGCCGGACTTGACCGGCCTCCGAAACTTGGCCCTTTCGACGAGGCTCATCAGAGCCTTGACGTTGAGGTCCCGCCGTTTCATGGTCTCTTCGAGCAGCAGGCCCGCCAGCTGCGCGAGGCCCTCGACGAGGAGCGCGCCTGGCATGATTGGCTTGAGCGGAAAATGGTCGTCGAAGAAATCCTCGCTGAGGCTCGCGTATTGAGGGCCGTGGCCTCGCGGCCAGACGCCCGCATGACAATGCGGTCCAACAGCAGATGGCGCATGAGCTGACCTCGGCGAGGGCCCGACGAAAGGCGAAGGCTGAAACTGTCTGGCTGGAGCCTCGAGACGGAAAGCCTTGACGGCGGATCCCGGCCGCCGGCCAGGTCGGCGCGGGACGACCCGAGCTGCTCCAAAAGGTCCGGCTCGCAGGCCGCGCGGGCGTTGATCAAAAAATGGGGACGTTGACGGGGATCAGCGGGCAGGCGACGGGCGACGAGCGCGAGACGGTCAAGCCGCCTCGACGCCGCCCTCCGGACAGGGGCCTTGACGCGCCTGAACGTAAGGCTTCGCTCCGCGAAAGTCTTCTTCAGCTCATCCAAAAAAAGAGCCCAGCTGGCTCGAGTTCTCCCGCAGCCCGAAGGGGAGGTGTCATGTTCAGCCAGCCCAGCGCAGCCCCCGCCCGCCGCGCAGCGATCGTAGTCCGTCTCGGCCAGTCGGCGGCCGCCGGCTGGCCAAAGCTTCCGGCGGCCAGAACTCGAAATGCTCCAACCGCAGCGCGTGCCGGGCCCAGGGGTAGGCGGCCTTGAGCTTGTCCAAAATCTGCAGGAGCTCTTCGTCCTCAAGCATGCATCCCAAGTTGAGAAAAATCAGGTCGGCCTCCGCGAGCTGCCGATCCAGGAGGCACAAAACGTCGGCCGGCCGCGAGGCGCGGCGTTTCCCTGGCCAATTTCGGCTCGACGTGCACGGTGAGGGGGCCGACGTCGTAGTCCAGCGACCGCCGGGCCTTGAAAGGCTGGAGGACGGGGCGCCGAGATCCGCGCCGCAGGCCGCGGCCACGATGACTTGCACGCCCCAAGTCCGCAAAGAGTCAAGGGCCTTCTCGAAGGCCGGAAAGTCGCCGCCAAAGCGGCCGCCGGCCAATTCCCTCGCCTCCGCCAAGTCGCTCAGCCAAAACGAGTCGACCAGACACGGGGCCAGATCGTTGGCGATCAACCCCGCCCTGAGGCCCTTGTCCTCGAACTCCGCCTTAATCTCTTCCAGCAGAGCGGTCTTGCCGGCCCCAAAAAACCGCCCCTCAAAAACACCTTGGTCTTTTCGTTCACGACCCGGCATAAGCGCGGGAGTCGCGGACTTGGACTGGTTCTTCAGCTCGTCGCGGCCTTGGGCTTGGGCTTGGACTTGGCTTCGGTCGTCTTGCCCGCCGCGCTCGTCGCAGCCTTGGGCTTGCTCGATGAGTTCGTCGCGGGCTGGGACTTTGACTTGTCGGTCGCGCTAGCCGCAGGCTTTGGCTGGCTCTTCGCGCCCGTCACGGCCTTGGGCTTGGGTTTGCTCGCTGCGCTCGTCGCGGGCTGGGACTTGGACTTGTCAGTCGCGCTCGTCGCGGGCTTGGGCTGGCTCTTCACGCCCGTCGCGGGCTTGGTTTCGGTCGTCTTGCCCTTCGCGCCCGTCACGGCCTTAGGCTTGGGTTTGCTCGCTGCGCTCGTCGCGGGCTGGGACTTGGACTTGTCAGTCGCGCTAGCCGCGGTCTTGGGCTGGCTCTTCGCGCCAGTCACAGCCTTGGCTTCGGCCGTCTTGCTAGCCGCGGTCTTGGGCGGACTCTTCGCGCCCGTCGCGGCCTTGGCTTGGTTCGTCTTGCTCGACGCCGCCTTGGGCGGACTCTTCGCGCCTGACGCGGCCTTGGCTTGGTTCGTCTTGCTCGCCGCCGCCTTGGGCGGGCTCTTCGCGCCTGACGCGGCCTTGGCTTCGGCCGTCTTGCTCGCCGCCGCCTTGGTCTGGCTCTTCGAGCCTGTCGCGGCCTTGGTTTCGGCCGTCTTGCTCGCCGCCGCCTTGGGCGGACTCTTCGAGCCCGTCGCGGCCTTGGCTTCGGCCGTCTTGCTCGCCGCGGCCTTGGCTTCGTTCGTCTTGCTCGCCGCGTCAGCCGCGGCTTTGGGCTTGCTCGTCACTAGGTTCCTTTCCGCCGGTCCGTCGCCGGCCGTTTCCAGCGCCCCTGCCGCAGTCCCGACGACGTTTGGCTCGGCCTAAGCCGTCGGCCAAGCCGAGGACATTTTTAGGGCTCGTCCTTCCCAGACTTGAAGACCGCGGCGGAGCTGCGGAAGCGGCTCCGACGCCGGCGGAGAAAATCTTGCGGCCGCGCCGGCGTCAACCGTCTTTCGCAGAGGTTCGTGGCCGCCGGCCGTCCGCGCGAGCCCAAGGCGGACGAGGCAGTCCGGCGTCCAAGCTCAGCCGGCAACGGCCGCCACGTTCGCGTGACGGCAGGTCGGCGCGGGGCGGCCCGGCTTGAGAGCGTGCATCTCCCGAAAGGCGACGTCGCGCTCCTCGGCCGCCTGTCGCAGACCGACCTGGGCCCCGGTCAGGACGGCGGCCTGAACGGAGCCGACCCCGAAAAAAATCATGAGGAAGGTCCCGCCGAACTCGTCCAAAAACTCGCGGCCCCAACTTGAATTTTTCATGAGGATCCTGCTTGTCGTTCCGAACGCGGGTCCGTCGGAGGCGGCGGCGGAAGGGCTGAGTCCTGAAGCGCCGGCGGCAGAAAGGCGGCCTTAATTCTGCGTCTGCACGCAAAAAAAACTATAACAGATGCCCTTGAGGCTATCAAGGGCGAAGGCCGGCGAAGACGCCGGCGTCAGGCCGACCACGGCGTCACGGACGGGGCGGCGGCGGCCGAACGGCGCGGCCCGGAGCTTTTTTCCGCCGAGGTCGGCCGGCGGGCGCGAAGCCTTTGGCCCAGGATCGGCCCCGCGCTCCAAAAACCGGCCGGCGGCCGGACGGCGCGGCGTCGGTCGAGTCCGGACGGGCCGCTGGCCCGTCGCCCCGAAGCCGGACCCCGAGCCGAGCACCGAAGACGTCATCGGCCGCCGGGCCAGCCCCGGAGCCGGAGAAAAAAACGCTCAGGCGCCGGGCGGACGCCCGAGCTGGTCGGCCTCGAAGATTTCCGGCGGCTCAAAAAAGGGCGTCCCGTCCGCCAAGGACCTGGGCGGCCGCCTCGCGGCGGCAAGGTCGGCTCTTGGCCTGAGCCGGCCGGAGGTCGCGATGGAGTCCCAGCGGAAGACGAGCCGGACCACGAGATCCTTGAGCCTCGACGCCGCCTCGCCGCCAGCCGTCGACGCGCAAGCTGACGGCCCGCGGAAAACGGGCGACGAGCCGCTTGAGCGGCGCCGACAAAGCCGCCAAAGGCGCTTGGCCCGGCCAGTCTGGCGAACCAGCCAGCCCGGACGAGTCCGTCGACCGACTCGAAACGAGCCCCGGCTCGCCGACGTCGATCCGCCAGGCTTCCGGCCGACTCGGCGACCTCCAGCCGAGCCGCCAGCTCCTCGGACGGCCGCTTGAGGTCGACGACGGGGACGACGGCCGTCCTGGGGGGCGCCGAGGCGGGCTCGGCAAGGACCGCAGTCCAGCGGGCGGCCGCGGGCCAGAGGGCCGCCGTCGAGGCGCGGCCTAACCTCCAGGCCCGCAGCGCGAGGCGAGCGACGAGCCATTCCCTGGACCGGGCCGTCGGAGCGCGGCTCAGGCCTCGTCGGGGGCGCAGACGCTCGAGGAAGACGCCGCCCTCGGCGGCCATCATGTCGGGAAGCCAGCCTCGCGGGCGCCCACGGCCGCGTTGAGCCTCAGCTCCTTGGCCGTCGAGCTTCGTCGGCCAAGGCCCGGAACGGGGCCGCCACGCCGTCTCAGGCTGGGCGGACGGCCCGGTCCGGGCAGTCGGCCGCGAGCCTCGACGGCCTGAAGGAAGAAGGAACTGGTCCTACCGTTTGGTGAAGGTCAAGGGCCGGCCCTGCAAATTGAAGAGGCCGCCGAAGAAGTCCGCCAAGCCGTCGACCGACTCGTAGGCGGATATGTAGCCGTTGTCGGCGATGGTCATGCCGTTGGCGGCGGCCAGCTTCTGAATGGCCGGAAGCTGGTCAGGAAAAAAGAAAATCTTGATCTGACGGCCGTCGAGCTCGGCGACGGTCAGAAAGACGGCCTTTTCGTTCTTTTCCCCGACCGCGGCGATGGCCTGGAAAATGTAGCGATTGGGAGAAAGCTCCTCGAAGGTGACCCGGATGTGGTTGCGGCCGTCGGGCGGCACGGCCACGAAGGTGTTGGAGAAATCCGTGGCGTTGACCGTGAGCCGCTCGCCTTGCTCGTCGGTCCAAACGCCGGCCATGGCCGGGCTCTCGGAGCGGTTGCGTTCGACCAGCAGCGGCTCGTTTTTGAGCACCACGCAAGCGGACAAAAGCCAAGCCGTCAACGCCGCCAGCGCGGTCAGCGACAAAAAGCTACGCATATCCAGTCCCCCGCCAAATATTGACGCGACAAGATCCGGTTGACGATTGTTCCGGCCCTAGAGCCAAAGAGCGCGCGAAAGACGAGCGCGAGAGGCGGAGGGGGCCGGGAAGGCCCCAAGCTTAAAGGCCCAAGACGTCGCCCAGCGAGTACAGGCCCGGCGGCCGGCCGATCAGCCAGGCGGCGGCCCGCACGGCGCCGGCGGCGAAGGTGTCGCGGGAATGGGCCCGATGGGTCAGCTCCAGCCGCTCGCCGGGCCCGGCGAAAATCAAGGTGTGATCGCCCACCACGTCGCCGGCCCGCACGGCCAGCACGCCTATCTCCTCGTCGGCGCGGGCGCCGACCAGCCCGCTGCGCCCGCTGACCAGGGCGCCGGCCGGATCGAGGCCCTTGGCGTGAGCCACCGTCTGCTGGAGCTTGAGGGCCGTGCCGCTGGGGGCGTCCTTTTTGAGCCGGTGGTGGATCTCGACGATCTCCGCGTCAAATTGGGGCCCCAAGCCGGCGGCCATCAAGGCGGCGATCTTGAACATCAGGTTGACGCCCAGGCTCATGTTGGGCGACCACAGCACGGGCAGATCGCGGGCCGCCTCGGCCAGCCGCGCCTGGTCCTGGGCGGTCAGGCCCGTGGACCCGATGACCGCGGCCGGTCTCGAGCCGGCGCCCAAGGCCCGGGCCTGCTCGAGCCGCTCGACGACCGATTCGGGGGCGGCGAAGTCGATGTAGGCCCCGGCCTCGCGGACGGCCGCCGCAAAGTCGTCGGTGACGGCCACGCCCAGCTCCTCGAGACCGGCCGCCAAGCCCGCGTCCCGGCCCAGCTCGGGATGTCCAGGCCGCTCGACGGCCCCGACGACCTTCAAGACGCCCGAGGCGGCCGCGACGCGCGTCACGGTCCGGCCCATGCGCCCCAGGGCGCCGCAGACGCACACCGGC
>JAISZC010000071.1 GCA_031269485.1 Deltaproteobacteria bacterium
AGGCTCAGGCCGTTGCCGACCGGTGATTGGACCCTTTCCCAGTGATTACAAGGACTTAGATTGCCAGTCGAGAATGCGAGTCCAGAGGGGCCATTTCACAGGATTTATCCTGCCATTCCGGATAGATAGGCCCTTTTGCAAGGGCGACTACTTAATTGGGAGGGCGTAAAATTAATTTTGTAACTCTTAACTCATAGAATATATATGCTTTAAGGCTTTTAATAATAGTAATTAGGCAGGCTAGTCATAAATTTATAACCAAAATGCTATTTAAACGACGAGCTGCTTGAGCTGATCCGTCACAAAGCTGGGGAAAACTACCCTCTCCAGGCGCCGGCTTGCCTCTGGCGAGAGGTCCTCCTCTTGCGGCCAACCTGCGGCTCTCTTCTTGCAGCCCAGCAGCGCCTCAGCCGGAAGCTTCAGAGGGTTGGCGGGGAAAAAATGTTTTTGCTCGGACCGGCTTTCCGTCCCCTCGGGGGGGCTTGGGGGCCCCCAAGCCCCCCCGAGGGGACGGACTGGCTTTTCCCGTTTTTCCGTCAGATCGGACAGATCGGATTTACGCGTTGACCCTTTTTCGGCAGTCGCTTTGACAGGTCCGCTTTTGCCGGCTCAGGCGCGGGCTGGGCCTATAAAAGTCTAATATCAAGATTTAACGGGAAAAATCTGGTTTCAAAAAACCGTTGACAAACGCTCCCCAGAAAGCTTATATATTTTAGCTGGTTTCTCGGCGGGTTTCCCGCCCGCTTAGCCCTCGCCGGAGAGCCTGATGAGCCTTAAAGCCTGCACCGCCATTGCTCTGACCGTCGTTCTGGTCGCGCTGCCAGCTCTGGCGGCCAAGGCCTCGATGGGCGGTCATGGCTGTTGCTTGGCGATGACCGCCGCGTCGGCGAGCGAGGGCTTGGCGAAAGGCGCGGGTCGCGGCCACGCTGGCCACGTCCATTCGTCCGGCGCGGAACGCGCCGAGTTTGGCGACGCCCAGGCCATGCATCAGGGCATGGACCACGCCATGCATCAGGCCATGGACCAGGCCATGGACCAGCCGCCTCAAGTCGGCCCTCAAGCCGACGCCGACCCGTCCGCCGCCACGCCAAACGGGTTGGGCTGCGACGTCTGGCAGTGCGTCTCGTCCCAGAGCGTCACGCTGGCCCTGAGCTCCGGCGTCGATCAGCCGCCGGCCTTGGGCGCTTTCTTCAAGCCCCGCGATCTGACCTGTCTGTCCAAGCTCAACGCCTACGGCCTTTTTCGTCCTCCTCGCCTCCTCGCCTAAAATCCTTCTTTCAAGACTTTTAACACGTCAACTGACGACGCCTTGAGGCTTGCTCCGCGAGGCGGCTTTGGCCGTTCGCCGCAACTTCGGCGTCAGGCAACCGACGGCGCTCAGGGCTAAGGCTTGGGCCGCTTGGCCGCAAGCCGTCCGCCGGCGCCGAGGACGGTGCTCCCATGTCTTTGAAAAAATTGGCCGCTGGAGCGGCGGCCGCGTTGGCGCTGACGGCCTGTTCGCTGGCCCCTCAATATCAACGTCCGCCAGCCCCCATTCCCGCTTCGGCGGGGGAGCCGTCAGCCGCCCAGGCCGAGCCGGCGGTCCCGCCGTGGCGCGACTTTTTTCCCGAACCGCGCCTCCAGGCGCTCCTGGCCGCGGCCTTGGAGGACAATCGCGATCTGCGGCTGGCCGCTTTGAAGGTGCTCGAAGCGCGGGCCCGATTCGGCGTCGCCCGCGGCGAGCGGCTGCCCATGGTCGAGGCCATGGGCGTCGAGACCGTTTCGGGCAGCCAACGCATGCCCGCCACGCGGGATTACGAGGCTGGCTTGTCGGCCGCCTTCGAGCTGGATTTCTTCGGCCGACTCAAGAGCATGAGCGAGGCGGCCTTCGAGGAGTATCTGGCCGCCGAGGAGGCGGGCCGGGCGGCCCGTCTGAGCCTGGTGGCCATGGTGGCCGAGGCTTATCTGGAAAATCGCATGGCCGAGGAGGGCCTGGGGTTGGCGAGGCGAAACTTGGCCAGCTGGCGTTCGTCGTTGGCCTTCGTCGAGGAGCGGGTCCGGTCGGGTCAGTCGTCGTTGCTGGATCTCGAGCAGGCCAAAAGCATGGCGGCCTTCGCGGAGGTCGCCGTCGCCGAGCGGAAGGAGGCGGCGATCCGGTCCGAAAGCGCCCTGCAGCTGCTGCTGGGCGACTTTGGGGCGCGGGAGCTGCCCGAACCGTTGACCCTGGAGGGTTGGAAGCCGGCCCCGCTGCCGGCGGGCGTGCCCTCGACGGTTCTGCTGCGGCGCCCCGACGTGCTGGAGGCCGAGCACATGCTCAAGGCGGCCAACGCCGACATCGGCGCGACCCGCGCGGCCTTTTTTCCCAGCATTTCCTTGACCGGCCAGTACGGTTTCATGAGCGAGCGGCTAGACGGGCTGCTTTCGGGCCAAAACGCCGGCTGGAGCTTCATTCCGAAGATCACGCTGCCCATCTTTTCCGGCGGCCGCAATTTGGCCAACCTCGATTTGGCCGAAGTGAGGCGTTCGGAGGCGGTCGTGGCATACGAAATGACCGTGCAGACCGCCTTTCGCGAGACGGCCGAGGCTTTGGCCGTGCGCGAGCAGTTGGCCAAGCGTCATCAAGCCCAACGCAAGTACCTGAACTCTTTAAGGCAAGTCCAGGAGCTGGCCGTCAACCGCTATCAAAGCGGCGCAGTGAGCTATCTTGAGGTCCTCGACGCCCAAAGGAGCGTCTTTGAGGCTGAAATGGCCTTGTTGGAAATTCGTGTAGCTCAACTCATGAATGAAACGGCCCTTTATAGAGCCTTAGGAGGAGGACTAGACGGGGAGACCTCCTATACAAATCAAACGACCTAAAACACCCTATAAGGAGTTTAGTCATGTCGTTCTTCGTTCATTTATCTTCACTCAGCCGGTGCTCCGCAATCAGCCGCGGCGTTCAGTCCGTAGCCCTCGCCGCCGGCCGTCGGCCGAGCCCTCTTTTTTCGCGCCGGCCGTCGGCCGCCTCAAACCGCCTCAAAAACGTCCTGCTGGCGGGCGCCGTTCTGGCGGCGGCCTTGTGGAGCTTGACGTCGGCCGCTCCAGTCTGGGCCCAGCACCACGACCACGGCCACGGCCACGGCGCGCCGGCCGAGCCGGCCGTCAAGGCGCCGGCCTCGCCGCAAGGGGTTTATTCGGCCGTCGGCCGCGTCGTCAGCCTTAGCCTTGAGACCGGCGAGGTGGTCCTCGATCACGGTCCCATCCCGGCGGTCAATTGGCCGGCCATGGTCATGGGCTTCTCGGTCGAGGATCCCGCGCTCCTCGACGGTTTGGTCCTCGGCGACGAGGTTCGCTTCGATGTCAAGTTCGAGGGGGATTCTTATTACCTCGTCGATCTCGAGAAGGTCGACTGACGCGGAGGGCCGAACATGACGAAAGACCAAGGCAAGCCGGTCCTCCGCGCTCTGCCCCTTTGGCTGGGCTTGGCTCTGGGGGCGGCGGCCGCCGTCTGGGCGGCGTCGGCGCAGGCTCAGCCGCCGCCGGAGGAGGGCTCGTCAGGCGCCGCGGGCGGAGAGCGTCAGGTCCTTTATTGGTACGACCCCATGTATCCGAGCGTCAAGTTCGACGCGCCCGGGCGTTCGCCTTTCATGGACATGGCTCTTGTCCCGCGTTATCAGGAGCAGGGCGACGGGGCCGGAGTGCGCATTGATCCGGCCCAGGTCCAAAATTTGGGTCTTCGCACGGCCCGGGTCAAGAAGGGCCGCTTGAGCTTCGCTCGGGATCTGCCGGCCAACGTGGCCTTCAACGGCTATCAGCAAGCCAGGATCCAGGCTCGGGCCGGCGGCTTCGTGGCCGCGGCCGGAGGGTTGGCCCCGGGCGATCGGGTCGTCGCCGGCCAGATCTTGGGGGTGGTGACCGTTCCCGGCTGGGCGTCGGATCAGAGCGAGTATCTGCTGCTCAAGAGCCAAAAGGCCGCCGGGCGCATCATCGACGGCGTGCGCGAAAAGTTGCGGCTCGGCGGCATGCCCGAGGAGATGCTGGCCGAGGTCGACCGGACGGGGCGCGTGCAAACGGATTTGAAGATCGTCACGCCCCTCGACGGGGTCTTGACCGAGCTGGATTTGTACCCTGGCATGAACGTCGAGCCCAACATGACCTTGGCCGTGGTCCAGGGCTTCGATCCAATCTGGGTCGAGGCCGAGGTTCCCGAGCGCGAGCTGCGGCTGGCCGACGGCCGCGTCAGGGTGACCGTCGCGGCGTGGCCGGAACAGGTTTTCGAGGTTTTGAGCTCCAAGCTGCTGCCGAAGGCCAACGAGGAGACCCGCACCGTGCCGCTGCGTTTGGAGGTGGCCAACCCCGAGGGGCGGCTCAAGCCGGGCCTGACGGCCACCGTGAGATTGCGGGCCCAGGGGCCGGAGGCCTTGCTGATCCCCACCCAAAGCCTGATCGATTTGGGCGACGAAAAGAGGGTCATCGTGCGGGCCCCGGACGGCACGTTCGTGCCCAAGGCGGTCGTGGTCTCCGGCTCGGCCCGCGAGGAGACGGCCGTCTCGGCGGGCCTGGACGAGGACGACCTGGTGGTGGTTTCGGGGCTGTTTCTCATCGATTCCGAGGCCAACCTCGCGGGCGCTTTGGACCGCTTGACGGCCAAGTCCCAAAATGAGACAGCCGGCGAAACGGCCGCCCGCGGAGGCGCGCCGGCCCCCGCGTCGGCTTCCGGCTCGGCGGACGACGCCGCGGGCCACGGCGGCCACGGCGGGCCGGGCGTCCCCGACAAGCCCGTCGCTCCGGACGGTTCTGACGGCCAGACGGCGAAGGGGGACAACCATGACGGCTAGGCTCATCCGCCTTTGCGTCGACAATCGGGCCATGGTCCTGTTTCTCTCGCTGCTGCTGACGCTCTGGGGCGTGGTCGTTTTGACCCGCACGCCCGTGGACGCCTTGCCCGACCTCTCCGACGTCCAGGTCATCATCCGGACCTCATATCCCGGCCAAGCTCCCAGGCTGGTGGAGGATCAGGTGACCTATCCGTTGACCAGAGCCATGCTGACCGTGCCCCGGGCCAGCGCGGTCCGCGGTTTCTCCTCCTTTGGGGACTCGTTCGTCTACGTGGTCTTTGAGGACGGCACGGACCTCTACTGGGCCCGCAGCCGGGTTTTGGAGAACCTCAACCAAGTCCAGGGCTCGCTGCCCGACGGGGTCACGCCCTCCTTGGGCCCGGACGCCACAGGCGTGGGCTGGATTTTCGAATACGCCCTGACGGACCGCAGCGGCCGCCACGACGTCTCCGAACTCCGCTCGATCCAGGATTGGTTCCTCAAGTACGAGCTGGCCGGCGTGCCCGACGTGGCCGAAGTGGCCTCTGTGGGCGGGGCGGTCCGCGAATATCAAATCGTCGTCGATCCTTTGCGGCTGGCGCAGTACGGCCTGGCGCTCGACGAGGTCCAGGCGGCCGTCGAAAAGTCCAATCAGGAAGCCGGCGGGTCGGTGATCGAGCAGGCCGAGGCCGAGTACATGGTCCGGGCGTCAGGCTACTTGCGGGATTTGGAGGATTTTCGCCAATTGCCGATCAAAACCGGACCTGGCGGCGCGCCGATCCTGCTGGGCGACGTGGCCGACGTCCGGCTCGGACCGGAGATGCGCCGCGGGCTGGTCGATCTCGACGGCGAGGGCGAGGTGGCCGGCGGCGTGGTGCTGATGCGCTTCGGGCAAAACGCGCGCCAGGTCATCGCCGCGGTCAAGGCCAAGCTTGAAGAACTCCAGCCCAGCCTCCCCGAGGGCGTGGAAGTCGTGATCACCTACGACCGCAGCCAGCTTATCGATCGGGCCATCGACAACCTCGCCGGCAAGCTCGTCGAGGAAATGGCCGTGGTGGCCCTGGTGTGCGCCCTGTTTTTGCTGCACGCCCGTTCGGCCCTGGTGGCCGTCTTCACGCTGCCTTTGGGGTTGCTGATGTCCTTCATCGTGATGAGCCTGCAGGGCGTGAGCGCCAACATCATGAGCCTCGGCGGGCTGGGCATCGCCATCGGCACCATGGTGGACGCCTCCATCGTCATGGTGGAAAACGTCCACAAGAAGCTCGAACGGCGGCGCCGAGAAGACCCGGACAAAAAGTTCGACGCCGCCGTCCATTGGCGGCTGGTCGCCGAGGCCTCGGTGGAGGTGGGGCCGGCCATTTTCATGAGCCTTTTGATCATCACCTTGTCGTTCATCCCGGTTTTTTCGCTCCAAGGCCAGGAGGGTCGGCTCTTCGGACCCTTGGCCTACACCAAGACTTACGCCATGGCCGGCGGGGCCTTGCTGTCGGTGACCCTCATCCCGGTGCTCATGGGCTACCTCATTCGCGGCAAGTTGCCCGACGAGCATGCCAACCCGGCCAATCGCATCATGGTGACCGTCTACCGGCCTCTGCTCGCGATCGTCCTCAAGCGGCCGGCCGTGACGCTCTTGGCGGCCGGGCTGCTCTTGGCTTCGTCGCTCTACCCTCTCCAGCGTCTCGGCGGGGAGTTTTTGCCTCGCATCGACGAGGGCGATCTGCTTTACATGCCCTCGACCCTTCCTGGCCTGTCGGTCGCCGCGGCCGGAGCGCTGCTGCAGACCACCGACAAGCTCATCAAGACCGTCCCGGAGGTCGACACCGTCTTCGGCAAGGCCGGCCGGGCCGAAACGGCCACCGATCCGGCCCCCATCGAAATGCTCGAGACGACCATCCGCCTCAAGCCGCGCGATCAGTGGCGTCCTGGCCTGACCATGGACGACGTGACGGCGGAGCTCGACGCGGCGGTAAAAATTCCGGGCGTCGCCAACTTGTGGGCCCCGCCCATCCGCACCCGCATCGACATGATCTCCACCGGCGTCAAAAGCCCGGTGGGCGTCAAGGTCAGCGGGCAGGACCTGAGTCAGATCGACGCGACCGCCCGGCAGGTCGAGGCGGCCGCCAAGACGGTCGCCGGCGTGACCAGCGCCTTGGCCGATCGGCTCTCGGGCGGCCGCTACCTGGAAATCGAGATCGACCGCCGGGCCGCGGCCCGCTTCGGGCTGACCCTGGCCGACGTGCAGATGTACGTTTCCTCGGCCGTTGGCGGCATGATGACCGGCGAAGTCGTCGATGGCTTGGCCCGCTATCCCGTCAACTTGCGCTACCCGCAACGCTGGCGCGACAGCCTCGACTCGATGCGGAGCCTGCCGGTGCTGACCATGGAAGGCGGCCAAGTCAGCCTCGGCGAGCTCGCCGAGGTCCGCATGGCCGCCGGGCCCTCGATGCTCAAAAGCGAGCAAGGCCGGCCGACGGTCTGGGTCTACGTCGACGTCCGCGGACGCGATTTGGTCTCGGTGGTCAGAGACATCCAAAAGGCCGTCCGCGAGCAGGTCAAGCCGCCGCCGGGCGTGAGCATCTCTTACACCGGCCAGTTCGAGCTGTGGGAGAAGGCCAACGAGCGGCTCAAGCTGATGGTGCCGGCGACGCTGATCATTATCTTCATATTGTTGTACAGTTCATTCAAAAGCTTCGCCGACGCGGCCATGATCATGGCCAGCCTGCCTTTCGCGCTGGTGGGCGGGTTTTGGTTCATGCACCTCCAAAGCTACGCCGTCTCGGTGGCTTCGGGGGTGGGGTTCATCGCCTTGGCCGGACTGGCGGCCGAGTTCGGGGTCATCATGGTGATTTATCTGCGGCAGGCGGCCGACGAGCGGCCCATCTTGGCCGAACCGCAAGGGGCCTCGGAGGCCGACGTCGACGAGGCCATCCACGCCGGCGCCTCCCTGCGGGTCAGGCCCAAGGCCATGACCGTGGGCACGGTGGTGGCTTCGCTGGTCCCCATCTTTTGGAGCGAGGGAACCGGCTCGGAGGTCATGAAGCGCATTTCGGCTCCGCTCTTCGGAGGCATGATCACCGCCTTCACGTTGTCGATGTTCGTCATTCCGGCCGCCTACAAGCTGCGGCTGATGCGGCGAATCAACCGGCCCAGGGCGGCCGTCAAGCCGTGAGCCTCAAGGGCCTCGGCCGCGAACCGTCGGCTCGTCCGTCGCAGGCCGGGAGGCCTGCGACGGACGAGCATTTAATTTTTTCTTGTCTGATGATGGTTATATGCCGCGTAGACGGCATAAACTGCGTCAGAACGGGTCCAGCCGTCAAGACAAGGCGAGGCTCGCGAAGAGACAAGCTCGAAAAAAGCGCCTGGCGGCGCTTGAGGGCGCGCCCTTCCGACAAGCCACGGGCTGATGTTGGCGCTTGGGTCAGCCCCGAGAGCCTGCAGCCGGCCAAACGCCTCGAGAGCTCGCCGCATGGCGGACCCGCAAAGAGCTCGCGTTTTGTCCCCCGGCTCAAGTGGCGGTCGCGGGGCGTTCCGGCGGCGGCTTGGCGGCTTGGAGCGCAAGAGCAGGCGGGCTGCCGCGGGCCATGTTCGCCGAGCTGGCGTCGGGCCAAGCGGACCGCCGTCTCTTCGTCGTCTTCAGTCCGCGTCCTTAGTCAAGTCCCGTCCCTTCAAATCCCCCAGCACCGAATCCAGCTCCTCTTCTGACAGGTCGAAAGTCGACCCGTGCACGTCCGACGTCTCGGAGGCGAAAAACTCCGGCAGCCGGTCGGCGGCCTCGGTGAGGCCGGCCCGTCGGTTGAAGGCCAGCTCGATTTTCAAAATTTTTTCGCCCAAGGTTTCCAGGTCGTTGACGGTCAGTGACCAGCCGTGGCGGGCGTTGAGCATGTCCGCCACCGCCTCCAAGGCCGAGGGGGTGTCGAAGAAAGCGAAGGAGACGAACAGGCACAGCCCCAGGGCGTCGACGGCGGCCGCCATAACCTGCGAGCGGCGGGAAAGATCGGCTTGGCCTTCGCGCTGGAGGGGGTCGACGTCACCGCCGGCGGCGAGCAGATTGGCCGCGTAGCTCAGGCCGGCGGTGTGGTCGGGGCCTTGGGGGCTGGTGGCGAAGGTGGCGCCTTGGCCTTTGACCGAGCGCGGATCGAAGGCCGACAGGGCCTGGCCCTTGACCTGAGGAACGCGGCGGAGTCCGTAGACCTTGCCGACGACGGCCGCGCCGGAGCCCACCAGGCGGCCCAGGGGCGACCCTTGGCCGATTTCCTCGACCAGCCGCAGGGCGCCGGCGGCGTCGCCGAAGGGCAGCACCCCGGCTTCCATCAAGAGGGCCAACGAGGCGCCCACGTCGATGGTGTCCACGCCCAAATCGTCGCAAAGCCGGCCGAAGCGGGCCACGGCGTCGAGGTCGTCGACGCCGACGTTGGGGCCGAAGGACCATAGGGTCTCGAAGTCCGGCCATTTGCCCACCAGCCGGCCGTGGACGTCGGGAAAGTCGCCGCTGCAGCGCATGACGCAGCCGGTCATGCAACCCTTGCGGATGCGGCCCTGGCCGCCGCGCTCCTCGGTCAGGGCGCGCAGGCGCTCGCCCGATAGGGCCTCGGCCCGCTCGAAGCGGCCGGAGCTGAAGTTGCGGGTCGGCAGGGCCCCGGCCTCGTCAAATAGGCCCATCATGGCCGCTGAGCCGTATTCGGCCAAGCTGCCGCCGCAGACCGGGTGGGACTTGAGGGCGGCGACGAAGCGGTCGGCGGCCCGCCGAAAGGCTTCCGGGTCGCGCAGCGGCGGATTGGGGCAGCCGGTCGGGTCGAGCGCCACGGCCTTGAGGCCCTTGGCGCCCATGACCGCGCCCAGGCCGCCGCGGCCGGCGTGCCGGGTCGGGGCGCCGGAAACGTCGGTGAAGGCCACCGAGGAAGCCGCCAGACGCATCTCGCCGGCCCGGCCGATGAGGATCAGGCTGACCGCCGGCCCGTAGCGAGCCTGCAGGGCCTCGGCCGCCGGGTAGTTGTTCAGGCCCGTGACGGTCGAGGGAACAAGGCGGGCGCCGTCGCGGCTGATTTCCAAAATTTGCAGCTCCCCGTCGGGCGCCTGGCCCTCGACGATCAAGGCCGACAGGCCCAGACGGGCCAGGTGGCCGCCGGGCTGCCCGCCGCTGTTGGCTTCCTTGACGCCGCCGGTCAGAGGGCTTTTGGCCCCGACCGAGATGCGGCCGGAATTGGCGCAGTTGGTGCCGCCCAGCAAGCCCGGAGCGAAGATCAGGCGATTGCGCGGGCCCAGGGGCTCGGCCGCCGCCGGCGTTTCCAGCGCCGTCAAAGCCGAGGTCAGGCCGCGTCCGCCGAGGCCTGACAGCGGCGCGGGGCGCGGCTGGAAAACGCAGCGGCCGGTGGTCATGTCCACGCGCAGAATTTGGTTCATGGGTTCAGAACGGCGGTCCCTCGTCGGCCTGGGACAGGTCTCCGAGCGCGGCCAGGCCTTGGCGCTCGATGAAGGTAATGAGGGCGTCGGTCGCCGGCGAGGCCAAGGCGTCTCGGCGACGGACGAGGTAAAAGGTTCGGTGGACGCCGAAGTCGAGGTCGACGACCGTCAGGCCGCGCAGATCGACCGCGGCGGGAATGAGGCTGGAGATGACGGCGGCTCCGAAGGAGGAGCGGACCAAGGCCAAGGAAGTTTCCAGGCCCTCGACTTCGGCTCGGAAATTGAGGCTGTCGACCTGCCCGCGCACGCTGGACATGAAGGCGTCTCGGGTGCCCGAGCCGGGCTCGCGCAGAATCAGCGGCCAGCGGCTCAGCTCGTTGAGGTTGACCGGGGGCCGGCCCAGCGACTCCAGCAGGCGGTCGGAGGTCAGCAGCACCAAATGATCGCTCCCGAATGGCTTGGCCCAGAGGGACTCGTCCTCCGGCTTGGCGCCCACCAGGCCCAGATCAGCGCGGCCGTCAGCCACTTGCCGGGTCACCTCCCGCGAGTCGCCGGAGGTGAGCTTGACGAACACGTTGGGATGCAGCCGGCCGAAGGCGGTCAGCGCCCGAGGGGCGTGGACCAGGGCCGGGACGGTGGAGGCCCCGACGACGAGGCGCTCCCGGGCGTCGGCCAGCTGACGGTTGACGGCCCAGGCGGCCTGGGCCGTCGTCTCGACGATCTTGACGGCGTACGGGGCCAGAACCTCGGCCGCAGGGAGCGGCTTGACCTGCCGCGGCGTGCGCTTGAACAGCCTTTGCCCGAAGGATTCCTCGAGGCTTTTGATGGAGGCGCTGACGGAAGGCTGGGAAAGCCCGAAGGCGTCGGCGGTCTTGGAAAAGCTCAAGGTATCCATAAGCTTCAAAAATATTTCGAGACGCTTGAGGTGCATGGCTCGTACCGGCGAATGATCGGGAAAAACGGTTCTGACGCAACCGTCTTAATATATATACAAAAGTTATCGCTGGGTTGCAAGACGTCGGCGCGGCTTGACGGCCGGACCAGGCCGCCAGAGCGCTAGGTCGCCCTTCGGCCGTCCTGAAGGCGGCATAGGCCGTCGCTTTGCGGTTGAGCTGGCGTCCAGCCCAGACCGGCTGTCTGGGCCAGTTCGTCTGGGACAAGCCGTCAGGGTCAGGCCAACAGAAGGCTTGCAGGGCCTAGGCCAAGTTTTTGGCCGCGCGCGAAGCGGAGCCTGCGCGCTGCGGGGCGGCGCGAAGGGCACGGAAAGCTTGGGCGTCCGTAGCTGGCCGACTGGGGGCGATCAGCGCCTGGCGAAGCCGGAGGCGCGTGAGGTTGAAGGGCGGTCCGCGAGTGGCGCGACGACGAAAGACGGCGGTCAAGGTGCCGGAAGACGGCCTGCGGCGCCTCCCGCGGCGGGCAGGAGGGCGTGATTATTGGGCGGCGGAGAGAAGGCGAGCCGCGCCAAACGAGAGGCTTCATGAGAGGCCAAAAATAAGCGAAAAACAGTTCGCCGACGGACCAGGATTCGGAGAAACGTCCGGCGTTGAGCCGTTGGCCTGCGTTCCGCGCCGAGGGCCGTTTTCGGCGACTGGACCCGCCGACGCGGACGGCGGTGTCAAGGGCCGGTCAAGAATTTGGCGGGCGTAGCGGGAGAGCAAGAACGGGGCCGAAGCTCTGGGGGCGAGGCGGCCAAAGTTTAGGGACGCCCCTGGCCTCAATCGGTTTGACCGGGATGGTCGTGATGGCCGGGATGGTCGGGATGGTCCATCGGGCCGCCGGCTGGGTCGCCGGTTTGGCCGCTGGTTTGGTCGCTGGTTTGGTCGCCGGCTGGGCCGCCGGCGGCCGGCTCGTCAGACGGCGGCAACCACTTGGCGATGGTCCTGAAAAGCTCGTGGACGTCGATGGGCTTGTTGACGTGGTCGTTCATGCCGGATTGGAGGCTCAATTCCTTGTCGCCGGTCATGGCGTGGGCGGTCATGGCGACGATGGGCAGCTGGTCGAAGGTGCCCAAGGCTCTGATGCGCTTGGTGGCCTCCAAGCCGTCCACTTCCGGCATCTGGATGTCCATCAGCACCAAATCGAAGGGTTCGGCTTGGACTTTGTCGAGGCCTTCGAGGCCGTTGTTGGCCACGGTCACCTCGAAGCCGGCCCGCTTGAGGATGCGGCTGGCGACCAGCTGGTTGACTTCGTTGTCCTCGACCAGCAAAATGCGCGCGCCCTTGAGGTGGGCCACGAGCTCCTCGGCGTCGGCGTTGCGGGCTTTTTTGGGCTTATCCTTGGGCTTGCCCTTGGAGACGGGCATGACGCTCGCCAGCGCCGTTTCCAAGGCGTTCAAGGTCAAGGGCTTGGTCAGCACCTTCTGAAAGCCCGCCTCGGCGGCCGCCGCGGACAGGCTTTGGGGCTGCATGCCGGAAACGGTCATAAAGGAGGCGGGATTGTTCAGCAGAGGCAAGATGCTTTTTAAAATTTGGAGGCCGTCACGACCTTTGATGTCGTAGTCTATTACCGTCAATTCTGGCAGAGGCTCGTTTTTTTCCTTTAAAGAATTTAAACGAGTCAAACTCGTCTCGTTAGACGAGGCTTTGTAGACGTTGAAGCCCAAAAATGATAAGTTTCGGGCCAAGAGCTGCAAAGCCGAGGGGTTGTCGTCCACGGCCAAGGCTGTCCGGCCTTTGTAGGGCGGTTCTTTGGCCTCCGGCGTCCAGGGCGCCGTCAGGCCCAAACGGGCCGTGAAGATGAAGGTGCTGCCCTCGCCCGGCTTGCTCTCGCACCAGACCTCGCCCATCATCATTTCCACCAGCCGCTTGGTGATGACCAGCCCTAGGCCCGTGCCGCCGTATTTGCGGGTGGTGGAGGTGTCGGCTTGGGTGAAGGGCTTGAAAAGACCGTTGAGCTGTTCTTGGGTCAGGCCGATGCCGCTGTCCTTGACGGTGAAGCGCATGGTGATGTTTTGGGTGATTTCCTCGAAGATCTCCAGCTTGACGCCGACCTCGCCTTCGGCGGTGAATTTGATGGCGTTGCTGATGAGGTTGTTGAGGACCTGGGTCAAGCGGGTCGGATCGCCGATCACCGCCGGAGGGAGGGTTTCCGGGGCGTCGAGATAAAATTCTAGCCCTTTTTCGGCGGCCCGGATGGATTGCAGTTCCATGGTCTCGGTCAGCAGCTCGTCAATTTGGAACTCGACGCGTTCCATTTCCATCTTGCCGGCTTCGATTTTGGAAAAGTCCAAAATGTCGTTGATGATGCGCAAGAGCGTCTTGGCCGCGGTTTGGGTGCGCGAGACGTACTCGTGCTGCTGCGGGTCGAGGTCGGTTTGCAGGCACAAATGGCTCAGACCGATGATGGCGTTCATGGGGGTGCGGATTTCGTGGCTCATGTTGGCCAGAAATTCGCTCTTGGCTCTGGTGCTGGCCTCGGCCGCCTCGCGGGCCAGGCTGAGGGCCAGCTCCTTTTTGGCCATTTCGGTGACGTCCATCAGCCAGAACATGAGCCCGACGCCGCCGGCGTACGGGGATTTGAAGGCGTTGAGGAGCATGTGCCTGACCTCGCCGTCCCGGTCGAGGACCTCGACCTTCCGCCAGCTCAGCCGTTCCTTGTTCGCCAAGGTTTTCATGACCTGTTCGCCTTGGTCGGGGTCGGCGTAAATCTTAAGGATGGACTCGCTGATGTTCAGCCCCAAGGTTTGGCGGGCGAAGGGAGTCAGAAAACGGATTTCGCCTTCCACGCTGATGAGGAAGGCCACCGGGCTGTTGTCAAGGATGGTCTGCAGCAGAACCCTTTCTCGTTCGATCTGAGCTTCGGCGGCTTTGAGGTTCCGCAGATCACGGACGTAGCTCATGATCAGTTCGCCCTCGGGACTGTCGATCTTGACCAGCACCACCTCGGCCTGGATGGGGTCTCCGGACGTGGTCTGAAAAAGCCAGTCGAAGCGCAGCTCTTCGCCTTTGGCCATCTGGAAGGCTCGCTTGACGTTGTCGCGAAAGACTTCCTCCGAGACGCAGCCGTCTGGCTGGTAAGGAGGCGACAGCTTGTGAAGGGAGGTGAAATAGCTGGCTTTGTCGGGTAGATCGAAAAAGGCGGCCACCGCCTCGTTGCAGACAATTTGCTCGAGGCGGGCGTTCCACAGGCTGCAGGCCATGGGCAGGGAGTCGAGCATCAGCCGGTAGTGCTCCGACTCGGTCGGCGAGACAGACGCCTCCAGGAAGGCGGCGGACGCGCTCGGCTCGTACGCCGCCTTCCTGGAGGCCGTCTGGGTGCCCGTGGACAAGGCCGGCCGGAAGGCGGGCTCGTCGGTTAGACGGGTCAGCACGTCGAGCTTGAGCCTGTCGGACGTTCGGGTCGAGACGCTGGCCGAGGTGACCGCCGACCGCCAGCGCCCCTCCGCGATGGTCCACAAGAGATGGCGTACCTGGAAGCTGTCGCGTTCGTTTTGGAGGCACTCGAGCACCAGAGACGAGAACAGCTGCTGGTCCAAGGGGTGGACGTGGCCGTCGAAGATCTCCTGCGGGTCGGCCGGAAGCGACCCTTCGTCCTCGCCCATCAGAGCCAGCAAGGCGGGGCTGTAATTGAACTGGACGCGCCAGGCCTCGTCGATGCCGTTTGTCACGCAGTTGGCCACGCCGTCACGTCCGGCGTCCGAGCGCGCGACGGATATTTCCGCGTAGGCCAGCCCGCCGGCGGCGAGAGCGTCTGTCAGCTTCGCCAAGGGGGGCGCCTCCTCCAGAGGGCTTTGGGCGAAAGTCCAGGTCATGACGAGCCGCTGACGCCTCAGCCGCTTCCGGCTGAGTCAGGCGCGGCCCTTCGGCTGGGGGAGATCCGGGCCCGCCGCCTGTCGCCTGGTCCGAGCGTCATGGCAGATCCTCGACGGTGATGGCGTCAGGCTCAGGGTCCGCCGCTTGAGCCGACTGGTCCGCGACCTCCCTGGCCGGCGGGGTCGAAGTGGCCGAGGAGGCTTTGTGCCTGAGCACCACCACGTTTTGGTTGGGATCGAGCGAGACCATGTCGTTGGGCAAGACGACCGAGGAGAATAGGTAGGACCGGCCGTTGTAGACGAAACTTTGGCCGGCGATGGTCAACGTGATGGACGGACCGCCCGAAGAGTTGCCGTTGAGGACCAGATTTTGGCCTAGGCGAATGTTGAGAGCGGCCAGGATGGATTTGAGGACCGATTCGACGTCTTTGGCGCTGGAGATGACGTTGAATTCGTTTTTGCGCAAAATTTGCAGATCTTCGGTAGACAGATCGCCGTATTCCAGGATGTGGCGGCTCTGGCCGGACTCCCAAAAGACTGGCGGCGCGACGCCCTGGGCGATCTCCGCCCCGCCTGTCACGACGCGGCCGCGCTCGAGCTCGACCTTGACCCCCAGCCGGGGCGAGTAGCCGAAGCTCCTGACGAGCGAGGCGGCGAAGGCGCTGGGGTTGTCGCCCTCAATGTCGATGACGGTGAAATTGTTGACCGGAGTGGGGGACTTGCCGGGAGAGGCCAAGGTGCGGCCCTGGTAGAGGTCGATGACCTTGATGCCGTGCTCGGCCAAAAACTTGACCCACACCGCCGGAGTGCCGTTGTCGGCCGCCGGGGCCAGATTGACGACCGTGGGCTGGCCGCGGTTCCAGGCGTCGGCGGTGGGCCAGATCAGCCAGTCGGCCGAAATCTTGAGCCTCACGTCCCGGCCTCCCTCGAAGGCCTGGCTGTGGTCGTAGACCCGATAATAGCCGCACATGGCCCAGAGGCGTGCGAGGGCCTTGTCCAAAGGCTCCCGCTTGGTCGATTGAAAGACCACGTATTCCCGATATTTTTCCGTGAAGCGCTTGACGAGGTCGGCCGACAGGCTCTGTCCGACATCGAGCACCACCTTGCGGCCGTTGGTCAGCTCGACGACGGGCGTCGAGGCGGCCTCGACGTCGAAGTGAGGCGGCTCGTCGAGCGGCAGAAAGATGCGGCCCTTGGCGGTGATCTTTTCGCCCAGCCTGGTGAAGATCAGGTTCAGCACGGCCTTGGCGCTTTGCGAGTCGGCCGTGGGCAGGGCCGCCGGCGGGAGGCGCTTGGTGGGCGTGGAGTACTTGTCGCCGGCCGCCGGAGCGCGGGAGCGAGCCTCGGCCCGGCGGCCCGTGGCGTCGCGGGCGGGCGAGCCGGCCGGCGCGGGGCCGCCGTAGGCGGTCAGCCACTGGCCGTCCGACGGGATGCGCAGTTCGGCGCCGACAATGATGACGTTGGGATCCTTGAGGTCGGGGTTGAGCTCGGCCGTGAGCTTGATCAGGCCGCGGTAGATCAGGTTGCGGTCGAGGCCTTCGCGCCGCAGGAGCCTTTCGATGGTGTCGCCGGGCTTGACCTTGACCGTGCGGAAGACCGTGCCGTCCGGGGCCGTCTCCAGCGGGCCGTCGTTGCCCGAGGCGGCGGCGCGGCGGGGTTCTGACGCGGCCTTGGGTTCCGGCGGGACATCGGCGGACAGCTCGTAAGTTCCGTCCTCGGCGGACGGACGCTGACCGGGCTTGATGGGCGTGGGCGTGGGCGAGGGCGTCGCCGCGGCTGGCTGAGCGTCTTTGTCGTCGTTCGGGGCGACGTCCAGGGCGTAGGCCACCATGCCGGGCCCGAGGGCCGGCTCCGGCCTGGCCGGCGCGGGCTCGGGCGGCGGCTCTTCCAGGCCGCGGGCGGAGGGCAAAAAGAGAGTCTGGCCGGAGGCGATCAAGTCGAGGTTGGCGATGGCCGGGTTGAGCTCGCTGACCAAGCGCATCAGCTGGGCCTCGCGGCTCTGATCGGGTCTGGACGGCCACAGGCCTTGACCCTTGAGGACGGAGGCCAAGTTGTCGCCCGGCCGTACCGTGTAAGCGTCGATGGTGAAGGTCAAGTCTTCGTAGGAAAAGATCTCGACCGTCTTGGTCAGCGTGATGTCGGCGGCTTCCGGACTGGAGGGCCCGTTCTGGGCCAAGACCGCCTGGGCCGTCGTCAGCCAGCCCAGCGCGGCCACGAGGGCCGTCAGGCCAAGCCGGCGGGGCCTCCGGCTCGAAAGTGTTTTAGTTTGGCTGGCCAATTATTGGTCTCCCTCCGAAGGGATGGCGGTCGCCTTGGCCCCGCGGCGCGGACGGTCCGAAGCGCGGAGGCCGATCCGGTCCGGCGGGCGAGGCTCGATCCGCAGCTCGGATGCCCCGACGCAGGACGGAAGGTTGGGAAGCCAAGGGCTTCGAACCGGTCAGGCAGGTCTCCAGGCTCAAGCGGGATCCGGCCGGCGCCAGCCGAAAGAGGGCGGCCAGCCGGCCCGTCGTGTCTGGGGAACGCGAAAATGTAGCTCCGCCAAGCTGGCCTCGACGAGGAGACCGCCGGTCCGAGAACGGCGACGCCCGCGAACCCTGGCCCCGCGCAGCATGCCTTGTCGGACAATTATACAGTATTGGAGGTCAAACCGAAAGAGTAATGAGCGCTTTATGCGCTTCCGATCGCGGACGCCGCGGTCAAAAATCGTCGTCCATGGGCAGGGCCTGGTCGAGAGCCGTTTGGCTGGCGCGGCCGAAGGCGGGACGCGGGGCGGGCGGGGGCGTCTTTGCGCGGTCGGCTTTAGGCGGCGGGGGGGAGGTCGGACGAGCTGGAGCCGTCGCCGGCGCGTCGCCCAGCAGGCGAGCGACTTTTGCGATGATGCGGTTCAAAAACGAGGCCTGGCGGTTGAGCTCGTTGGAGACGTTTTCGCCTTCGGCCGCCTCGGCCGCGTTTTCTTGAGTCACCTTGTCGACCATGGCGATGGACTGGCGCACGTCCTGAATGTCTCTGGCTTGGTTGCGGCTGTTGGCGGTGATGCCTTCCACCAGTCCACCCACCTCGTCGGAAGTGGCCACCAGCGACCCGAAGCTCTCTTCGGCCCGCTTGACCAAAGCTGCCCCGTCGTTGATGCGGTCCAGGCTGGAGGCCAGCAACGAAGCGGTGCTTTTGGCGGCCGCCGAAGAGCTGTTGGCCAAGTTGCGGACTTCGTCGGCCACCACGGCGAAGCCCACTCCGGCCTCGCCGGCCCTGGCCGCCTCCACGGCGGCGTTCAAGGCCAGAATGTTGGTCTGAAAGGCAATTTCCTCGACGGTTTTGATGATTTGGCTGCTGGCTTGCCCGGAGGCCTTGATTTCCTCCATGGCCTTGGAGATCTGCCCCATGGAGGCGTTGGCCTCGGCCACGAAGCTTTTGGCGCGGTCCATGAGCTCCGAGGCCTGGTCGGCGTGCCCGGCGTTGCGCTTGGCCGCGGCCAGCAGCACCTCGAGGCTCGAGACGGCGTCGAGGACGGCTTTGGTGTTGTCCGAGGCCCCTTGGGCCAGCAGGCGGCTGGACCGCGAAAGACGTCGGGCCGTGCCGGTGACCTCGGCGGCGCTTTGGTCGAGCCAGAGCGGGAGGCGGCTTATGGGCTTGATGGAGGTGCGCAGCAGGCTCAAGACCAGGGCGACGGACAAGGCGACGAGGGCCGCCGACTCGCCGACCACCATGAGCGTCAGGTTGGACGCGCGGCCGTCGGAGGCCGGGTCGGCTTGCCGGGCGGCGGCCTCCAGAACGCGGCCGCGGGCGGCCGCGGCTGCGGCGCGCGCCTGGTCGAACTCGGCCGCGGTCTCAAGCAAAGGGACGGCCAAGGCGGCGTCGACGACGTCCACGCGGCGACGCCAGTCGTCCAAAGGCTGGGAGGCCATATCTTCGCTTCGCGCCAGTCCTTCGGCCAGCAGCTCCGTCCAGCCTGCGGGCGGGCTGGGGGCCAGAGCGGCCGTCAGCAAGGCGCGGCGCAAGTCGGCGGCCCGGCCTTGGGCGGTCTGGGACGCGGAGCGAGCCGCGTCCCAGAGGTCCTTTAGGCCGGCGACGACTGGCTCTTGCTGGGCCAAGCGGGCGGCCAGCCAGGGATCGTCGAAGCCGGGCGTCGGCGAAGACCTGGTCTCGGCCGGCTCCGCGCCGCTGGCCTGGCGGCCCAGCCGCCAAGCCTCGCGCCATATCCTGTCCCGCCCGGACAGGTCCCGGCCCAGAACAGACGCCGTCGCCGCGAGCAAGCCCACGGCCGCCGCCGTCACGGCGGCGAAGCTCAGGATGAACTTGAAACTTAAGGTCAGTTTTTTCACAGTTCGCCTAAGGCCAGCGGCCGTCCGCCTTTCGCGAGGCGCCAAAGGTCGACGACTTGGCGGCCAAAAAACCCGCCGCGCGAAAAACGTTGTCAGGCAACTTGCCGGCGGGCTCAAAAAAAAGCCGTCTGTCCTGCGGACGAAAAGGCTTTCGTCAGGCGGCCGGAGAGGGCGAGGCCGACCTAGGGCGGCCGCCAGCGCCGAGGCCTCGAACGTCGCGACGGCCGAGGCGGCGAGCGCGGCAACCTGGCCCAGTTGTCTTGAATATATCTTTTTCGGCCCGGACGGTCAAGCGTCGAACCGGCCGGCCTGCCGCCGGCCGGAGAGCTAGTCGGCTGTTTTAAAATAAATTTATAAAAATTTTTATGATGAAAAAATAATATCAGTAAATTTAAATTAAAAAATCTGGCGGGACTGAGGCTTTGGCTGGCGTGAAGTCGCGCGCCCGGGGGGCCGCGGCCAGTCCGCCGGCGGGCTTTCCGGCCAGCGCGGCGGCGCGGTTTCAGCGTCAATTTGGCTCGTTGGCCAGAAGACGCGAGACGGGGGAGGAGTGTTCGCCGGAGGGCGGCGAAGGCGGTCAGGAGGAGGCAAAACGGTTCAGCGGGTCGTTCGCGGGGTCGGCGTAGGCGGGCGCCAGGCAACGCACGCAGTTGCCGCCAGCCTCTTTGGCCGCGTAGAGGGCTTCGTCGGCTCTGGCGATGAGGTCGCGCAGCAGCATTTCGGAGGTCAAGTTTTGGCACTCGTCGCTGGCGAGGGCGGTCAGGCCGATGCTGGTGGTGATGGGGTCGGGGGCGTTGGGCGCCGGGTTGGGCCTGGAGGCCAGCACGGACCTCAGCCGCTCGGCGATGATCCGGCCGTCCCTGAAGCGGGTCTGCGGCAAGATGAGCACGAATTCTTCTCCGCCTAAGCGGGCGAAGATGTCAGTCTTGCGCTGCAGCTCCTGAACCACCTGGGTAAAATGGATCAAGGCCGAGTCCCCGCTGAGGTGACCGAAGGTGTCGTTGAAGCGCTTGAACTTGTCGAGGTCCATCATGAGCAGGCACAGTTCGTCGCCGTTGCGTCGCATCAGCTCTATTTCGCGGGACCCGGCCTCGGTAAAATAAATCCGATTGTATATTTGGGTTAGAGGGTCATGAAGGGCCAGATTACGGTAATTATTTTCGCTTTCCCTCAAGGCTGCCTCGACTTGATCGCGACGTCGGGTTTCTTTTTTGATCGCCTCGGCCATGGCGGCCAGTTCTTCTTGCTTTTCTTTAATTTTTTGTTCGTAATGAGCTAAATTAGACGTCATGAGGTTGAAAGCGTCTGAAAATTCACCCATAAAATCAACAGTATGGCTGAAATTACCCTGCGCAGCGACCTTAAACTGCCAAGCCAAGTGCGACATGTTGGCTAAGATGGCCTTAAGATTGCCACTGGTGGCACCTTTCTTGACCATGCGCAAGTCAAGTTCACCTTTGGCAAAATTAGCTAATGCTTGTTTTATTTCGCTGGTATGTTGATACAGTGAGTTAAAAGTGTCCCATTTAGCATATTCAGACGGCAAAAAAGGTGTTTTACTTTCTGTAATAACCTTT
The DNA here is from genome assembly GCA_031269485.1 of Deltaproteobacteria bacterium. Lineage (GTDB taxonomy): Bacteria > Desulfobacterota > Desulfarculia > Adiutricales > Adiutricaceae > JAISZC01. Next base: position 20,822 of record JAISZC010000071.1, read on the forward strand.
TCTAAGAATTTGAACATGGATTCGGCTTGAGCCTTAGTGAAAAAGCTTAACCTTTTTTGCTCTTGCGGAGAATCCAAATCCGTTGACATTGGGTCACCTCACCGGGCAGTCCATGTCGGGAGACGGCTTTCCGGCGCAAGACTGAATGCGTGAATTGACCAGCGTCCAGCCTGCTTGAGGCCTGATCAGGCGGCGGTTTGCGCTCCGCCGCCGAAGTTCAGACGCTCAGTTCTTGGGCTTGGCCTCGAAGCGGCAGGTGCGTTCGTTGGTGCACCAGCAGTCGATTTCCTTGACGTCGAAGCTGCGGCCGGTGAATGATTCCAAGATGCCGCTGATGAAGCCTTCGTCGTAGACGCATACGCCGTAGCCCAACTCCGGCAGTCCGGAGCAGTCGAGGTCTTCGGAGACGGTCATGACGCACTCTAGGTTGTCGCTGAGTTTTTCCACCTTGAAAATGCCGATGCCGATGTCCTTGAGCAGGCTTTGCAGTTGCTTGACCAAATCTTGGATGTCCTTGGGCTTATGATCCAGTACGTTTTCGTAAAAGTGCCGTCCGGCCAAGGCGCCGGCCTCGTAGAAGACCGTGTCGGCCATGTCGGTGCCGAAGCGTTGTTCAAGAATGTCGCGGGTGCAGAATTGCAGGAGGCGATAGGCCTCGATGCGCAGGGTTGGCCCTAGATTTGGTCTGGCGTTGTCGATGTCGCCGATGAGCTCCCAGCTGAATTCATATTTTCGTTCACTCATATGTCGTCTCCTGATCGACGAAACCCGGCCGCCGTGGGCGCGGTCGGGAATAAGGCTGAATTTCGGTGGCGACGCGGCGGCGCCGCGTCGGCCGAATTGAGCGGGTCGGTCGACGAACCGCGCAGCCACGCCTGCGGCGCGCAAAGGCGCGCGTTGGGCCAAACTTGACGCGGTCGAAGTCGGCTCCGTTAAAAAATTGGGAAAAAGAAGCCCAGGCCTGACGCCGAGCCCCTGAATGGTTAGTTCGGCGGCGCGTCGTTTCGGAAAAGGCGCTGTCCTTTAGTTTAAGTTCCTGGTGGCCAAATTGCAAGGCCCTTGTCGAAAGCCGGCCGCGCCCGTGAATTGCAATTTGAGGCGTCGCCGGCTAAAATCAAAGACTTGGGCGCTCGGCGTCGTCGTCCGAGCCGACCTTGCGGCTCGCCGTTTGCGGGCCGCGGACCTGGACCGGCTTGGGGCTGCCAGTTCAGCCGGCGCCGCCAAGGCGTCCAAGTCAAGCTTGGTTTCGGCCGACACGTGGCCGACGGGAGAGGGCGGTGGAGCGGCTGGTCGGAGAGTTGAGCTGGGGCCTGGGTCTGGATCGCGCCTTAAGCTTGATGACGGAAGCTCTCGAGGAAGCTGGCCAGGCCGCTTTGGCCGGCGAGGTGCCGGCCGGGGCGGTGGTGGCCGCGCCAGACGGGCGTGTCGTCGGCCGGGGCCGCAACCGGACGGCCGCTTTGTCGGATCCCACGGCCCACGCCGAAATTCAGGCCTTGCGGGCCGCCGGGGCCGCCATGGCCAATTACCGGTTGACCGGCTTCATGCTCTTCTGCACCCTTGAGCCATGCCCCATGTGCTTGACGGCCGCGGTGCACGCCCGCCTCGGACTGGTGGTCTACGGGGCCCGCGAACCCAAATGGGGGGCGGCCGGCTCGCTGACCGATCTGGCCGCCTGGCCTGGCCTCAACCATCGGGTGGCCGTCCGCGGCGGCCTGCTGGCGGAGGAATGCGCGGCCTTGATGAAGGATTTTTTCAAGCTCCGACGGAGCCGGAGCTCCGACTAGCGGCGGCGGGCCTCGCAGGCCTTCGAGCCTTTTGCCTTTTTCGGCGTCGCGGCCTTTTTTCGCCCTCGCCGGGCGCGTCGTCAACCGCAAGCGGCCCCGGCCGCTTGCCCGGAGGCTTCGTCCATGAATGTCACCGCCCCTTGGCCGACCATCCGCCCAGAGCGTTGGGCGGCTTGGCCGGCGGACCGTCGGGCCGCCTTGCTGACCCGTTCGGCGCCGGATCTTGGCCGGACCGTCGAAGAGACCAGGCTGATTCTGGAGCGGCTCAGGGCCGATCCCGAAAAGGAGCTTTTGCGGGAATACGGGCCGCTCAAGCCCGGTCTGCGGCTGGCTGACTTGCGGGCCGGGGTCGGCGAGCTCGACGACGCCGTCGCGCGCCTGCCGCTGGACGTCGCCGAAGCCTTGCGGCTCGCCAAGGACAACATCGAAAAATTTCACGCCCTCCAGCTGGAGCGCCCCATGTGGGCCGCCGAGATCGTTCCGGGCCTGCTGGCCGGGCGGATCACCAGGCCCTTGGAACGAGTCGGGGTTTACGTCCCCGGCGGCCGGGCCGCTTATCCGTCCAGCGCGCTGATGAACATCGTGCCGGCCAAGACGGCCGGAGTGCCGCGCGTGGCGGCCGCCACCCCGCCGGGCCCTGGCCTCCAGGCCCGGCCGGAGATCCTGGCCGCCTGCCGGCTGGCCGGCGCCGACGAGGTTTGGAAGTTGGGCGGCGCCTGGGCCGTGGGCTGTCTGGCCTACGGGCTGGGCGGTCCGGCCAGGGTCGACAAGATTGTCGGTCCAGGCAGCTCCTGGGTCACGGCCGCCAAGCTGGCCGTCTTCGGGCAGGTGGACGTCGATCAGCCGGCCGGCCCCAGCGAGGGCTTCATTATCGCCGACCGCAGCGCCGATCCGACGCATCTGGCGTGGGACTTTTTGTCGCAGCTGGAGCATGATCCTCAGGCCGCGGCCGTGCTGGCGACCACCGAGCCCGCCTTGGCCGAGGCCGTGGCCGCTGGCGTCAATCGGGAGCTGCCCGGCCTGGAGCGGGCCGGCATCGTGGCCGTCTCGTTGGCCAACGCCGCCGTGCTGATCGTCGATAGCCTCGAGGAGGCCTTCGAGCTCGCCGACGAGTATGCTCCGGAACATTTGGAGCTCGTCGTCGAAAACCCCTTGAGTCTGCTGGGGCGGATCCGCAACGCCGGCTCGATCTTTTTGGGCCCCTGGTCGCCCATCCCGGCGGGAGACTACGCCTCGGGCCCGAATCACGTGCTGCCCACCGGCGGGTCGGCCAGGGCCTTTTCCGGGCTGTCGGTCGACTCTTTCTTGAAAAAGATGACTTTTCAGCAGCTGACCCGCGAGGCCTTGACGGCCTTGGCGCCGACCGTGGAGACCTTGGCCCGCGCCGAAGGGCTCCCGGCCCACGCCAAGTGCCTGGCTGTCAGACGCGCTTGACGGCCAGGCCTCGTCCCCGGCGTTGAACCGTCGGCGGGCGCCAGTCGGAGCGGTCAAATTAACGATTAAGCGCCATTCGGTTTGGATAAATTTTAATGACGTAGACGTCTAAAATAAACTTTAAATAATTAAGCTTAATAGTTGATATTATTTATATATTATATCTAATGCAAATAGTATATCTGATATTGTTAGTTAATGAGAATTGTTATTAAATAAATATCAAAATTTATATAGCTTATACGACTATTAAGTCTAGTTTTGCATCAATAGAAAAACTTTACGGCTGACGTCGCCGCCGCCGCCAGGGCCGCCCAGTCTGAGGTCGGTCGGCCCTTGAGTTTCAGGTCTGAAAAAAGTTATAGTTTTCTTGAAAAGGAGGGCAGGGAGTCTCGCCTCCTTTTCGGCTCGTCGCGCCGGCCAGCCGGCCGGGCCCGAGAGGCAAGCCCCAAGGCCGCCGCAATCCGGCCCTTCAGTTTTCGTTCATCCCTAGCCAGGAGCGTCCAATGTCCAGTCTCAAAGGGAGCCAAACCGAGGTCAACATCCTGACCGCCTTCGCCGGCGAGTCGCAGGCCAGGAACCGGTACACCTTCGCCGCCTCGATCGCCAACAAGGAAGGCTACGCCAAAATCGCCAGCATTTTCCTGGAAACCGCCGACCAGGAAAAAGAGCACGCCAAGCGGCTTTTCAGGTTTCTGGAAGGGGGCGAGGCCGTCGTCTCGGCCGCCTTCCCCGCCGGCCTCGAGGAGAAGACTTCCGCCCAACTGGCCGCCGCCGCTGCCGGCGAACGGCACGAGTGGACGGTCATGTATCCTGAATTCGCCACGATCGCCCGTCAAGAAGGTTTTAAGGACATATCAACCGTCATGGAAGGCATCGCGGTGGCTGAAAAGTACCACGAAAAGCGTTTCGCTCAGTATTTAGAGGAGATCAGGCTCGATAAACACTTTACAAAGCCTTATAGAGGCACTTGGCGCTGTCGCAACTGCGGCTACATCCACGAAAGCTTCAAAGCGCTAGACAGCTGCCCGGTCTGCGCCCATCCCAAGGCTTACTTCGAATTTATCGCCCGTGATGGTGTCAAAATATAATTCTTTGATTATTCAGCGGCTTGAAGGCCGCAAGGCCTTTGAGCCGTTTCTAGTTCGCATTTTTTTAGTTTTCGGCGCTCCACGTTGCGGCCGCGTAGCTATTTTTCAAGCTTGCTGTCGTTTTGTTCGACGTCGGAACAACGAAAGGCTATAAATCATGTCTGAATCAAACCAAATATATCGCTGTACGCTGTGCGGGCAGATGACATCCGTCGTGCTGCCCGGCGGAGGCGCTTTGGCGTGCTGCGGCAATCCGATGCAGCGGCTGCAGGAGAACTCCGTGGACGCGGCCAAGGAAAAGCATGTGCCGGTGTTGACCAAGGTCGACGGCGGCTGGAAAGTCAGCGTGGGTTCGGCGGCTCATCCTATGGAGGACAAGCACCACATTCAATGGATTGAGCTCCGCGTCGGCGACATAGTCCAGCGCCGGCTCCTCAAGCCCGGCGAGCCGCCGGAGGCCGTTTTCAAGACCGACGACGGTCCCGCCGCGGCCCGGGAGTATTGCAACCTCCACGGCTTATGGCAATCTTGACGATCGTCGGGACGGCCCGGCGAGGGCCGTCCACGCGGGCGGATGGTCAGGCCGCCGTTTCGGCCCTTTGGCGGGCCGGGCGGCGGCTTCGTAGCCGAATGACGGAGAGCCGGATGGCGGGAGCATGAGCGTCAGCCTCTTGGAGCGGAGACGCATTGAAGGCGAGATCGTCAAGGCGATCTACGACGTCTTGGTCGAGGAGCTCGGCCCGGACAAGACGCAAGACGTCGTCGGCCGGGCCGTGCAGGCCGCGGCCGCTGAGGCCGGGCGCAGGGAGGCCGAAAAGGTCCCTGGCGGAGCCGATTTGGAGAGCCTGGCGGCTCTCCAGCCCCTGTGGACCAGCGGCGGCGCGCTGGAAACCCGAATTTTGGCCGCCGGGCCCGAGCGGTTCGACTACGACGTGGTGCGTTGCCGATACGCCGAGATGTATCGGGACATGGGGCTGGGCGAGCTGGGCTTTTTGCTGTCGTGCGGCCGCGACGAGGCCTTCGTCGCAGGCTATGCCCCCGGGGTTGAGTTGACCAGGACCAAGACCATCATGCAGGGCGACGGGCTGTGCGACTTTCGATACCGGGCGGCGAGGGCCCGGAGCTGAGCCGGATGGGCGGCTCAGCGTTTGGGCTGGCCGGCCGCCAGCCGCTTGAAGGCCCGGCTGAAATCGTCCAGCCGGGAGTCGATGAGGGTGGCTTCCTCCTCCGTAGGCCGAGCGAATTCCGGCGCCTGACGCAGGGCCTGGTCGTCCGGGGCGAAGGCGGCGGCCAAGCCCAGGCCAATTTTGGCCAGGGCGTACGTCAGACGATCTTCCGTCCAGCCGGTGAGCTCCAAAAGTTCGCCGAGCTTGGAGGGGTCGTCGTCCAAGGCCGTGACGGCCTCCAGGTTTTGGAGGTAGAGCGTCAGGTCGTGCTCTACCAAAGGCGGCTGCTTGGACATGCGCTCGAAGAGATGGGCCAGCGAGCGGGCGCTGATGGGGCGCGGCTTGGTCGGCGTCAGGTCGGTTTGCCGATCCTCCGAGGTTTTCGGATCGTCCGCGGTTTTCGGAGCGTCCCGAACCTCTTTGGCGGCCGCCGCCGGCCTCGACGGCTGGGCGGCGGCGAGCTCCGCCGGCCGGAAGGACGCCAGCGTCGTCAACAGCCCCAAGGCCAGCGCGGCCAGGAACGGGGCGGACCGCCGCCGGGCGGGCGGCCGGCTCGTCGGGGCCGCCCGCCTCATTTCGGCGGCTCGTCGTCGGCCAGCTGCTCCAAGACCAGGGCCGTCAGCAGCGGAAACATTATTTCGTGGTGGCCGATCAGGTTGTACCCTCGGCCGCCTTCGAGGTTGGGCCTTTCGACCACGTTCGTCAGAGGCCGGTACTGCTTGACGAAGTCCATGTTTACGGTGGTCAGCTTGGCCACCTGGCGGCCCAGGTTGCGCACCAGCGTCAGGGCCTTGAGGAAGACTTCCGGCATGATCGCGGCCGAGCCCAGGTTGAGGAAGACGCCGCCTTCGAGCGTGGCCGTCAGCCGGCAAAAGGTGCGGAAGTCGTCCATGGAGGCTTGCCCCAGAGCGGCGCCGTCGCAGTCGGGATGTATGTGGCACACGTCGGTGCCCAAGGCCGCATGGATCGTGAAGGGCCGGTCGAGACGGGCGGCGGCGGCCAGCACGCTGGCCTCCAGATGCGGCGGCCGGGCCTCGAGGAGAGCCTCGCCCAGAGAGCGGCCCAGGCCTCGGCCTGAACGGGCGGCCCGGGCCGCCGCCTGGTGGATCAGGGCCCCGGTTTCGGCCGTGACTCCGAAGTCGCCCCGGCCCAGCGAGGCGGCCACGTCTTCGCTGGTGCGCCCGACCAGGGCCAGCTCGACGTCGTGCACCATGACCGAGCCGTTGGCGGAGATGGAGTCCCAGAGGCCTCGCTCGAGCTGATCGATCAGCAGCGGCCCTAGCCCCACCTTGAGGGGGTGCCCGCCCATGGCCAGCATGAGGGTTCGGCCGGCCCGCCGAGCCTGAGCCATGGCCCGAGCGGCCTCTTTGAGGTCCTGGGCGGCCAGTAGGCTCGGGAGTCTTTGCGCGAATTCGGCCAAGCCGCCGCCGAGGGCCCAGGGCCGGCCGAAGTCGGCCAAGGACACTTTGGAGGGACGGTCCTGGAGGCTGGCGAGACGCGCGGCCGCAAAGTCGAGCTTCGGAAGCTCCCGACTCATGGTTGCGGCCTGTCGCGGTTTTCGAAGATGAGGGCCTCGGCCAGCCGGCAGATCAGGTGCCCGTAGAGCAGATGCAGCTCCTGAATTCTCGGCGTGGCGGACGCGGGCGCCTCGATGATCAGCTCAGCCGCGTCAGGCGCGGGCGGGCTGGGGCCGCACATGAAGACGGTCCTCAAGCCCGCCGCCCGAGCCGTCTCGAGGGCCCGCAGCACGTTAGGGGAGCGGCCGCTGGTGGACAGAGCCCACAGCACGTCGCCAGGCCGGCCCAGAGCCTTGACTTGCCTGGCGAAGATCTCCTCGAAGCCGTAGTCGTTGCCGAGGGCCGTCAGGCAGGCGCTGTCCGCCGTGAGGGCGACAGCCGGCAGGCCCGGTCTTTCGCTCATGAAGCGGCCCACGAATTCGGCCGCCAGGTGCTGGGCTTCGGCGGCGCTGCCGCCGTTGCCGCACAAAAGGAGGCCACGGCCGCTGATCAGGCAGTCGGCCGCCAGACGGCCGGCCGAGGCCAACGGTCCGATCAGGGCCTTGGAGGCCGTCAAGGCCGCGCCGAGTTCTTCGAAGGCTGCTAGGGCCAAAGATTCCATGAGAACCGCCATGAAAAGAGATGGTCGGTCGAGGGTCCATAATAAATTATGGCCTGTTCCAAAAAAATATAACATTTGACAAGATTGGACAAAAACAGTGAGAGGTCCCCAAAAGGTCGCTATTACGCTTGTCAACTGCTGTGAGACGGAATTGAAGCGTATCCAGCTCAGTCAGGCCGGCCAAATCGCGCCCGCCAATCCAGGCGGCCTGCATTGAGTCGTTGCCACACCAAGCAAGCATCAGTCTGTAAAGCTATTTTACATTTATTTTTTTACACTAAGACAATCAGTTAGTTAAATGTATTAAAATAATAATATATTACTCTGTGTATTATTAAACATCAATATTGAAACTAAAAAGACGATAATTTCTAAAGACAGTTGAAATATGGTGCTCTGTTGTTAAATTTTGCTTAATGATAATTAATTACCTTTTATTCTTCTGTTAAAGTTTACAAAGGTTTTTCATATTGTTGATAAATACATTATATTCATTATGAAATATTGACAATATATAATAAATATTTCTATAATAAGTTTGCATTTAAAAAGATATATTATGAATAAATAGAGTTATTTTTGAAATTCATAAAAATATAGGCTATTTTATGCGTTGATGATGATTTTATGCGCTATAATTCAGCTGTTTATATGGTAATTTGATTTTATAGATGTTATAATAGACTATATTAAATGCAATTCCTCAGCGAACGCCTCGTCTGCAGAGACGTTGGGGTCTTCAGCTTTCTTTTGAGGCACTTTTCGCGTCGTCAAAGCTCGGGACCGCCGGCGCCGGCCTGCCTTGGCCAGGCTGATTTTGCGCCAAATCAGCCGGAGAGGCGGGCGGCGCAAGACCGTCATGCGGCCCGAAAGGGCAAGGCGGCTGGCCTGAGGTCTCGGCAAGCCTCCGGAATATGGCGGCCGCCCCGAGCAGGAGCCCATAAGCCGCTTGAGCCGCTTGGTCACTCTAACACAGAAAAAGGCGAGTTAAATTTTTTTTTATCCGCCGTTTTGCCGAGGGTTGACGGGCGACCGTCTCGGCGTCGGCGCGTCATTGGTCAACCGACCCGCGGGAGACGACGCGTGGCGTTGAGCTCACGTTTGGCGCCGGGCCTAATCAAGGGCTGTCGATTGGCGGGACGGGCTGGTCCCGGCGCGGCCGACTAGCCGGGCTTATTTGGCGCGTCGCGTCGTCAACAGTTTTGGCCCGTCCGCCTCGGCGCCCTTGCCGGCCGCTCCAGGTCTTGCGCTTGACAGCGCAAGGAAAAAAAATTACTGTTTCAATTGCGCGCCAGAGAAGGAGAGGGCATGGACGCCAAGCCGGTCGTGGGCATCGTGATGGGTTCGGACAGCGACTTGCCGATCATGCGGGAAGCGGCTGAAACGCTCAAGCAGTTCGGCGTGCCTTGGGAAATGACGGTGGCCTCGGCCCACCGCTCGCCGGACCGGGCTGGGCTCTACGCCGCCAGCGCCCGTGAGCGCGGGCTGAAGGTCGTCATCGCCGGGGCTGGCTGGGCCGCTCATCTGGCCGGCGTCTTGGCCGCCGGCACCACGTTGCCGGTCATTGGCGTGCCTTTGGCCTCTTCGCCCCTCAACGGGCTGGACGCCTTGCTCTCGACAGTTCAGATGCCCCCCGGAGTGCCGGTGGCCGTCATGGCCTTGGGCGGGGCCCGCAACGCGGCGCTTTTGGCCGTTCAGATCCTGGCGTTGTCCGACGAACATTTGGCCGAAAAGCTCCTTTCCTGGAAAGATGAGATGGCCCGCGGCGTGGCCGAAAAGGCGGCCAAGGTCGAACTGTAAGGCTTGCGCGGCGGCCGTCGTTCGACGGCTTGACGTCCCGGCCCGCGCTTCGGCCTGCTTGGCCGCTTGGCCTGCTCGTCCTGGGCCCGTCGTAGGGGCCTTGGACCTCGCCGGGCGCTTGACGGGCGGGGTGTCTTTGAGCCCCTTCTGGTCCTCGAGACGGCGTCTTCGGCTTTGGGCCGGCTCAAAGAGAAAATCGTCGAACCATATAATAAGCAGGCTCGTCCAGCGTCGCGCCGGCGAAAATTTCTCCGGGCTCCAATTCGTCCGGGCCAATTGGCGGCCCGGAAAGCTTGCCTGGCGCCGCAATTTTGCGGCCTTTACGGCGGCAGACCGGCCGCGGACGGCTCCCCCCAGCAGAGTATGATCATGTCCAGCGCCCAGAAAAGCCAGCTCCTGCGCAACATAGGCGTTATCGCCCACATCGACGCCGGCAAGACCACCTTGACGGAGCGGATCTTGTTTTTGACCGGGCGCACCCACAAGCTCGGCGAGGTCCACGACGGCGAGGCTGTCATGGATTTCATGCCCGAGGAGCAGGAGAGGGGCATCACCATCACCAGCGCGGTGATATCCTGCCGGTGGCGCGGGGCCGACGTCAACATCATCGACACGCCAGGGCACGTCGACTTCACCATCGAGGTTGAAAGGAGCCTCAGAGTTCTCGACGGGGCCGTGGGCGTCTTCTGCGCCGTGGGCGGCGTCCAGCCGCAATCAGAAACGGTCTGGCGCCAAGCCGACCGCCACCGGGTGCCCAAGCTGGTCTTTGTCAACAAGCTCGACCGGGTAGGCGCCGATTTTGACCGGGTCATGGACCAGCTGCGCGACAAGCTCGGGGCCGTCCCGCTCGTGATCACTCGACCCTTCGGGCTCAGCGAGCATTTTTCCGGCGTCGTCGACTGCCTCAACCAGAGGTTTTACGCTTGGCCCGACGACGGCCTGGGGGCCGAGATGATCGACGCCGACATCCCTCCCCAGGCGACCGAAGAGGCGGCCGCGGGGCGCCGGGCTTTGCTGGAGACCTTGGCCGAGGCCGACGACGAGATCATGGAGGCCTATCTGGCCGACGAGGACTTGTCCGTCGACCGCCTCAAGGCGGCCGTCAGGCGCGCCACCATCGCCTTGAGGCTCACGCCGGTCTACGCTGGGGCGGCCTTGCGCAACAAAGGCGTCCAGCCGCTGCTCGACGGTGTGGTGGATTTTTTGCCGGCCCCCGACGATCTGCCGCCCATAATCGCCCACGCGGCCGACGGCGCTGAGGTCCTCGTCGAGCCGAAGATCAAGGCCCCTCTTACAAGCTTGGTGTTCAAGATCCAAATGATGGAGCAGGGCCGCAAGATGAGCTTTTTGCGCATTTACAGTGGACGGCTCCGGGAGGGCGACGAGACGGTCAACGCACGAACGGGCCAAAAGGACAAGATCGGCCGCGTGCTGAGGATCAGCGCCGGCAAGCGCGAGCGCATCCCGGAAGCGGTCTGCGGGGCTCTGGTGGGAGTGGTGGGCCTTCGCGGCGCAATCACCGGCGACACCATTTGCTCGGCCGATCGCCCGGCGCTGCTGGAAAGAATCGCCGCCGCCGATCCTGTCATCTCCGTGGCTGTCGAGCCCGAGACTTCGGGCGACCAGCAGCGCCTCATGGAGGCCCTGACCAAGATGGCCGATGAGGATCCTACATTTAAAATTAAGGTGGACCCCGACACAGGCCAGACGGTCATCTCCGGCATGGGGGAGCTGCACCTGGAGGTATTGGTTCACCGGTTGGCCCGGGAATTCGGCCTCAACCCTCGAGTGGGAAAGACCCAAGTGGTTTATCGGGAAACCATCTCCCGTTCGTCCGAAGGCGAAGGCCGCTTCGATCGGGAGTTGGGAGGCGTGGCCTGTCTGGTCAAGGTTGCCGTGACGGCGACCCCTTTGCCCCGCGGCCGCGGCTTTGAGACGGAAGAGCGGCTACGTGGCGAGGCCGCCCTGCCCGAAAAGCTCCTGCAGGCTCTCATGGACACCCTGGCCGACGGCCAAAACTCCGGGCCGCTGATGGGCTTTCCCCTCACCGACATGTCTGTCGCCTTGACCCGCCTGGAGGCCGGCGAAGGTCAGATCCCCGAGCCCGCCGTCCGCATGGCCGCGGCCCAAGCCCTCCGGCAGGCCGTTCTGGCCGCGGATCCTTTGCTGATGGAGCCGATCATCAGGCTGGAGATCACCGTCCCGGAAGAGTTCACCGGGGAGGTCATCGGCGATCTGTCCGCCCGCCTGGGTCGCATCGAGCAAATGCTTAGCTGCGGCGGCGGCAGCCGGGTGATCGTGGCTCAGGCGCCTTTGGCCGAGCTTTTCGGCTACTCGACGGCCGTGCGCTCCCAAACCCAAGGCCGGGGCTCCTTTTTGATGCAGTTCGACCATTTCGACGTCGTCGAACGCAAAGGACGCTGAGGCCCTCCGGCGTCACCGTCACTTTGGCCTTTGCCTTGGCGTCCTTGACCTGGGCGGCTGAACATAATATAATTATGACCACGCCGGACGGTTCGCCGTCCTTGGCTCTCTCGCCGTTCGCGCCTTCGACCGTTCGGCCGCTGGTACGCAAACGGTCAGGACCTCCAAGCGCCCCATTTTTTTTCGCGTCATCGCTGACAGCCGGCCCAGCCGACGCCGTTGCACTCCGTCGCTCGCCACGCCAGCCGTTTCGGACGCGGCCAGTTCGGGGCCTTCGCAGGCTCGGCTCGTGCGGTCTTTTCGGCCTGGCCATTTTAGGCCGTCGTTTTTTTTCGGTCCTGGACTGGAGCCCCGCCGTACGTGGCGGGCCAGGGACGCTAGCGCGACATGGCTCCAAGTTAATATAAAATGATAAGAAAAATAGCTACAAAAAATTTAGAAATCGGAATGTTCGTCTCTGACGTTGGACGTGCGTGGTTTAATCATCCATGGAAAACTAAAAGTCGCCTTATCTCTGAACGTTCTGAAGTTGATGAATTATTAAAATTTGGCATCACCGAAGTCTATATAGACACTGACAAAAGCATCAAGAAGCCCCGGCCCGACGGGCCGTCCCTCAAGCCCAAGATGCCGCCCGTCCCCGCCCGTCCGGCCCCCGCCATCCGCCAGATTAAGGCTGAAGAGATCTCCACGCCCTTGGAGGAGGAGTTTCCTCGCGCGGCCAAAGCCTACAACAAAGCCTTGGACACTTCCAAGGCTCTGGTGGCCGCCTGTCGCATGAACAAACGCATTGAGGTCAGCGAAGTTAAGGAAAACGTTGACGCGCTGTGCGAAAGCGTCTCCCGTAACCGCGACGCCCTGACGGCCCTCATCAAGCTGCGGCATTTCGACGACTACACCTACACTCACTCGCTCAACGTCTCGGTGCTGTCCATTTCCACCGGCAAAGCTCTGGGCCTCAGCGACTCGGATCTCAAAATCCTGGGCATGGGCACCATGTTTCATGATTTGGGCAAGCTGCGCATCCCCGACCAGATTTTGAACAAGCCGGGCAAGCTCACCGACGACGAATTCGCCGTCATGCGCAGTCACGCCACCATGTCTGCCGAGATCCTCACCGAACAGAACCTGGGCGTCGACGATCAGGTCATACAGGTGGCCCGCTCCCATCACGAGCGCATTGACGGCAGCGGCTACCCGGACCAGCTCATGGGCGGCCAGATACCGCCGTTGGCCACCATCTGCGGGCTGTCGGACGTCTACGACGCGCTCACCTCCGATCGCGTCTACCACAAGGGCATGCTGCCTCACGACGCGTTGAAGTTCATCTACGGCCTGCGTGGCTCCCATTTCCAGCCTGATTGGGTGGACCGCTTCATCCAAAGCGTGGGCATATATCCGCCGGGCTCCGTGGTCGAGCTCAACACCGGCCATCTGGCCGTGATTATGGAAGTCAGCAACCGCTCTCTGCTGACCCCCCTCGTCAAGGTCGTGGCCGACCCGCACGGCCAGATTTACTCCCGCACCAAGCTCGTCGATCTCTCCAAGCCCGCCGAGAGCCAAGGCTGGACCATAAGCAAAGTCGTCCCGCCCTCGGAAGCTGGCTTCGATCCTGCCTATTACTTTAATTTCAAGGAATCCGTGTAGCGGTGAGCGAGCCGGCCTCCCTAAGCTTCGCGGAGGCCCGCGAGCGGCTCTCCCAGGTGCGCGCCCGGATGGACGCGGCGCTGACGGCCGCCGGCCGCCGGCCAGGCGACGCGGAGCTGCTGGCCGTCAGCAAGACTTTTCCGCCCTCCTCGGTGGCCGTCTACCGGGAGCTGGGCCAGCTGGACTTCGGCGAAAACTACGTCCAGGAAGCCGCGGACAAGATCCCGGCCCTGCCTGCGGATCTGCGCTGGCATTTCATCGGCCATCTCCAGACCAACAAGGCCAAGCGCGCCGCCGCCCTGTTCGACGTCGTCCACGCCGTCGACAGCCTTGAGCTGGCCGCGGAGCTCGACAAGCGTCTGGGCCTCGCGTCCCGAAAAATGCGCGTCTACGTCCAAGTCAACGTCTCTGGCGAAGACGTCAAGAGCGGCTTGTCCCCCGACGAGCTGCCGGCCTTTTTGGAGGGCTTGGCCCGCTTTGGGCGCCTCCAGGCGCAAGGCTTGATGACCATGCCCCCCTACGATCCAGACCCGGAGGCCTCTCGGCCCCATTTTCGTCGCCTCCGCGATCTGCGGGACCGCTGTGCCCCGCAGCTCACGGGGCTGTCGATGGGCATGAGCGGCGATTTTCACGTGGCTTTGAGCGAAGGCGCCACCGTCGTCCGGGTGGGGACGGCCCTTTTCGGGGCCCGCTAAGAGGGCCGGGTGACTAGCGGCGAAGACAGCCGGCGGCCGCCCAGCTGCCTCAATTGCCGCCATTATTACGTGACCTGGGAGCCCAGAACGCCTCACGGCTGCCGTGTCCTAGGCTTCAAAAGCCGGCAAATGCCGCACGTTCAAGTCCAAAGGACCTCGGGCGAGCATTGCCGCTTGTTCGTCCACAAGCCGCGGCCGCGCTGAACGAACCCCAGGCCGACCGACGGCTTAAAAAAAACAAAAAAGGTCTCGGTCTTTCGACTGGGGACTCTTGCTCACAGGTCGCGCCGTTTGTTCGGATTTATTCGCCGGCCCGATCGGAGCAATGGAGCAATCGGGGTCAGCGGACAGTCGCGCGTGCGCCCTGGATTCATCGAGGCTCGCCCAGATTTTTCTCCTGGGCGCGCAGCCATGCCGTCAGTCTGAGGATGGACGACGTGCCCGTTCCGCCCGAACCATATATTATGCCCTGCAACCTTGGAGCGGACTCCGAATAATCGCCGTTTTGGCCGGAAGAGCGGTCGACCTAGGGGCTTTGAAGGGCTTTGGGGGTGCAGTCCGGGCGCCCGCCCGTCTGCGGAGCTCCGCTTTGCAGGAAACCCCGGCAACTGGTCCTGAGGGAGCAAGCCGCCGAGCAGAGTCGAACCGCGGCCGGGGGCGGCTCAAGGCGCCGTCCGGCCCTCTCCACGGGCCCCGCCAGACGCGTCGACATTGCCCGCCCCCTTCCTGCCCAATGCCCAACTGAATTAGAGACATGTTCGGCTCCTCGAGGTGAGGATGTCCGCCCTTGCGTCCACTTCCGACGACGGACGCCGACGAAAAAGATGAGCGCGCCGAGCGGAAAAACGGTGAAACCCCTGGAGTTTCCAGGGGCTTCGCGTAATAGGACGGAGATATGAGTCAGGGAGTTTTAACGGGCTGGCGGGGACGACGGGATTTGAACCCGCGATCTCCTGCGTGACAGGCAGGCGTGTTAAACCGCTTCACTACGTCCCCAGGGTACGGCAAAGAATTGATGCCCGATCGGTCGAAAATCTTGGCTCGGCCGTATAGGCTCGCGCAGGCGATTGGTTCGCCCGCCGACTGAATTTGCTATCCTATCTCAGGGACGCAGAATTGTCAAGGGCTTTTTTTAAGCTTTCAGGCTCAGGCTTCTTTGGAACGCGTCGGTCGGCTGGACTCTTGCGCCGGTCGGCGCCGTCAGGCCCATGGGCCGTCAAGGGTTTCGGCCGATGGGTGAAAAAAGAAGGAAAAAGAGAGATGAAACCGCCGGCTCTGGCTGGTTCCGGAAAGGCGCGTTCGGGCTTGATTGAAACGGCCGTCCGTTGGCCGCCGCGAGGTGAGGGCGGAGCAGGCATGCTCGGTCGGCGGGCTTATGCCGACAAAGTTGGCGCCAGAGACCGCCAACTTTGTCGACGGACGGCCTCGAACTATTTTCGCCAGTCGTCGGCGCCAACCAAAACTCCCGAACCAAGTTCCTCGACGGCCGGCGGACCGGGTTCGCCCCCGTCAACCGCCAGAGGCGCTCGCAGCCTTGAGAGCTCAGCGCCTTTCTGACAGCTAACACAGGAAAATGATTGAATAAATAGGCTGCCGCCCATCCACGCCGTCGAGCTGTAGCCTTGTTAGGCGCCTTGGCCCGGCCTGGCTGATTCAATTGGCGTGGGGGTGGCGCCGAAATTGCTTTCCAGTCGGCGTCTGGCAGTCGGTTTTCATGGTTGCAACGGAGCGGGGCGCGACCGGCAAAGCGGCGACGCCGACGAGGCGCCACGGCCGGGTCAAGGCGCAAAGTCCTAAATCAAAGAATCAGAGAAGAATTGGCTTGTCAGGGGCGAGTTTTCATGGTAATTTTATTGAATAGGTGCGCACTACGGCCTTGGCCTTTTTTGGGAGCCCTTCAAAGCGGCATGACGCGTGGCTGCCCAGGATTGGCGGCCTGCGGCGCCGGCGGATCGGTCCTGCGGCGCCGGCTGGGCGGCGGCTTGGCCCCCATGAGGAGCAGCTGATGGATAACCCATCGATTTCACCTAGTCGTATAAATATAGTCTATAAAACCAATGCTGACAAGAATAAAACTGACAAAGAACTGCCGTTAAAATTATTAGTTCTAGGCAATTTTACTAGATCAGATGAAGATAATACTTTAGAAGAACGTCAAACTTTTAATATATCTAGTAAAAATTTAGATTTAATTATGAAAAATTTGGATATAAATCTTAAATTAATAGTTAAAAATCGGTTAGCTAATGATTCAGAAGAAAAAATTCCGTTAAACTTAAAAATTACGTCCATAAGTGATTTTGAGCCTGATAATCTGCTTGAAAATATGCCAGAACTTAAAAAGCTGGCAGATTTATGCATAGCTCTTAAGACGACTCAAAAAACACTGGCCGCGCGGCCGACCCTGTGGAAGCGCCTGAGGACCGTGCTGGCCGACGAAGACGCCAAGGCCGATCTGCTCAAAACTTTGCAGGAAGCCCGCCTGAAAAGCGGCGAGCCGTCGGCCTGACTTTGGGCGCGACAGGGCGCCCTCGGCCCGACGGAGCCGGCCGGCCGGCGACGCTCAATGACCGCGACAACGCTTCGCCAACCTAATGAGAAATGAGGAGAAGACATGGCCAGCGAATCTTCCGTAGCGCCCAAGGAAAGGGTCAACATAGTCTACAAGGCGGCCACGGGCGACGCCCAGGCAGAGGTGGAGCTGCCCAACAAAATCATGGTGGTCGGCGATTTCACCCAGCGGCCCGACGAACGGCAGGTCGAGGACCGGGCCCCGATTTCCGTGGACAAGGACAATTTCGACGACGTGCTCAAAAGCCAAAGCCTGAGCCTCGACTTTGCGGTCAAAAACAACCTCGTCGAGGATCCGGAGGCCTCCATGCCGATCCACCTTAATATAGAGTCGCTAAAGGATTTTGAGCCCGATTCGGTGGCCAAGGCCGTGCCCGAAGTGGCCGCGTTGCTGCAGATCCGCGACGCGCTCAAGGCCCTCCGCGGCCCGTTGGCCAACGTGCCTGACTTCCGCAAGAAGATTCAGGAACTCGTCAAAGACGAAAGCGCCCGGGAAAAACTCCTCAGCGCTCTCAACATCGACAAGTAAACGCGTCAGCTTTCAGCCCCAGGAGAAGGACAATGCCTGAAGAAAAAGCGGCTGACGCCGCCCAGACTGCAACGCAACTTGATCTCCTCGACGAAATAGTCGAGGCCTCGCGCCTCAAGCCCGGCGAAAGCGGCTACGACGCGACCAAGGCCGGACTCCAGGCTTTTCTGTCCGAACTGATTAAGACCGATCCCGACGCCAAAATTTCCGGCGCTTTAGTCGACAATATGATAAACGAGCTGGATCAGAAAATTTCAGCTCAGGTCAACGCCGTCATCCATGACGCTTCGTTTCAGAAGTTGGAGTCGTCCTGGCGCGGACTCAAGTACCTGGTCGATCAGACCGACTTCAGGCAAAACAACAAGATCGTGCTAATGAACGTCTCCAAAGACGATTTGCTGGCCGATTTCGACGATTCCCCGGAAGTGGTGAAAAGCGGCCTGTATAAGCACGTCTACACGGCCGAGTACGGACAGTTCGGCGGCCAGCCCATCAGCGCCATCGTCGCCAACTACGACTTCGGCCCTGGCCCGCAGGACCTGAAGCTGCTGCGCTACGTGGCCTCCGTGG
Organism: Deltaproteobacteria bacterium; assembly: GCA_031269485.1. Lineage (GTDB taxonomy): Bacteria > Desulfobacterota > Desulfarculia > Adiutricales > Adiutricaceae > JAISZC01. The sequence goes on from JAISZC010000071.1 coordinate 38,651, forward strand.
GGGCCATGAGCCACGCGCCGTTCATCGCCTCGGCCGACAAGAGCTTCTTCGGCATCGACGCCTGGAAGGATTTGCCCAATCTCAAGGATTTGCACTCGATCTTCGAGATGCCGCAATACGCCGCTTGGCGCTCTTTTCGAAATTCCGAAGACGCCCGTTACGTGGGCCTGACCATGACGAAGTTTTTGCTGCGGCTGCCCTACGGTCCGGACACGGTGCCGGTCAAGAGCTTCAATTTTAAGGAAACGGCCGAATCCGACGACGATTTCTGCTGGGGCAACACGGCTTTCGCCTTGTCCTCGCGCTTGACCGACAGTTTCGCCAAATACCGCTGGTGCACCAACATCATCGGGCCGCAGGGCGGCGGAGCCGTAGAGAACTTGCCGCTGTATCATTACGAAAAAAACGGCGTCACCCAGACCAAGATTCCGACTCAGGTTCTTATTTCCGAGCGTCGAGAATTCGAGCTGGCCGAAGAAGGCTTTATCGCCCTGACCATGCGCAAGGACTCCGACAATGCGGCCTTTTTTTCGGCCAACTCGTGCCTGGCTCCCAAGATCTTTCCAAAGACGCCAGAAGGTCAGGCGGCCGAGACCAACTTTAAGTTGTCGACTCAATTGCCTTACATGATGATCATGAATCGTCTGGCGCATTACGTGAAAGTCATTCAGCGCGAGAACATCGGTACATGGAAAGAGAGGGCCGATCTCGAACGCGAGCTCAACAAGTGGATCAGCCAGTACGTCACCGAAATGGATTCGCCCGACGCCACCACCAGAAGCAAACGGCCCCTGCGTTTGGCGTCGGTGGAGGTCAACGACGTCGAGGGCGATCCCGGCTGGTATTCGGTGGGCATCAAGGCTCGCCCGCATTTCAAGTACATGGGCGCAAACTTCACTTTGTCGCTGGTGGGCAAACTCGACAAAAGCTGACGTTTTTGAACGGCGGCGGCGGCGGATCGGACGCCTCGATTTTTACGACGGACGAACAAGCCGTCAGCCGCGGCCGCTGGGGCGCCAAAGACCAGCTTCCGCGGCCGGAACCCGCCGATGCATCTGCGGTCAAATTAGGCTCGAGTCCCTCGCCTTTACGGCCGGGAGGCTGTCTGTCGTTTTTTTTCTTGGCATCTTGATGTGTTATAACTTTCGTCTATTAATTTTTGACGAAAACGGTATAATTTTGCCGTTACGTTCAGAAAGGAAGGCTTCATCATGGCTCTCACCTCTTACATGGCATTCAATGGCAATTCCCAAGGGGACGTCAAGGGCGACTCCCAGCAGGGCGGTGACAAGAAGGACAAAATATTGGTCTACGGTGTTGATCACTTGGTGGAGATCCCCCGCGACACCCACACGGGTTTGCCGACGGGCCAGCGCATTCACCACCCGCTGAAGGTAATCAAGCACAAGGACCAGGCCAGCCCCAAGCTTTTCAAGGCCTGCTGCACCGGCGAGCAGGCCTCCGTGACGTTGGACTACTACCGCATCAAGCCCGACGGGACTGAAGAGAAATATTTCACCGTCAAGCTGGAAGAAGCCATCGTCGTCACTATGCGGGAGTACACGCCGTTGACGTTCCTTGTGGAGAACAAGCCCTATCACGACATGGAAGAAGTCTCTATGACCTACTCGAAGATCACCTGGACCTACAACGACGGCAACATCGAATACGTCGACGATTGGAAGGCCTGACGGACCTAGGGCCGCGCAGCCGCCTCGGCGGCGCGGCCCGGCCCAAGACCGCCCATGCTTGGCGCGACCGTCGGTCGACCACCGCGGCGGCGTCCTGTTAGGACCCCGCCGCGGCCTCCAAAGAAGAGAATCAAGACTTTGACCGCTTATATGACCTTCAACGGCGTGTCGCAAGGGTACGTCAAAGGCGACAACCCGCTGGGCGGCGACAAATAAGGACAAAATACTGGCCTATGGATTCGACCACTTGGTGGAGATTCCCCGCGACATCCACAGAACCTAAGCCGAGGGAGCCTCTGACTTCAGTCAGGGGAGGATGTCAAACAGGCGCGCCGCGGGCCAACGCATTCGTCACCCGCAGAAGGTCGTCAAGCGCTAAGGACTAGGTCAGACCCAAGCTCTTCAAGGCCTGCTGCCCAGGCGAGCAGGTCACCGTGACGCAGGACTGCCGACGCGTCACGGCCGACGGCATTGATAAAAAATATTTCACCATTAAGCAGAAAAACCATCGTCGTCAATTTGTGAATGTATACGCCGCTGACATTCCTTCCGGAGAGCAAACCATATTAAGAACATGGAAGAAATTACGCTGAACTACTCGAAGATCGCCTGGACCTACAATGGCGGAAACATTGAGTTATGTGGGCGAATAGAATGGCTGATTGGCGATGTTCGACGTCCGTATATGGTCGCTGGACCTTTTAGTCCGGTCTTTTACTGATTTTAATTCGATTGACGTTTGGTTATGGTTCTTTAGGCCTGTATGGTAATCACGGCCCGTTATAACCAAAAATTCGGTGAAGACTTGAAATATTAATGAAAATTTCTGTAAATAGTTTGCAATTTTATAATTTTCGAATTAAGTTCTAAAAAATGCAAGGACCGCTTAAACTGTCTAAGTTATATACTCGCCGAAACGGAGCTTTGCCGCCCGTCGAGGCCTGATCGTCTTCTTTGAGATCCAGGGGGCCGCATGATTAGCTCAGACATAAGATCGCTCATCCGTAGGCTTAACACCTTTTCGACCCAAATCCTTTATGAGGCCGGCGGATTAGCAATAAGCCGCGCCAACTACGAAGTGGCGGTTGAGCATTTTTTTCTCAAAGCCTTGGAGGACAAGAACAGCGACGTTTCATTGACGTTGGATCACTTCAAGCTTGACCGGGCGGCGGTCGTCCGTCACCTCAACGGCTCGTTGGAGCATTTCACCACGGGCAACACGGCCAGGCCGACTTTTTCGCCCGTGTTGGTCGATCTGCTCGAAGCCGCCTGGGTGGTGGCCTCGGTGGACCTCAAGCTCGACGTCGTACGCACCGGCGCCGTTCTTTTGGCCTATCTGCGCCGTCCCGCCCTGTATGCCCAGGGCGGCGCGCTGCCGGAAATCTCCAAAATTCCCAAAGATGAACTGGAAAAAGGTTTCGCGACGCTTTTGTCCGGCTCCATTGAGGCCGGCTCGGCGGAGGCGGCCGAGGGCGAGGTCGGGACCGCGGCGGCGGCCGGCTCGGGCGAAAGCTTCATAGCCAAGTTTTGCGAGAATTTTACGGCCAAAGCCGCCAAGGGCGGCCTCGATCCGGTCTTCGGGCGCGACGTCGAGATCCGTTCGATGATCGACATTCTGGCCCGGCGCCGCAAAAACAACCCTATCTTGGTGGGCGAGCCCGGCGTGGGCAAGACGGCCGTCGTCGAGGGCCTGGCCATGCGCATCTGTGAGGGCGACGTACCCGAAATCCTCAAAGGCGTGACCTTGCTGGGCTTGGACTTGGGCCTGCTGGAGGCTGGGGCCAGCCTCAAGGGCGAGTTCGAGCGCCGCCTCAAGGGCGTCATCGACGAAATCAAGGCCAGCGCCAAGCCCATTGTGCTATTCATCGACGAGGCCCACATGTTGGTGGGGGCTGGCGGACAAAGCGGCGGCTCGGACGCGGCCAATCTGCTCAAGCCCGTTTTGGCCCGAGGCGAATTGAGGACTTGCGCGGCCACGACTTGGAAAGAATACAAAAAATATTTTGAAAAAGACCCAGCTCTGGCCCGGCGCTTCCAACTGGTTTCGCTGGCCGAGCCCGACGTGGACACGACGGTGCTCATCTTGCGAGGCCTGAAGAACGCCTACGAAAAGAGCCATGGAACGCTCATCCGCGATGAGGCCCTCGTGGCCGCGGCCGAAATGTCCGACCGTTACGTCAGCGGCCGTTTTCTGCCCGACAAGGCCATAGATTTGCTCGACACGGCCTGCGCCAGAGTCAAGGTCGGCTTGGCCGCCAAGCCGGCCGCCCTGGAGGACGTCCAGAGGTCCAGGCAGGCTGTGGAGCGGGAGCGAGGCGGCTTGGAGCGCGATTCGGCCGGGGGGTTGCCTGCCGATCCGGCGCGGCTCCAGGCTTTGGCGCTCAAGCTGGAGGAGCTGGCCGGGCGCGAACAGGAGCTGGCAGCCGAATGGCTCAAGCAAAAGACGACCGCCGAGGCCTTGATCGCCGCTCGAGCGGCCTACCTTGAGGCGGCTGGCCAGGCCGTCGTCCAACCTAGCGCCTCGGCGGCCGCGACTGAAGTCTCGACCGCCGAGGCGGGCGCCACCGCCGACCCTCAGGCCGCGTTGGCGACCCTGAACCAGGCCCGGGCGGCCTTTGAGTCGATCCAAGGCGACGGACGTCTGCTGGACGTCGAGGTCACCCAAGAGGCGGTGGCGCGGGTCGTCTCCGACTGGACCGGCATTCCTCTGGGCCGGATCGCCGCCCGACAGGCCGAACTGGTGGCCGATCTGGAAAATCGCCTAGGCGAGCGCATCAAGGGTCAAGGGGAGGCGGTGGCCGCCATCGCCCAGGTCGTCAAAGCCTCCAAGGCCGGCCTCAAGGATCCGGCCCAGCCGCTGGGCGTCTTTCTGCTCAACGGCCCATCGGGCGTGGGCAAGACCGAAACGGGCTTGACTCTGGCCGAGCTCCTCTTCGGCGACTCGCGTAGCGTCGTCACCGTCAATATGAGCGAGTTTCAGGAAAAGCACACCGTCTCCAGGCTTGTGGGTTCGCCGCCAGGCTACGTCGGCTACGGCGAGGGCGGGCTGTTGACCGAGGCCGTGCGACAGAGGCCTTATTCGGTGGTGTTGCTCGACGAGGTCGAAAAGGCCCATGTCGACGTCATGAATCTTTTTTATCAAGTCTTCGATAAAGGCGTGCTGACCGACGGCGAGGGCAAAAAAGTCAGCTTCAGCAACACCATCATTTTGCTGACCTCCAATTTGGCCTCCGACGTCACCGAAAGCCTGTTGTCCATCAAGCCGCAGACCAGCCTCAAGGAGCTCGTCGAGGCTGTCCGTCCAGCCCTGACGGCCCATTTTCAGCCGGCTCTCCTGGCCCGCATGACGATCGTCCCTTACCGGAGCCTCGACGCCGAGGCCATGAAGCTCATCGCCCGGCAAAAGCTGGAGCTGCTGCGGACCAGAACTGCGGCCAACAACGGCATTGAACTCGACTTCTCCGACGAAGTCGTCGGCGCTGTGGCCGAACGTTGCTCGACCGTCGAAACTGGGGCCCGCAACATCGACAACATTTTGGCGGCCGAGGTCATGCCAAGCATGGCTCAGCTCATCCTTGAACGCATGGCGTCCGGCCGGCCAGCGCCCAAGATCCTCCGCCTGCTGCTCGATGGCCGAACCTTGCAGCTCGTTGAAGGTGACGAGATCGCTCCGGGCTCTGAGGCCTCCGAGGGCGCCGACGGCCCGGCAGAGACGGCGCCGGACGATGACGGAGAATTCAAGTCGTGATGGACCAAGAGACTCTCGACCGGCTCGGTCTGGCGCCGCCTGAGGGCCATGCCGAGCCTGGCCGCGACGTCCGGTTGGAGCCGAACTTTTTGGCTCTGCAGGGCGAGATAGAAAAGCTCTCGGCCCTCACCGGCGTCGACGGCGGGGTCGACTGGGACCTGGTGATCTCCGAGGCCGCCACTATTTTGGGTCGACAGTCCAAAGACGTCATGGCCGCCTCTTATATGGCCGTGGGGCTGCTCGAGACGCAGGGCTTCGCCGGCTTGGCCCCCGGGGCCAAGTTGCTGGCCGATCTGCTGGAAACTTTTTGGGAGAGTCTTTTTCCGCCCTTAAAGCGCCTGCGGGCTAGGGCTAACGCCTTGAGCTGGTGGTCGGAGAAAACCGCAGTCTGGCTTAAGGCCAACGCCGAAACACCTCGCCCGGCGGACGAGATCGAAAAAACTGTCACGGCCGTCAAACGGCTCGACGCCCTGATGGCCGACAAAGATTTGCCTACGCTGTTGGAGATTTTGAGACTTGTCTCGGCCTTGCCTTTGGCCGCGTCGCCCCAACCGCCGGCCGGGGGCGCGCCCGCGGCGACGGCCCCTCCAGTTGCTCCAGCGGACTCGTCGAGCGCGGCCGCTCCAGCCGCCGCATCGTCGTTGGTTGCGCCGCAGGACGCGGCTCAAGCCCGCCGGCAGCTGCTGGGCGCGGCCGCGGCGTGGTTGCGCTTGGCCGGCCCCGATTGTCGGCAGGATCCTTGGTTTTGGAAGCTGTCGCGGCTGGTTCTGTGGTTTGGGGTGAGCGGACCGCCGCCCTCTGAAGGCGGACGGACCATGATACCGGCCCCGCCCGACGAGGCCTTTGGCAACGTCGCCGGCCTGTTGTCCGGCGGCAAGTTTGAGGCGGCTTTGGCGGCCGCCGAAGAATTGACGGGAACCTATCTTTTTTGGCTTGATCTGCACCGGGCCTCCCATCTAGCCCTGACGGGACTGGGCCTGACTGAGGCCGCCGCCGTAGTGGCCGCCGAAGCTCGCGCCTTGGCCGTCCGCTGGCCCGCCCTGACTTTGCTGACCTTCGACGACGGCGCGCCCATGACCTCGCCCGAGACCAAGCAATGGCTGCAAAGCCGGGACGAGTCCGCCGCCGTGGACGCGGAGAACCAGAAAATAAGCTTCAAAAAGTTGGCCGAGGGCGAGCCGACCCAAGCTCTAATTCGCTTGAGCCAGCCGGAAAATCAGCCCCGAGACGGGCGGGACCTGTTCAGGCGACGCATCGTCGAGGCCGAGCTGTGGGGCCGGTTGGGCCGAAATCAAGTGGCCGCCTCCATGGCCCAATGGCTTCTGGACCGCTCGGCGGCCCTGCATTTGGAGAGCTGGGAACCAGATTTGGCCTCTGAAGCCTGCGCGGCCGCCTGCGGCGTATTCAGGCGCTTAGGTCCGACCTACGCCGAAAAAGCCGGGCAGGCGGCGAGCCGTCTGGCCTTCACGGATCCTCAAGCCGCCTTGATTCTGGCCCCGGCTGACCCCGGCTGACGGCCATGCGTATTTTGGGGCTTTAGGAACGCTGGTCAAGCCAAGCAGGCCAAGCCAAACGGGCGCTCGGGCCGCTCAAGACCAGAAGATCGCGTCAATTAAATCTTGCCCGTCGAATCAGAACGTTTTTTGTCTGAACCGCTTAAGCCGGTCATTTAAACGGCGCTTCATGTGGGAGAAGTCTTGTGAGCCAGTCTGCCGCATATTTTTCGTTCTCTTTCGACGATTGGCCCTCCATTGAAGCGCACGTTTTGAGGTTTTCCGGTCAGGCGGCCTTGAACACCCTCTACAGCTTTAAAATAACTTTGCTCGTGCCCGTCAGCCTGTTCAACGACGTCGATTGG
>JAISZC010000099.1 GCA_031269485.1 Deltaproteobacteria bacterium
GACGCCCTCATGCGGGTGCCGAAGGCGTGGGACAGGCTGATCTCGCCGGCCGGCAGGTTGTCGGGAAAAAGGCAGCCGCTGATTTGGGCGTTTTTGATGCTCGCCCCGCGGAGGTCGGCGTTCGACAAATCCATGCCGGACAGGTTGGCCCGACGAAGGTAGCTGCCGGAAAGATTGACCGCGGAAAGGTCGAAGGGCCGCAGATCGAGGTCGCTGAGGTTTTGGTTGGACAGGTCCGGCGCCTTGCCCCGCTTGACCAGCCGGTTGAACTCGTCGGCGCTTTCCTCCAACAGAATTCTTGGCTTGGCTTGTCGCTTGATTTCCGTCGTCATGGCTGCTCCTCGGAGATGCGGGCCGGCTGCGGCGCGGGCCGGCTGCCGCGGTGAGACGATTTTTTCGGCGGCCCTGCGGGCTGTATTTCGACAGTTTACGCCGTTGCCAGGAAAAATCCAGCGTCGCGTCGAGACCGTCAGGAGTTTTCGTTTCGCGGCCTGGAACGGCGGTTTGGCGCCGGCGGCGCGCTTCGGGCGAGACGTCGGCCAGTTTTTGGAGGTTGGCGTCGACGCGCGCTCGCCTTTCCAAGCCGGGCCTGGGTCCAAGCCAGCGTTCAGGCTGGGGGCGCTTGTTGCGCATCTTGCCTACGGCCGCCAGGCCAGCGACGGGCTTGTCGGCCCCTCGGCGGGCGCGTCGAAAAATGTTTGCCGACGAACTTCCGGCGCCTCCAAGCGAAAAGACCCAGGGAGAGGGCGTCGTCGCGTCGTTCGGCCGTGGCCCTTGCAAACCAACGGCCCCTCGCGCTGACAGGTCTTCGTCAAGCGGCTGACTTGCCGCGGGGCGCAACATCTCGGCGGCGGCGATCTGCGGCAAAGCGCCGACTGAAACTTCAGCGATGATTTTGACCTTGTCATTGGCCCTGTCATTGTCCCTGGAATCAGGCAGTTGGCCGCCTTTCGACGACGCGTTCCTGGGCGCCTCCTTTCTGGGCCAGGTCGGGTGACCGCCCAAATGACGCGTCGGACATTTTTGCTGTGGATTTAGCCCCTGCCGGACAATCTTGCCATGAACTTATTTTTCCGACTGGATATTTTTATTGCGGATTACCCGGACATTTATGCTGTGGTCTGACGCTTGTTGTCTGAATTACGTCTGGATATGGGCATTAAAATAATAAAATTAATAAATTTTTGATAATAAATTTAACTTAAAATAATAAACTAACAGTATTATAAATATCAATATCAGCATAATTTATCTGCTAAGAAGCTGTTAAAAGGCTTAAGAACACAACAAGTCCGATGCGGACGTCAGCTATTGGATGTCTTGCCTTTACGGCCTTGGGTCCACATTTAACCTCGATGACGACGGACGTTGGGCTGAAGGTCGAGGTTTCCGTCAGACCTTTGGCGAAAAACTCTCGTCCGGGCCGTTGTGAGCGCGAGCAGGAGCCAGCTGAACGGCGTCGACGGTTTTAATGGTTTAAGGGCAAAGTGCCTCTTGACAGAAAGCGGCGCCGGATTTATCATTGCCCTGCGAGCTGGTCCTGTCCATCATCGCGGCCGAAATCGGCCTGGAGAAATTCAGGCCGATGAGCTGGCCTCTTTTCCTATTTTCCCGCCAGCCTCAACGAGGGGTTTAAGAAAATTGGAGCCATAAAAATTAACAGGCGTTCTGAAGCGTCTAGAACGCTCGTTCATTTGCCATGAAAACGGCGGAGCGCGACGCAAACTTTCACTTGACCTGCGCAGGCTCGACAATCGGCGGCGGGCTCAGGACGCGCGCCAGCGGCCATAAGCCGTCGCCGTTCAACTGATGAGGGCTTCGGCGGCGCCCGGCGCGCCTCGGCCCTGGGTTGAGCAGCCCATCCGGCCGTCCGCCTGGCCAGGCGGCTGAGCCTTGAGCGTCTTTGCGGCCGCCGCCGGCGGCGCAATGGCGCAACCCAGATCGCGGTCAAGACGACTTGCCGGTCCGGCCCGCGACGCCCGTCCGCGCCCAGCTGGAGAACCGCGGCGGTCTTGACCATTTCGCCTTCGCCCTGGGTAATCGGCGCCAACCCCTCCACCTGTCAGTTAACATGGGAGCATGACATGGTTGATTTCGAAGACCTCGTCCCTAACCTCGAGTGGCTAATCGATCATATTTTTCCCTCGCCGCTGGACGATCCGCTATTTACGTCGATTTTCCGGGACGTGAAATGCAGCGGCCTGGCGATAAAAAGTCTCTTGAACGCGACCCTCGCTGATTCCGGCGACAAGCCGATAGGCGAGGTGCTGACGGTGACCCCCCAAAAAGTCCACACTGGTTCGGGCTGGCATGGTTACCGCCGAAGTGTCGAGGCGACCACGGACACGAACGAGCTCATCTTGTTCGAGGTCCAAATGAGAAGCTTCAAAAGTATGCTCGAACGGGCTTTGTCGCACGGTGTGGCGAGCAGGGGCGCCGAGATCAAACCTGGCGATGAACTCGCCGTAGAGGTGGAACAATTGCCAAGAGTGATCGCGCTCTTCATACTTAACTTCGAGTTGATGCCGTCGGAGCCAAATTTTCATCTAACCCATAGATCATCCCCAACTGTCGATGATCAGAAGCGTAAACATGATTTGATAGAAATACATAGTCTTGAGTTGCCAAAATTTCTGGAAATTACGCCTGACTTTAATAATCCATTGCATAATTGGATGATGGCATTTTGCTTACACTTAAAATATCCAATAACATTGAATAGTTTAATTAGAAGACTAGATATCTAAAAAACTTTTATCTTAATAATCGATAGTTCGCTCAGTTCGTGGACCGCTTCTATTTAATGGTGTTTAAACATAAATCCGTAATTAATATAAGCTCTGGCAGATAAACCAATATAAGCGTAGCATATCGCGATCATCAGGTTTGAAGGCAAAGACAAAGGTTTAGCCAAAGTTAATATCTCCAATTTTTAATTTATTTGGCTCGCTGAGGACAGGGGATGGAATCTCGAAAAACTCTTGCCGCCGCAGGCTGCCGCTGACGACCCTGAAGCCGGCCGCGGCCAGAGCCAGTCCCAGCTTTTTTCCCGCCGCCTGACGATCCTGCGGCAGGGCGTCGGCCTGATTCAGAAAAAGCGCGTCAGGGGCTAGCGACCGGCTGGCCTTGAGGGTGAAGGCGAGGAGCTCCTCGGGCGTCAAAGGCCTTGCCGAGTCGGGCAAAGGCTGGCTGAGCGCGAAAATTTCCGGCCGATGGATAGTCTCCGTCCAGGGCCTCGTCAGGGCCGAAAGACCCAAGACGAAAATCGAAAAATACGGCGGCGGCGGCCAGACCGGCTCGTTTGACCGGTGGGCCTTGACGGGACGTCCGGCCGAGCCGTCGGCCTCCACGAGCCAGGTCAGCTCCGGGTCGATTTTTCGCAGTCCGGGCAGCCAGGCGACCGGCAGGCCGGAAAGCTTGTTGAGCCGAAAATCGTCCGCGCTTGGCGGACCGGTCAGCAGAAGCCGGCGGCCGGCGGCGGCCAGGCGGACGGCTGTCCGGACGCCCAAAACGAATCCGGCCTCTCCGCGAGGGCGCTTGAGAACC
>JAISZC010000105.1 GCA_031269485.1 Deltaproteobacteria bacterium
AAGCCATGGCTGGCGAAATTCTTCAGCCCTCGAATCGCCAATTCAGTCGCTTGTTGGTTGGTTAATCGTTTGTTGGTTGCTTAGAGAGCCGATGCTGAAGCCGTCTGGCCGGCAAGTTAATCAACAAGCATTCCAATGACAAACTCGAGGACAGCTTGAAGATATCCTAGACTTGTCTCGTGACGTAATGGCGTATTTCGGCCCCACGATGGAAATAAAATTTAATTTTGCAAATTGCGTGCCAAGGACTCCGGCGGGCCCGTCGAAGGCCTTGGCGCGGGCCTTTTTACCTGAAATCGGACGCTTCCACTTGGGGCTAAATTTCGGACCTTTCCATTGTGCTCCGACACGCTCAAGGCGAGCGTCTCGGCGTCGGCGGGCGCAAAAAGGCCGGACGGGAGAAGCTCTCCCGTCCGGGCCGAAGACGACCAAGTCCGGTCGGACGTCACTTGCCGGCGGGGACGTGGGAGCCGGCCTCTTCGACGTAAGGCGGATCGAGCCGCCGCTCGGGGCCGGGATCCAGCGGCACGAAGATCATTATGCGGTCGCCCAGCTCAATGATGTCCGAGGCCTTGATCACTTTGGCCACGTACGTGACCGGCTCGAGGTCTTGGTTGGCGACGTCGCGCCGCTTGGCTACCCGGGAGGCGGCGCCTTTGGCCGGGGCGGTGCTTTCGACCCGGGCCACCACGGTCAGGCTGCCCTTGTAGCGCATCAGCCGACCGACGGTGTCGCCGTGGTCGGCGCGGCCGCGGTCGGGCTCTTGGACGGGGGCGTCGATGCCGTAGATAGGAAAGGTCCGAAAATATGGATCATGATCCTCGTAAGAGTCTGAATCGAGGATTTTGGCCAAATCGTCGGTGAAGCGGACTATGACGTTGTCGTTGGTCGACAAAAGCAGCCGGCCTGCCCCGGTCATGGATTCGCCGTCGTCGTGGATGGTCGCGCCGCGTTCGGAGGAGGCAATTATCTCGCCTACGATCCGTACCTCATAATAGTCATCGATGTATTTTGGTTTATCTTCTTTTTTGTGTGGGGCCACGATGCGTTTAATTTTTATTTTGGTCGAGGGCGAGCGGCTGCCCGTGGCTATATCGGCCACGAAAGAAAAATATTCTGGAAAGGAGGTGTCCAGCAAGTTGTTGGAGGTGTATAATTTGGTCGGCGCCTCGCGTTCGTCCGGAAAATTGGGATTGTCGGTCAGATCGGCCGGAGGCGGCACTTCGATGGCTTGGTTCAGGGACAAGGTGGTTTCAGGAAAAAGGTAGATGGTGTCGCCCGGAGTCAGCTTGTTGGGGTGGGCCACCAAGTTCTTGTTGGCTCGCCAGAGGCGCGCGCCCAGCGAGCTTTTGCCGTAAAATTTCTTGGCGATGCCGCCAAGGGTGTCGCCCCGTTGAACGACGTAGCTGCGGGTTTCTCCGGCCTCCTGGGCCGGAGCGGCCGCGGCGCACAGCAACAGCGCCAGGATGACGACGGTGGTCGCGAGGTATCGTTTCATCACGTTTTTCCGCGGAAGGTCGCCGGGGCTGAGCCCGGGCCGCCGCAGCCTCCTTTGGGAAAATGTTCCGGGCGAAAAGGTTGATTGCGCGGCGTTGAGCCGGCCAGGCCGCGAGGCGCGGGGTCTGGCCGGGTTTTCGGCGCCCGGCGGCCTCGCCGTTTCGGCGCGGGCGTCCATTGGGGGCCTCGACGGCGGGACGGCGGCCGGAGCGCCGCCCGCGGAAGACCTCTAAATATATCGTTTTCGGCCCAGACGGTCAAGCCGAGGGCCGCGGAAGGACGGCGGACCGCCGTGGGCCTGAGGCTCAGGGGCGCCGCTGCGGACGCCCTCCGGCTTGGTCCTCGGCGAATGTTTTTCAACCAGATATATGGTGACGCTCCACAATGACTGGTCCATATGTAGTGTTGTCAAACAAATTGCCTGAAAATAGGCAATAAGCTTGCCTAAGGCAGCAACTATGTTACACTTGGACTAGGCTTTCGTCAATGTTTTTTTTGGGGAGGCTCGTCGGCGTCCGGCGCCTTGGCCGCCCTAGCGAGGCTTGGCGCGTCCCGGACGTCAAGCTTGGCCTGATCGGCCCCGACGCCTGGCCGGCTGCTTTTTTTTCTGGCATTAAACGCCGAAATGAGGTAAACGTTAGACGGTTCCGCTCGCGGCTCAGGACCGGCGCCGCCGGTTTTTTCGCGGTCGGTCCGTCTTTCTTATCGGCAACCTGGCCCGAACAAGTTAATGAAAGACGCCGCGCCTCGGCCGCCGCACCGAGCCCGCCATGAGCCGGGCTCGCCTCAAAGGAGCATGGAAACGGCCCACAGCAGCAATAACGCGGCTCGCGGCTTGGCCGGCCAAAACGTGGCCGTCATCGGGGCCGGCGCCTGGGGCACCACCTTGGCCCTGCACGCGGCCCGTCAAGGCCTGCCCGTCAGGCTGTGGGCCCGGCGTCCGGAATTCGCCGCCCGTCTGGCCGAGGAGCGTGAAAATTCCGCCTTCGTCCCCGGCCAGAAGTTCCCGGCGGCCTTGTCGGTCACCGCCGACCCGGCCGAGGCGGTCGAGGGCGCCGCCGTGGTCTTGTGGGTCGTGCCCAGCCACGCCTTCCGGTCCGCGGTCAGGCTGGCGCTGTCACACGCCGACGCGGACGCCGTCCACGTCAGCGCCTCCAAGGGCATCGAGGACGAGTCGTTCGCCACCATGACGAAGATCCTCGACGAGGAGTCCGCAGGCGGCCGCCCTTTAAGGGTTGGCGTCCTCTCCGGCCCCAGCTTCGCTCACGAGGTGGCCCAGGGCCTGCCTACGGCGGTGACCCTGGCCGCCCGCGATCAGGCCGACGGCCTGCGGGTCCAGTCGCTGCTCTCCGCTCCGGTCTTCCGCATATACACCTCCGGCGACGTCTTGGGCGTCGAGCTGGGCGGCGCCCTCAAAAACGTCTACGCCGTCGCCGCCGGCATCTGCGACGGCCTCAATTTGGGCCTCAACGCCCGCGCCGCCCTCATCACCCGCGCCCTCGCCGAGATGATCCGCCTCGCCAAGGTTTTGGGGGCCAATCCCATGACCTTGAGCGGCCTGTCGGGCGCCGGCGATTTGATCCTGACGGCCACCGGCGAGTTGTCGCGCAACCGCCGGGTCGGGCTGCGCCTGGGGGCCGGCGAAAGCCTGGAGGCCATTTTGGCCGGCCGCCGCGAGGTGGCCGAAGGCGTCAAGAACGCCAAGAGCGTCTGGGGTCTGGCCCGCTCCCTGGAAGTCAGCGCGCCCATGGCTCGGGAGGTCTATCGGGTCCTCTACGAAGGCAAGCAACCGCGCCAAGGCATGGTTGATCTCCTGACCAGGCGGCTCAAGAACGAGCTTCCGCCGGATCTGGACGGCGGAGTGGAGCCGTGAGCCGGCCTCCGGCCGCGCGCCTGGGCTTGATGGGCGGCACCTTCAATCCGGTCCATCTGGGCCACCTCAGGGCGGCGGAGGAGATCGCCGAGCATTTCCGGCTCGATCAGGTGGTTTTCATGCCGGCGGCCCAGCCGCCTCACAAGGGCCGCGACGAGCTGGCCTCCTTCGCCGACCGTCTCGCGATGCTCACGCTGGCCGTGGCCGATCAATCGGCCTTCGCGGTCTCCGACCTCGAGGGCCGCCTGCCGAGCCCCAGCTACACGGTCAACTCCCTGAAGGCCGCCGCGGCCGAGCTGGACCCCGAGACGCGGCTTTTCTTTTTGGTGGGCTACGACTCCTTCCGGACCGTGGCCCATTGGCGCGACCACCTGGAGCTGTTCAAAACGGCCTCCTTCATGGTCTTCCGCCGGCCCGGCGTCAGGGGCAGCCGGGCCGCCTTGGGCCAGCTGCTGGAGGAGGCCCTTGGCCGTCCTGTCCGCTGGTCCGAAGAGTCGGAGTCCTATGCGGCCGAAGGCTTTGAGCCGATCCATTATTATCGGGGCGGCCGCCTGGAAATTTCTTCGACCGATCTGAGAAAACGCCTGACCGCCGGGCTGTCGGTGCGCTACCTGGTGCCGAACCCGGTCGTGGAATACATCGCCGAGCATGGGCTTTACGCCCGTCAAAAAAAATGGAGGCGTTGATGCGGCTGTTTGACAAGGCCGTTGCCCGAACCAACGCTCTGCCGCCGGCCAAGCCGACGGCTCGAGCCTTCCAGGACCCGGTTCGCGCCGGAGTCGCCGAACCTGCTCTGGTCGCTTGTCCGACCGCAGCGCCGAGCAAAGTCAAGGCTACGGCGGCCATGGCGACCAAGACGAAGACAGCCAAGGAGACCAAGGTCGTCAAGGCCGCGGAAGTCAAGGCTCCCAAGGCGACCAAGGCGGCCAAGAAGACCGAGGCCGTCAAGGCCGCGGAAGTCAAGGCTCCCAAGGCTCCCAAGGCGGCCAAGACGACCGAGGTCGTCAAGGCCGCGGAAGTCAAGGCTCCCAAGGCGACCAAGACGGCCAAGGTGACCGAGGCCGTCAAGGCCGCGGAAGTCAAGGCTCCCAAGGCGACCAAGACGGCCAAGGTGACCGAGGTCTTATAGGAAGAGCGTGTGGTTGCGAACGAGGGTACCATCTGGGGGAGGGGGAGCGTGGGCGGGGA
>JAISZC010000135.1 GCA_031269485.1 Deltaproteobacteria bacterium
GACCTGACCCTCCGGCGGCCGCGTCGTCTGGCGCTTGACCGCCCGGTTTTTGGCGGATCGGACGACCGCCCGGCCTTGGACGGCCGGACTCGCGGCGCGGGCCTTGACGTTTCGGCCCTCGGCTGCTTGGATGACCTGACCCTCCGGCGGCCGCGTCGTCTGGCGCTTGACCGCCCGGTTTTTGGCGGATCGGACGACCGCCCGGCCTTGGACGGCCGAATTTTTTTCTTGCGAGGTCTTGGCGGCCGGAATTTTGGCGGCCGAGGTCTTGGCCGGCGGGCCCTTGGCCGCCTGGCTCTTGGCCGCCGGGCTCTTGGCTTGCGGGCCCTGGACGGCTTGGGCCGTCATTTCGAGCCTTCCTTGAGGACCTTCAGCAGGGCTCGGCCCGTGTGGGAGCCGTGGATCTGAGCCACCTGCTCCGGCGACCCCTCCGCCACGACGCGCCCGCCCCCGTCGCCGCCTTCTGGGCCCAGGTCGATGATGTGGTCGGCGCTCTTGATCACGTCGAGGTTGTGCTCGATGACGATGACCGTGTTGCCTTGGTCAATGAGTCGCTGGAGCACTTCCAGGAGCTTTTTGACGTCGTCGAAATGGAGTCCCGTGGTGGGCTCGTCGAGAATGTAGACGGTCCGGCCGGTGTCCCGGCGGCTAAGCTCCCGGCTGAGCTTGACCCGCTGGGCCTCGCCGCCGGAGAGCGTGGTGGCGGCCTGCCCCAGCTTGACGTAGCCCAGCCCCACCTGCTCGAGAGTGCTGAGCTTGCCGCGGACCATGGGCACGTTGGCGAAGAAGGCGGCGGCCTCGGTGACGGTCATCTCCAGCACGTCGGCGATGGAGGCCCCGGCGTACTTGACCTCCAGGGTGTCGCGGTTGTAGCGCTGTCCTTGGCAGGCCTCGCAGCGGACGTAGACGTCGGGCAGAAAATGCATCTCGATGCGCAGTATGCCGTCGCCCTCGCATTTTTCGCAGCGGCCGCCGCGCACGTTGAAGGAAAAGCGGCCCGTGGAGTAGCCTCGGGCCCGGGCCTCCGGCAGCCTCGCGAACAGCTCCCGGAGGGGCGTGAAAAGGCCAGTGTAGGTGGCCGGGTTGGAACGGGGCGTGCGGCCGATGGGGCTTTGGTCGATGTCGACGACTTTGTCGACCCGCTCCAGGCCCTCGACGGCGTCGTGCTCGCCGGGGCGCTGGCGGGATCTGAGGATTTTGGCGGCCATGGCCTTGTAAAGGATTTCCAGCACCAAGGTGGACTTGCCCGAGCCGGACACCCCAGTGACGCACGTCAGCACCCCCAGCGGGAAGCCGACGGTGAGGTTTTTGAGGTTGTTGGCCCGGGCGCCGCGGACCACCACGGTCCCCTTGGTCTTGACGCGCCGCTTGGGGAGGCCTACCTTCTTGACGCCCGAGAGGTACTGGCCTGTCAGCGAGCCGGGCTCGGCCAAAAGTTCCTGGGGCGTCCCGGCGAAGATCAGCTGGCCGCCGTTTTCGCCGGCCCCTGGGCCCAGATCGAGCACGTAGTCGGCGCTCAGGATGGTCTCGGCGTCGTGCTCGACGACGATGACGGTGTTGCCCAGATCGCGCATGCGCCGCAGACTGCCCAGCAGCTTTTCGTTGTCGCGGGGGTGAAGGCCGATGGAGGGCTCGTCGAGGACGTACATGACCCCGACCAGCCGCGAGCCGATTTGGGTGGCGAGGCGGATGCGCTGGGTCTCGCCTCCGGAGAGGGTCGACGAGCTCCGGTTGAGGCTGAGGTAGCCCAGGCCCACGTCGTTGAGAAAGCCCAGGCGGTCCCGGATCTCCTTGACGATGCGCCGGGCCACCGTCTGGTCGCGCTCGCTGAGCTCGAGGTGGATGAACCAGTCCAGGCAGCGGGCCACCGGCAGCGCGCAGACGGCCTCGATGTTGAGGCCGGCCACCGTCACGGCCAAGGCCTCCGGCCGTAGCCGGGCCCCACGGCACAGCCGGCAGGTTTGACGGCTCATGTACTCGGCCAGCTCGTCCTTGACGGACTGGGATTCGGTCTCGCGCCAGCGGCGCTCGAGGAGCTTCAAGACGCCCTCGAAAGGCCGGCGGCGGACGCCGTCGTCGCGCGCGGCCACGCTCTCGCCGTTCGTCCCGTGCAGCAGGGCCTCGAGGGCTTGAGGAGGCAGCTCGCTCGCCGGGCGATCGGGGTCGCCCTTGTAATGTCTGACCACGGCGTCCAGGATGCTGATCTGCTGGACGCCTCCGAAGCTGCGAACCAGCGGGATCACCGCGCCTTGGGCGACGGAGAGGTCGGGGTTGGGGATGACCAGGTCGGGATCGAAGACGAAGTCGGCCCCCAGCCCGTCGCATTGGGGACAGGCGCCCAAGGGGCCGTTGAAGGAAAAAAGCTGCGGGCTCAGCGCCGGAAAGGACAGCCCGCACCAATCGCAGGCGAAGCGCTCGGAGAAGAAGATTTCCTCGACGATCTTGGGCGTCTCGTCCATGACAGCCGCCGTCAGCGAGCCTTCGGAGGTCCGCAAGGCCAGTTCCACCGAGTCGGTCAGCCGACGCTCGAGCCCTGGCTTGACGATGAGGCGGTCGACCACCACCTCGATGACGTGCTTTTTGCGCTTGTCAAGATTGATGCTCTGGCTGAGCTCGAGCACCTCGCCGCCGATGCGCACCCGCGCGAAGCCGTCCTTGCGAAGATGGTCCAGGAGCTTTTGGTGCTCGCCCTTCCGCGAGTCGATCACGGGGGCCAGCAGCATCAGCCGCGTTCCGGCCGGAAAGGCCATGAGGCGGTCGACGATTTCCGCGGCGCTCTGGGCGTTGATGGGTCGGCCGCATTGATGGCAGTGGGGCTCGCCGATCCTCGCGAAGAGCAGCCGCAGGTAGTCGTGTATTTCCGTGGCCGTGCCCACCGTCGAGCGGGGGTTTTTGATGACGGTCTTCTGCTCGATGGAGATGGCCGGCGAAAGGCCCTCGACGAGATCCACGTCGGGCTTGTCCATCTGGCCCAAAAACTGGCGGGCGTAGGTCGACAGCGACTCGACGTAGCGCCGCTGCCCTTCGGCGTAGAGGGTGTCGAAGGCCAAGGAGGACTTGCCCGAGCCGGACAGGCCGGTGACGACCGTCATGGCGTTGCGCGGAATGTCGACGTTGACGTTTTTGAGGTTGTGCTGCCTGGCGCCTCTGACGACGATGAGCCCGGCCTCCTCGGGACGGGCCGCCTTAAGCCCGAGGGGCCGGGCGGCCTGGCGGGCGGCCGTCATCGGGACTCCGCGAACCAGCGCAGGGCCAGCTCGTAGGAGCGGGCCCCGAAGCCGGCTATGAGGCCCGCGGCGGCGCCGGAGAGCAGCGAGACGTGCCTGAAGCTTTCCCGAGCCGCGGGATTGGTCAGATGGACCTCGACGACAGGCCGGCCGCAGGCCAGCACCGCGTCGCGCAGCGCCACCGAGGTGTGCGTGTAGGCCCCGGCGTTGAGCACCCCGCCGTCGCGGCTCGCGCCAAGCCTTTGCAGGGCGTCCACCAGTTCGCCTTCATGGTTTGACTGAAAAAAATCGACCGCCAGACCCAGCTCCGCGGCCAGGGCGGCCAGGCCCGCGTTGATTGCCTCCAGGGTCAGGGCGCCGTAGAGATCGGGTTCCCGGCGGCCCAGCAAGTTGAGGTTCGGTCCGTTGACGACCATTATTTTTTTCATGAGGGTTCCAAAAAAGGCCGTTCGGCGCGGCCGTGGCCCGTCAGTCGGCCGGCCCGGGCGAACCGGCCGCGTCGGGCTGGCGCTTGATGACGCCGGGGGAAGCTTGATGTCGAAAAGCCGTTGAGTCTGCAGGCGGCGGCCACTGGAGTCTTTGGAGGAAGTTTATGATGATGTAATAATAAATTTTCGGCTTAGCCATAAATTATGTTGGAGTTAAATTATGCTGAAACCAAATTAAGTTGGATCAAAATAAAGATAGATCCAAGTTAAGTTAGGTCCGTAGTGATAGACAACAGAACAGAATAGAGCTGTTCAGATTTAAGAAAAGAGCATGCTTTTAGCATATATTAATTGTTCGTCTTCAGACAATAGTTTATAACATTTAAGGTTAATTCTATAATCTTTAGCGTTGTAAGTTTCTATTGACGTTAATTTAGCATTTCTCCCGTCTGGCAATAAACAAGCATCATTTATATTGATTTTAGCCAGATTGTTTGACCAATTTTGCAGATAATCGTCGCTAATCTCTCCTAAATCGGTGTATTTAGTACTAGATGACTTTAAAATAAGATTAGAGGCAATTTTGTTCAAATAATTGTAATCTTGAACAAATTTAGCGTGGTTTTGTAACCAAGTTTTCCCATTCACGATGCCTAAGAGGGCACCTGTCATGGCGCCGATCGTTCCTGTGTCGGATCCCAGCAAGTAAGTGGCTTTAGTTAAACCTTCAAGGGGTTCTGAGCTATACTTAGAGGCTAGATATAAAACGCCCGCCACCGTCACCAAGCTTGAGTTGGTAAATTTGTAGTTAAAGCAACCTAAATCATCTAAAATATTATTTTCGTTAGCGGAAGTATTTTCTAAACCTTTATGCGAAACATTCAAGAGGTCTAGCATTTCTTCAATGGTAATTTTCCACAGTTTATTCAAATCAAAGAATTTACGGGCATTATCAATCCATTGCTGCGGCAGGTTGAAGAAATCAAAATCTAAAGCCCATTTATTTGCATTATCTAAAAGATCTTCGAGAATTTCTTTAGTTTTTGGTGGATGTGAACGGAGCAAAGAAGTCCATACTGCGTAACCATAAGCTAAACCTGAAATTAAAGCGCGAGGGTGTCCATGCGTTGCAATACCATCGTAGATAATATTATTAGCTATAGTTGAAAAATTTGAATTATCTACCCCAAAAATAGCATGGGGTAAAATACGCATCGTGACACCGTTGCCCCAGGAATAAAAATATTTTTTAATATCTGTGGCTTTTCGTGAGCTAGCCCAAGGAGCTATTTGTCTTTTCCAAGATGCTATGGCCTTAATTGTTGATTTATCACCAGATCTTTCGTATATAGTCCAAAATGGCAACTCAACACTAACGAGGCGTTGAGCCCAGCCTTCTCCTGATAAAATTGCTCTTGCCACACATAAAATTAACTGTGTGGTGTCACTGTAGCATCCTGCGTCGATATTCTCTTCATACGGGCATGATAGGCCACCTGACCGTCGGGACCATGATTTAAAATCTAGACTAGTGACAATTGGTGCATTTTTTGTAGAATTAACCGGGTTAACCCTTTCGTTTGGCCAGCCTAATGCGTCACCGCACGCTGTACCAAGCAAGGCGCCGACTGCTTTATCCAAATTTGGGTTGTTTATTGTGTTAGTCATAATTCCTTCTATTCAGTAATAATGTTTAAGTATAGTCAGTTAATAAAAAACATTAAGGTTGTAATAAAAATTATTAAACGTTGATCTTCGGCAATTAGGCCTATAGAGGGCCCAATTAGGCCTATAGAGGGCGAGCGGTCAGCTGAGAGCCTGCCTGTCGTCCGTCGCCTGGCCCGTCGAGACCGCGCGGTCTGCTCCTCCGTCAAGAGCCCGGCAAACAGCGCCAGGCGTTGGTCGGCCGGTTCACCGGTCGGCCGCGAGAGGCCTAGCGCCGCCGGCCAGCCCCCGTTGTTCAAAAATTCGGATCTTGTTCAAAAATCTGAACAGCCAGGGCGACCGGCGTTCAAAAATTCAGGTTCAAAAAATTGGACGTGTACAAAAATTTGAACAGCCAGGGGCAGAAAAAGGCCAAAATCAAGGCTTTATCTTCAGCCGGCCCCCTTGCCCCAGTTGGCCCGGGAATTGCTACGCTCAGGGTCAAGCAGGACGCAACGCCCAGCGTCAGCCAAACAAAAGTTTCTCCTTGTTCCTTATCGCTGAAAACCGGGACCCGCCCAAGTCCCGGTTTTTTCATGCCGATCACATCTTAGCATATTTCCTTTCCAATTTCGCCAGACAATTTGTCGCCAGCCTCCCGGCCGCCGGCTTGCGGCTGAAACTTGCCCGGCGGGGCCAGTCGGCAGTCGGCCAGGACCATCAGGGCCATGGCCTCGGCCACCGGGGCCAACCGCGGCGCCAGGCAAGGGTCGTGGCGGCCGCCGACGGCGATGTCGGTCGGTCGGCCGTCGAGGTCAACGGTTTTTTGGGGCTTGGCGATGGACGGCGTGGGTTTGACGAAAAGTCTGGCCGTCAGCGGCCGGCCGGTGGACAGGCCGCCCAGGACGCCGCCGTGGCGGTCGCTCAAGGGGCCTTCAGGCCCCAACGGGTCGTTGGCTTGGGAGCCGAAGGCGGCGGCCAACTCCAGACCGTCCCCGAACTCCACGGCCCTGACCGCGCCGATGGAAAAAAAGGCGCCGCCCAAAAGGGCCTCCAGCTTGTCGAAGACCGGATCGCCCCAGCCGGGCGGGAGGCCTTCGGCCCGGAGCTCGACTACGGCCCCCACCGAGTCGCCCTCGCGAGCGGCTTTTTGGACCAGGGCCGCGACCTCGGCGGCCCGCGCGGGGTCCAGATAGCGCAAGGGGTCGGCCTCGGCGAAAGCCCAGTCGCGGGCTTGAGCTTGGATGGGGCCCACGGCCGCGGCGGCGGCCCGCACTTCGACGCCCAGCGGGCGCAGCAAGGCTCGGGCCACGGCGCCGGCGGCCACGCGGGCCGCCGTTTCCCTTCCGCTGGCCCGTCCCCCGCCAGGTTGCGGCTTGAGGCCGTACTTGACGAAAAAAGGCCAGTCGGCGTGGCCTGGCCGGAAGCGGTCGGCCAGAGTCCGGTAGTCGCCGCCGCGGGCGTCTTGGTTGCGGATGAGCAAGGCCAGGGGGGCGCCGTTGGTCAGGCCCTCGGACAGTCCGCTCAAAATTTCGCAGCGGTCAGGCTCCTGACGGGCGGAGACGAAGGGCGACTGTCCGGGCCGGCGCCGGTCGAGGTCCTTTTGGACGTCCGCCTCGCTCAGGGGCAGTCCGGCCGGCAGACCGTCCACGACCACGCCCAAGGCCGGCCCGTGGGATTCCCCGAAGGTGGCGACCCGAAAAAAACGGCCCGTCATGCTGCCCATGGCTGAGCTCCTTCCCGCAAAATCTTTCAAGTCCGGGCCCGGCGGGCGTCTTGCGGCCGATCGCCTGGCCGTCCGTCCGCCGCCTGGCCAGCGGCCTGCTTCTGGCGTCCGGCGGCGCTGCCGCCAGGCCAGCCGGCGGCGTTTTTTTGTCCGCCAAGGGCGTTCAGTCAGAGCCGGTCCATCCTCGGCCGCGGTCCATCCTCGGCCGCGGTCCGTCCTCGGCCGCTGGCTTGGCCTTAGAGCCGGCGGCCTTTCAGCCCTGCCGTCCCGCGGCGTTTTTTCTTCCGCCAGCGTTTTCGCCTTTCCCGTTTTTCCAGCCTTTCCGCCCCCGTCAGAGCAGGCCTTCACAGGTCAGTCAGTCAGTTCGTCCGCCCGTGCAGGCCTTGCGTCCCAGCCGTCCTTGACGGCTTCCGGCGCGGCGACGGCTTGGACGGCCGCGGCCGCCGCGTCCAGGATCGCTTCCGGCGCGGCCTCCACGATCAGCGGCCGACCTGGTTCGGCCAGGGCCGCGAACTTGAGTCGACCGCCGCGGATTTTCTTGTCGAAGCTCAGCAGCCGTTGGGCTTCCGCCGGAGGCGGGGCGGGCGGAAAGCGGCCGCCGGCCAGGGCCAGGCATAGGCGTTGGCCCCGCAGGGCCGTCGCCGCGTCGAAGCCCAGACGTTGCTTTGAAAATTCCAAGGCCGCGGCCAGGCCTAAGGCCACGGCGCGGCCGTGGCTGACGGCGGGGCCGTGATGGCTCTCCACGACGTGTCCGTAGGTGTGGCCCAAGTTGAGCACGTCGCGCAGCCCCTTCTCCTCGCGGAAGTCCTGCTCGACCAGGGCGGCCTTGGCCTGGACCGAGCGGCGAATCGTCTCGTTGAGAAGCGGCGCGTCGCCTCGCAGCAGGTCCGGCAGCCGCCGTTCGATCAGCGCGGCCAGCGCGGGCTCGAAGAGCAGCCCGGTCTTGTAGGCCTCCGTCAAGCCCTCGGCCAGCAGGCGCGGCGGGAGCCGGCTCAGCAGCGTCGGATCGATCCAAACTTCGCGAGGGAGATGAAACAGGCCGACCTGATTTTTGGCCCCGGCCAGGTTGACGGCCGCCTTGCCGCCCACCGCCGCGTCCACGGCCCCCAGCAGAGTGGTGGGCGACAAAATCAGATTCAGGCCCCGTCGAAAAAGGCCGGCGCAGAAGGCGCCCAGATCGGTCAAGCTGCCGCCGCCTCTGGCGGCCAGAAAGTCGCCGCGGTCCAGGCGGGCCTCGACCATGATCGTCAGCAGGCGTTGGGCTTCGGCGAAGGTCTTGGCCGCCTCGCCCTGGGCCTCGGGGCGGTGGAGCGGCGCCCCCGGGAAGGCGGCCGGAAAGGGGTCGTCGGCCGCCTGAAAAAAACGGTCCAGAAGCGTCAGGACTCGGCGGCCGCCGACGAGGTCGGCGGCCAGGGCGGGGAGCTTTTCGGCCGGAGCGTGCGTGCGGATGACGGTTTGGCGCCCTTCGGCCGTCAAGGTCAGCGGTTCGGCCGCCAGCAGAAGATCTTCGATGAGGCGGGCCGTCGCCTCGGGCGGGTCGTCGGCCGCGACGGTCCGCCCGCAGTCGCGATATTGGGGCCGACGGCGGAGCCACAGCGCGTCGAAGGCCGCCCGAGTCGCGGCCAAGGGCCTTTGGGCCTGGCCCTGCGGGGTCAGTCTGGCCCACAGCGTTTCGGGCGGCAGATCCAGAAAAAAGGTCGAGGCCGTTTGGAGCAGACGGCGGTTTTCCGGGTCTTGGCACAGTCCGCCGCCGGTGGCGACCACCAGCGGACGGTCTTGGGCGGCGAGCTCGGCCAAAAAAGCCTTTTCGGCCGCCCGGAAGAAGGCCTCGCCCTCGGCGGAGAAGATCTCGGCCGGGGCGCGGCCCAAGCGCCGCTGGAGCTCCTCGTCGCAGTCCACGAAGGGTCGGCGAAGAAGTTCGGCCAGCCGACGCCCCACGGTGGTCTTGCCGGCGGCCATGAAGCCCACGAGAAAGACGGGCCGCTCGGCCGGCGACAGCTCGGCCCAGCCGGCGCCGTCGGTCATCGGCCTTCGGCCGCCCAGGCTCGGATGGCCGTCAGGAAAGGCTCCAGGGGCGGGGAGGCGCCGGTCCATTTGGCGAAGGAGCTGCGGGCCTGGCAGGCCAGCATGTCCAGGCCGTCGCGGAACTCCGCCCCGCAGGCCTCGGCCCAGCGGCGCCAATGGTTTTCGGGCCGGCCGTAGTTCATGTCCAGCAAGCGGCCCGTTTGGGCCAGCGGCGGGCGCGGGGCTTGGGCGCCAATTTCTTCCGGGCTGGAGGCCGAGGTGGCGTTGACGATCAGATCCCAAGGTTCGGAGGCGTCAAGCTGGTCCCAGGGCAGGAAGTCCGCCGAAAAGAAGGCGGCCATGCGTCGGCCCGGCTCGGACCGGCGGGACGAGACGACGACCGTGGCGGCGGGCATGGCCAGGCAGGCGGCGCGGGCCGCTCCTCCGGCCCCCAGGACCAGATTGCGGCGGCCGGGGGGCGTGGTGAGCAAATAGGCGGCCGCGAAGCCTTCGGCGTCGGTGTTGCGGCCCAGCCAGCCGTCGCCGTCGGGGATGAGGGTGTTGGCCGCGCCGGCGGCCAGCGCCTCCGGGGCCAGCGAGGTCAGGTGGGGCAGCACGGCTTCCTTGAGGGGCGCGGTGACGTTGAGGCCGTCGAAGCCCAGCGCGGTCAGGCCCTTGAGGGCCGCCGCCAGATCCTCGGCGCGGACAGCCAGCGCCGCGTAGAGGCCCGGCCAGCCCAGCCGGGCCAAGCAGGCCTCGTGCATGGCCGGGGACGGCGAGCGATAGACGCGCTCGCCGCCGAGCAGCCCCAGGCGCCAGGGCCTGGCGGGGTTCAGTCTTGCCATAGCTCGCTCAAATGCTGGTCGAAGTTAGGGTAGGAGACAGGGATCGACTCGCGGCCCAAGACGGGAATGCTGGCCTTGGCCGCCTTCAGGGCCATGGTCAGGGTCATGGCCAGCCGGTGGTCATGGCCCGAGTCGAGGCTGTCGGGCAGGATGAACGACGTGGGGCCTTCGACGATCAGATCGTCGCCTTCGACCGCGGCTCGGGCCCCCAAGGCCCCCAATTGGTGCCGGATGCTCATCAGACGGTCGGTTTCCTTGATTCTGAGCTCGTCGACCTGGCGGAAGATCGTCACGCCTTGGGCTTGCGTGGCCGCCAAGGCCAAGATGGGAATTTCGTCGATGAGCGAGGGGACTTCGGAGGCCGAGACCTCCACGGCCGACAGCGGGCCGTCGTAGGCCACGGCGACCTCGCCGACGGGCTCGGGCGTGTCGGAGGTCAGCGTCATCGAGACCTTGGCCCCCATACGGTCCAGCACCCGCAAAAAACCCGTGCGGCCGTGGGACAAAAGGACGTTGACGGCCGTCACGCGGCTGCCGGGGATCATGGCCGCGGCCGCCAGGAAAAAAGCCGCCGAGGAGGGATCCCCCGGGGCGGCGAAGAAGGGCGGGAGAGTCAGCGGGCCTGGCGTTAGAGTCAGCCGCAGGCCGTCGACGGCCACCTGGCCGCCCCAGTGGTTGATCAGGCGCTCGGTGTGGTCTCTGGTTTTGGCCGGCTCGACGACGACCGTCCGGCCGGCGGCCGAAAGGCCGGCCAACAGCAGAGCGCCTTTCAGCTGGGCGCTGGCGTCGGTCAGCTGGTGCACGATCCCGGTCAGGGCTTGGCCGACGACCGACACCGGCGGCTTGCCGTTTTGGGTCTCCACCGAGGCCCCCATCAGCCTCAAGGGCTCGGCCACCCTTTCCATGGGCCGTCGACGCAGCTGGCTGTCGCCGTCGAGCACGAAACGGCCCGGCCGGCTGGCGAGCAGGCCCATCAAAAGGCGGAAGGTGGTGCCGCTGTTGCGGCAGTCCAAGACCAGATTGTCGGGCCCCCGCCAGCGCCCGCCCAGACCGACGACGCTCAGGCCGTCGGCTTCCGGCGAGGCCGAGCCGCCCAAGGCCCGGAAGATGTCCAGGCTGGCGTTGACGTCCTCGCAGACGGACAAGCCGGCGACGTGCATGCGGCCCTCGGCGAGCAGCGACATGAGCACCAGACGGTGGCTGATGGACTTGTCGCCCGGGGGAGCGAACTGACCTAAAAAAGGCATGACGGCTCCTGAGGCGCGGCGGCTGACAAGCCGTAATCGGCCCGCCGCCGACCTGACGGACCATTTTATCACAACAGCCGCGGAGGACGGGGGCTTTTTTCCTTATTATTCGGCCGTCCGGCGGCCGGGCCGGCCGAACGTCGGTTGTTGCATCTTGGCTTAGCTTCCTGGAAGGTGATATATTGGTTCAAGCCGGATGAAAAAAAGGCCTGACGCAGTCCGGCGCCTTCGCTCGCGTCGTCGTCCGGCGAGGCCTCAGGCCCGCCGCGGCCCGACCATTGTCACGGACGGTTTTATTAAAAAACCCAAGACGGCCGCCGGGCCGTCCGCCGACGCCATTCGTCCGTTCAGTCGAGAACGGCCGCCTGGCCGGACGCCTTTCATGCCCGGCCGCCAACGCGTCATTCAAGGTGATCAAAATGCCTCTCGGTAGCGGTCAAACAATTTTGATAGTCGACGATTCCCCTGTCATGCGACAGATGCT
Source organism: Deltaproteobacteria bacterium (assembly GCA_031269485.1). Taxonomy (GTDB): domain Bacteria; phylum Desulfobacterota; class Desulfarculia; order Adiutricales; family Adiutricaceae; genus JAISZC01. The sequence goes on from JAISZC010000135.1 coordinate 11,606, forward strand.
GGTGAAGATATTTCAAAACGAGGGCTTCACGGTGGTGGGCCAAGCCTGCGACGGCGAGGAGGCTTTGGAGCTTTTTGAAAAGCACAAGCCCGAGCTGACCACCTTGGACATCGTCATGCCCAAAATGCGCGGCACGCAGGTGCTGGAAACGCTGATGAGCAAATATCCGGACAGCAAAGTCATCATGGCCTCTTCCGTTTCGGACGCCCGCACGGTCATGCACTGCCTCAAGATGGGGGCCAAGCAGTACATCATCAAGCCTTACGACGAGGAAAAGGTCATGTCGGCGGTCAAAAAGACCCTCGAGCTGACGTGAGGCGCCGCTGGCCTTTGGGGGCCTGACGGGCGGCCGAATTGGCGGACGGACGGCGGCGACCGAAAACGGCGGCCGGCTCGTCCGACGAAATTACAGGCGGCCGACAGCGCCCAGGCCGCCGGACGACGTTGGACTGGCCGGCGAGGCGACCCTCGCGGACCCGAGCTTGCCTGTTTGGAGAGAATATAATGAGCTCTTCCACTGATGAAAATCTGGCTGAACTTTTTGAACAATACAAAGACGAAGTCCGGGAAACCATTGGGACATTAGACAATGAATTAGTGTCTATAGAGCAGGATCCTACCTCTAGCGAGACGATATTTTCATTATTTAGACATATGCATTCCCTTAAAGGTTCTTCTAAGATGTTTAATGTTGACAATATTGCCAACATCGCCCACCGTTTAGAAGATCTTATGTCTATGATTGATAAAAATAACTCAATTCTGCCTAGATATCCTAAAATTATCGATTTATTATTCAAAGGTAATGATATATTTAGAGAAATTATCGCTAGGTTGGAAGACGATATTGCCTTCACTACTATGACTGCCGATCATGTAGCCTTTATCGGCGAAATACAAAATCAGATTGACAAAATAAATCGACGCGATTCCCATCTGGTGGAGGCGGCGAAAAAGCTCGTAGACGATTTGGAGGCCATTTTGCCCTCCCTCGAGGAGCAGGAAGCGGAAGCCCTCAAAAAGGACATCAGCGAGGTTGTCACGGGCTTGGCCTTGACCACGCTTGAAGAGGAGGGCGCCGGTCAGATCCGCTTCAGCTACAACGGGGCCGATCTGACCGAAGACGTGCGGGGCATGGAGGAACGGCTGGCCAAATTCCGGGAAGGCCGAGCCACGGCCGATGACGCCCGCGGCTTCGTCGAGGCGGCCAACCGCCTGTTCAACAGCCTCGCCGAAGTGGCCGGCGAAGACGCCCAAAACTTGATAGCCGAACTGGGCGACGGCTTGACGCTCTTCTCCGAGCGGCAGCTGGAGATGGATCAGATGATGGTCGAGTTCTTCGACGCCATGCTCAAAGAGCTCAAGGAAAAGTTCCAGGTGGAGGTGGAGGGGCCGGCTGTCAAGAGCAAGGCCGGCGGGGCCAAGTCCGGCTCGGCCGCCGCCAAGGAGCCCCAGTCCAAGACCATTCGGGTTGATGAAGCCAAAATTGATCTTTTTTTGGAGTCTGTCGGCAAACTCATCACCAAGAGCGAAAATCTCAATCATTTGCAGTTTTCTTTCCGCCAAGCCCAAATAGATATTAATTTATTACGTGATTTTGCCACTATTTCTCGTACAATATCTAATGATATCGTCAATCTGCAGCGCTCCATTATGGAAGTACGGCAGGTCGAAATGAATAATATTTTAAAGAAATTTCCTCGGTTAGTCCGCGACATTACTCATAAGATAGGCAAAGAAGCCGAGATGAACATTTTCGGCGAGCGAGTGCCCATCGACAAAAGCCTGCTGGACGACGTCGAGCAGGCTTTGGTCCACATCGTCCGCAACGCCGTCGACCACGGCCTGGAAAGCCCCGAGGACCGCCTCCTGGCCGGCAAGCCGCGCCGCGGCGTCATCAACATCAGAGTCACCCCCGAGGAGGCCGCCGTTTTCATCGAGGTCGCCGACGACGGCCGCGGCCTGGATTTGGAGAAAATCAAGGCCAAGGCCGTGGAAAGAGGCGTGCTGGCGACGGAGCAGGCGCCGGGCTTGCCCGACAAGGAGGCCGAGATGCTCATCTTTTCCTCCGGGCTGTCGACCAAGGATCAAGCCACCGACCTGTCCGGGCGCGGAGTGGGCATGGACGTGGTCATGACCAACCTCAAGAAATGGAACGGCGAGGTCGTCGTCGACAATCGGCCGGGCCGCGGCCTGACGGTGGGCCTGAGGCTGCCGGTGACCAACACCTTGCTGACCAAGGAGGCCATCATGCTCCGGTTGGGCTCCTCGACTTTCTGTCTGCCCTTGGAATGCGTCAACGAGATCGTCACCGTGTCGGCCGAAGCCGTCCATTATCACCAAGGCGGCGCGGTTTTTCGGCATCGCGACATGGTCATCTCGGTCATCGACTTGAGAAGCCTTTTGGGTCTGAGCTCGGAGGCGCCCTTGGCCCCGGAGGCCGGCCGGCGGGGCGAGTCGGTCAAGTCTGCGGACAGCCAGATCTTCATCATCCTCAGAGGAAAAAATGATTCTCGGCAGTCCATCAGGGCCGATGAAATATTAGGTCAGCAGAAAATAGTCATCAAAGAGTTTGAATTGGATACTTTTAGGCGTTTACCATATTTTAGTGGTCTGACGTTGTTGGGCGATGGGAGAGTAGTGCTTATTCTCGACTCTGACAAGCTATTAGAAGCTTAAAAAGGGAAAATATTTTTAATAAGTATTAAAAGTCGAAGAGCCAAGAAACGCTCGGCCGGCGTTCTCCGCCGTCCAGGCGAACCGCCGCCCGTCCGGACGTTCTCGCGGGCCAAGGTTTTTTTTCGGCGTCACTCTCCACGGCCCCGGGGCCTTGAGGACCGCAAACAACGCTCCTTGTCCAGCTTTTGAGCTTTTGTCCGCTTGCTCTTCTCCGAACCAGCCGCGGTCGCCTCCAAGACGCCCATTCAGAGTCAATCCGGAGTCAATCTGGAACCAATTCGGAATCAATTCGGAATCAATTCGGGATCAGGCCAAATCTCCAAAACCCGGCGGCGCCCCCTGGCCCAAGCCGCGGCGACCGCCGCGAAAAGTCGCTTTTGAGGGCTCAAAGGCCGGCTTTTTCAGGCGCTGGCGTCCGGCCTTACGCCTGCCCTCCGGCGGCCTAAGGGGCTCCTTTGGCGCCTTTGGTCGTCGCCGCCGCCTCCATCCTGACCGCCGGCCTCCCCACTCTCCGTCCCCTAGTCAACATCGAGATTGAATTTTCGACATTTCGCCTCAATGCGTCCAAGAGTCTGGATTTTGGGTCCGCCGCCAGACTGCGGTTTTCAATTGAGCGAAGTGAAAATAATATTTGACTAGTGTTGCAATTTATCATACAATCCGAAAACGGCCCGGCCTTGCCCCGCCAGGGGTTAAAATCAAGCTGTTGTCGTCGAAGCCGGCGCCGAACGTTTAAGAATCTTTGAGCCGCTTTCGAGCAAGCTTCCCGGGGGAGTTATGAAAACCTTGATGTTGGCCTTCGTGACGGTCCTGGCCCTGTCCGCCGCCCAGCTTCAGGCCCAGAACGTGTCGGGCGATTTCCAATTCGAGGAGCTTGACTTCGATCGTCAGCCAGCCCCGGCCGCCAGGGCTTTGGACGGCGAAAAGGCCGCGCCGGGCGGCCAGGACGATTTGCAGCAGCTCTTCGGCGATCCGGAGGAGCCGGCGCCCCCGAACGTCGCCCGGGAATCCGTCCTCAACCTCCCCGGCGAGCCCAGCCCGGTCAGTCCGCCCAGCGGCCAAGGCGAGGCCAAGATCGAGCGGGTGGCCAAGAGCGAGCCGGCGGTCGTCCAGGCCCGTCGGCCGGCCGCCGTCCGGCAAGTCCGTTGGGACCGCTGGCGATACGTCGTCGAGGCCTGGCGCGGCCGTCCGGACGCCCAAGCGAGCTCGTGCGTCTCTTACGTGGCCGAGCGGCCCTTGTATCACGTCAAGTGCCTCGGCGCGGTGGGCCTGGCCCGCCGCTGAACGCCCAAACCCTCGGCGGCGCGTCCCGCTGGCCGCGTCCGTCGCAGAGGGCCGCCTCTTGGGACTCCGCGGGCGCCTCTTTTGGCCTCGTTTTTTTTTTGATTTCGCAGCCCTGTTCGCGGCGCTTCTTGCGACATCGGAACCTCCAGGTCCGTCGCCGGACGTCCAGGCCCGCCTCCGGCGGCCGAGTCGTCCGGCGCGCAAGGGCCCTTTGACGTCGGCCGCCAGCCCCGCCGGGCGGCGGCCTCAGCCGGGCGGCCGCCCCGCCGGCCGCCGGAGAAGACATGACCGACCAGCCCGCCTCTTCGCCAACCGCCCCGCCAACCGGCCAACTCGGCGTCCCGCCGGCCGACGCTCCACCCCATTGGGATTTGGACCAGCTCTACGTCTTGGGCTCGGACCAGCTGCAGCAGGATTTGGCCCGGCTCGAGGAGCTGCGGGCGGCCTTCATGCGGCACGGCGCCCGTTTGGCCCAAGACGCGCCGCCGAGCGCGGCGGAGTTCGCCGGCATGGTCGGCGAGCTCGACCAAATCACCCGCCTGGTCAACCGGCTGTCCGGCTTCGCCTCCTTGGCCTTCGCCCAGGACGCGACCGACCAGAAGGCCTTGAGCTTCATGTCCAAGCTCGACGAGACGCTGACGGTGGCGGGCAACGATCTGCTTTTTTTCGAGCTGTGGTGGAAAAACCTTCCCGACGGCGAGGCGGACGTCTTGGCCGCCGGTCTGCCCGACTACGGCCACTGGCTGTCCCGAACCAGGGCCTTCAAGCCCCACACGCTCTCGGAGGCCGAGGAAAAGATCATCAACCTCAAAAACGTCACCGGCTCGGAGGCCATGGTCAACCTTTATGACGCCGTGACCACCCGCTATCGCTTCGACGGCTCGTTTCTGCCCGACGGCCAGGGCCGCCCGCTGACGCGCGAGGAGCTCGGCGTGCACGTCCGCAGCGCCGCGCCGGAGATCCGGCAAGGGGCCTACCGCGAGCTGCACCGCGTCTACGGCGAGCAAGGCCCCGTTCTGGCCCAGCTTTACCAAACCGTGGTCCGAGACTGGCGCCTCGAGCAGGTCCGTCTGCGGCGCCACCCCTCGCCGCAGGCCGCCCGCCACAAGGCCAACGATTTGTCGCAGGAGACGGTCGACAGCCTGCTGCGGGTTTGCCGCCAACGGGCGCCGGAAATCTTCGGGCGCTATTTTCGCCAAAAGGCTCGACGCCTGGGACTGCCGCTCCTCAGACGCTACGACCTTTACGCCCCTTTGGCCCCCGCCGGCGGCCGCCTGGACTTCGCCCAAGGGCTAAGGGAGGTCGCGGAGGCTTTTCGGGCCTTCGGGGACGATTATGCCGCCTTGGCCTTGGAGGTGGCCGAAAAAGGCCGCTTGAGCGCCCGGCCCGCTCCGGGCAAGCAAAGCGGGGCCTTTTGCGCCTCCATCGAGCCGGGCGCCGCGCCCTGGGTGCTGATGAGCTTCAACGGCCAACGCCAAGACCTTTTCACGTTGGCCCACGAGCTGGGCCACGCCGTCCATTCCCAGCTGGCCGGCGTGAACAACGTTTTTCATTTCCACAGCTCGCTGCCTTTGGCCGAGACGGCCTCGACCTTCGGCGAGATGCTCTTGGCCCAGCGCCTCGCCCAGCAGGCCCAAACCGAAGAGGAGCGCGACGCTCTGCGTTTCCATCTGCTCGACGACGCCTACGCCACCGTCGGCCGGCAGGCTTTTTTCGCCCTCTTCGAGATCGAGGCCCACGATCTCGTCGAGGCCGGGGCCACCGCCGACGAGCTGGCCGAGGCCTATTGGCGCAACATCTCCGAGCAGTTCGGCGATTCGTTGGAGCTCAGCGAGGAGTTCCGCTGGGAATGGGTCAGCATTCCCCATTTTTTCCACACGCCTTTCTACGTTTACGCCTACAGCTTCGGACAGCTGCTGGTTTACAGCCTCTGGCGGGTCCGCCAGCGGCAAGGCCCGGAGTTCGTGCCACGTTTCAAGGCCCTGCTGGCACGCGGCGGCTCGGCTTCGCCGGAGGCCATTTTGGCCGAAGCCGGACTGGGGCCGCTGGACGACGATTTTTGGGCCAGCGGCTTTGAGGTCATCGAGAGCTTTTTGCCTGATTGACGCCGCCGAACGCGCCGGAGAAACGCTTGAAAGCCGGCGGGCAACGTCCGAAAAAACGCCGGACGCTCCGCGACGCGCGCGCCGTCGGGCTCGAAAGCCCGTCCGCCGGCCCGAGCCGACTTGGCCTCAGGGCGGCGCTGGACATCGTCGGACGGCTCGGCTAATATGTACCATTGTAGCCAGTCGGCCGCGGCGTCAGCTCCTCGTTTCGTTTCCCGCGGCTCTCCGTCGGGACGGCCCCAACGTCGGCTCCAAGTTTGTAGGAAAACCCCCATGGCCGACGAACTGCCCGCCAATGAAGTCGCCAAGCTCACCGTCGACAGCCTGGCCACCAACTTGTTCCTGAGCGGCATCGGCGTCTGGCGGCTTTCGCTGCGCCAGGACGACCCGCGGCGGGGCTTTTTGACGCTCCACGAAAGCTTCTGCTCGCTGTTCGGGGAAGGCGGCGGGGGCAGTTGCATGCTTTTGACGACCTTCGTCGAGGACTTCGTCCATCCTGACGAGGCCGCGCGCTTCCTGTCCGCCTTGGAGGTTTTGCTGCAAGGCCAAGACGAGCGCTTCGAGCTGGAGCTGCGCATTTGGAGCGTGGCCCGCCGCGATTGGCGTTGGGTCAACCTCCATTGCAGCCTCTTGACTCCTCTGTCGCCCGACGGCGCCTTGGAGGCGGTCGCCACGGTCCTGGACATTCACAACAACCGCCAAGCCCTCCAAGCCCTTTCGGCGGCCCTCAAAGCCAAAGAAGAAGCCTCCAAGGCCCTCGACGAGGGTCAAAAGCGCCTACGCGCCGTGGTGGACGCCGTCCACGTGGGCATCTTCGACTTTGACGTGACCGCCAAGAAGCTGTCCTACAGCCCGCAGTGCGGCGAGATTTTGGGCCTGGAAGTCTGCGAGCTGGGCACGACCTTGAAGGATCGCCGTCGCTTCGTCTTGTCGCCCGATTACGAGCTGGCGCTTGACGCCATTGAAGATCATTTGCAGGGTCTGACGCCTGAATTCGAAGTCATTTCCAAAATGCGCCGCCGGGACGGCGAGACGATCTACGTGTTGGACCGAGGCCGAGTGGTGGAAACCGACTTTTTTTCCGGCCGGCCCACGCGCCTTTTGGGGGTCATGCTCGACGTCACCAAGCAAATGGAGACGGAAATCAACTTGGCCGAGTCCAAGGAGCGGATGGAGCTTTTTTTCAAGGCCGCCAATTTCGGCGTCTGGGATTACGACGTCGCGGCCGGGCGCTTCGCCTTCAACGAAGAGTTTTTGGGCCTGCTCGGTCGCCGGGCCGACGAGCTCGATGGCGCCTACGAAGAATGGCTGGCCTTGATTCACCCCGAGGATCGGGCCTCGGCCGAGGCGGCTTTTCAGGCCGCCGTCTCGGGCCAGGCCGACTCCCTGGCCACCGAGATCCGTTTCAGACGCCGGGACGGCTCGCACGTGTGGACCTACAACGTCGGCCGGGTCATTGCCCGCGACGAGGCGGGCTGGCCCTCGCGTCTGGTCGGCGGCGTCTTGGATTTCACCGCGCGCAAGGAGATGGAGCTGGAGATCTTCGCGATGGCCGAGCAGGAACGGGAAGCTCGGCTGGGCCGGGAGCTGGCCGAGGAGAGCGCCCGGGCCAAGAGCGAATTTTTGGCCAACATGAGCCACGAAATTCGCACTCCCATGAACGCCATCCTGGGCCTGACCCATCTGACCCTCCAAACCAATCTCAACGAACAACAGCTAGAGTACCTCCAAAACATAGGCGCGGCCGGCACGTCCCTCTTGCGTATCATCAACGATATTTTGGATTTTTCTAAAATTGAGGCCGGTAAGCTGGAAATTGAAGCTGCTTACTTCAATCTTGACGCCTTATTAGACTCAATTATTAAGCTTTTGAGTCCGCAAGCTGAAAAAAAAGGTTTATCGTTGACTTTAAACTGCCCATCAGACCTTCCCAAAGATTTTATTGGTGATCAGGTCCGTTTGGGTCAGATTTTAAATAACCTTTTGAGCAACGCCATAAAATTTACTGAAAAAGGTTCGGTGGCGGTCACGGTGGCCATGGAGGCCCAGGGCCCCGTGGAGGCGCGGTTGCGCTTCTCCGTCAGCGACACCGGCATCGGCCTGAGCCCCGAGCAACTCAAGCTGCTTTTCAGCGCCTTCACCCAAGCCGACGCCTCCATCACCCGCCGCTACGGCGGGACCGGCCTGGGTCTGACCATTTCCAAACGCTTAAGCGAGATGATGGGCGGACGCATCTGGTGCGAAAGCGAGCTGGGGCGCGGCAGCGTTTTTTGCTTCACCGCCCGGCTCAAGCTCGGCGACTCGCCGGCCGAGGACGTCGACCGCTCCGAGATGTCCTTTGAGGGCTTTTCGGCCCTGGTGGTCGACGACGATGCGACGGCCCTGGAAATCATCTCGGCGGCCCTGCGGCATGAGGCCATGGACGTCGTCGCCGTGTCCGCCGGCCTGGAGGCTCTGGAGTGGCTGAAAATCGCCGCCAAGCCGCCCGAGCTGATCATGATGGACTGGAAGATGCCGGATTTGGACGGCTTGGCCGTCATCGAGCTTTTCAAGCAAGAGGGCGTGCTCAAGGAAAGCTCCGTCGTGATCATGGTCACGGCCTACGATCGCGACGAGGTCCTGAGCCGGGCCAGGGAGCTGGGCGTCCGCAAGGTCTTGACCAAGCCCATCTCGGAATCCTTTCTGCACGAAACCCTCGTCGAGCTCTTCAGCCAGCCCAAGGCCGCCGCCAAGGCCCCCAAAAGAAAACGCCTCGTGGAGGCCGATCGGGAGATGGTCAAGTCCATCCAGGGGGCCAAAATCTTGCTGGTCGAAGACAACGAAATAAACCAGCTGGTGGCCGGCCGCATCATGACCAACGCGGGCCTGTCCGTTGACGTCGCCCCGGACGGCAGCCGGGCCGTGGAAATGGTCCAGGCCGGCGACTACGATTTGGTGCTGATGGACATCCAGATGCCGGTCATGGACGGCCTGACGGCCGCGAGGACCATCCGCGGCTTGGGCTACGGCTCGCTGCCGATCGTGGCCATGACCGCGCACGCCATGTCTAGCGACCGCCAGCTGAGCATCGAAGCCGGCATGAACGATCACGTCACCAAGCCCATCAATGTCGCCGAGCTTTTTCAGTCCTTGGTGCGGTGGATTCCAGCCAAATTCGACGACCCGGCGTCTCCGGTCCTCTGACGACCGCTTCGGCCCGTCGGCGGCCCCGCTGCCGGCGGGTTTTTTGGTCGCCGGCCGACTGCGCGTCTGCTCCGAGCGGTCAGCAAATTAATTTTTATATTTTGTCATTTTAGCGGGTCGCTCTAAAAATCAACTCTTTAATTGTGACTCTCTTAAGTTTTGATAGGTGCAAAAAGGTTTTAATAATAGGTATATATAAAATATGCCTAACAATTTTGATATAATCCATTTTTGATATAATCCTTGGTCTTCAACCTAATTCTCGCCCTCCGTAGCCAGACCTCCCTTCAACCTCCTCCAGACCATGCGCCGGCCGGCCGACCGCTCCACGCGGCCGGCGGGCCGGCGGACTTGGCGGCGTTTGGCGGCGGGAAGCTGCGACTTTTCGGGAGTTCGGACTTGTTGTGGAGACGCCGCATTCTCGAGAGCGGACCGCTCCGACGTTTTGGAGCGGCCCTCGGCCAGGGACGGCGCGCGGGCAATAAGGCCGGACTTTCGGGGCGGCAGGGCGCAGTTTCGGCGGGCGTCAATTTGAGCGCGGCAGGTTCTCGTCAAGAGCTCAAAAGACGGCCGCCGACGGCCAGAGCGCGCCGCCGCCCAGGCCGGTCAGCCTTGCCTTTCTTTCGAGGGCAAGCCGGGGCCGCCCGCCGGCGCCGCGCCGGAGGCCGACGGCTCGTCGAACTCCAGCTGGCGGTACATTTGAGCCAAAACCTGTTGGGCCTCTTGGGCGATGCGGTCGAGCGAGTCGGTCTTCGCCACGTGCACGGGGCGGCCCACGGCCGTTTTGAGGCGGCCTGGGCGGGGCAGAAACGAGCCGCCGGGCCACAGCCGGCCGCTGTTGAAGATGGCCAGGGGCACCAAAGGCGCGCCGGTGTGCTTGGCCAAGATGAAGGCCCCTTTCTTGAAGGGCAGCAACGCCTCGTCAGTGCGGTTGCGGGTTCCTTCCGGAAAAATGGCCATGATCTCGCCCCGGGCCAGGCGTTCCGAGGCCTCGGCGAGCATTTTGCGGGCCGATTCCGAGCCGCCGCCGCGGTCCACCAGCATGTGGACCCTCATCAGCACCCAGCCGAAGACGGGTATGCGGCCCAGGGCGGCCTTGGCGATCCAGGAGATTTGCCGGCCGGTGGCTTCGGCCACGGCGGGGATGTCCAGCAGGGAGCGATGGTTGGCGTAGATGATGAAGCCGCCCGAGGCCGGGAGATGCTCTCGGCCTCGAACGTCGACTTTGATGCGGGCCGGACTGAGCACGATGCGGGCCCACACTTGGCTGGTTATGTAGCGGCAGGCGCGTCGAGAAAAGCAGCTGACCAATAGGCAGAGCAGGCCGCTGACGATGGTCAGCGAGACGAAGATCGGCAGATACCAAAAACCGAAGAAGACTCTTTTCATGCGGTGGCGGCGCGGCTTGGCTGGATCTTGAGCGGCGGCGGCCGCGCGCTCAAGGGTTTGACCGACAGGCAAATCAATCCGCTGACGAGGGTCAGCGCGACAAAGATCGGCAGAGGCCAGAAGCTGAAAAGGCTCTTTTCATGCGGCGGCGGCGCGGTTTGGCTGGCCCTTGAGCGGCCGCCGCGCGCTCAAGGGTTTGACCGAAAAAAGGCTACATCCCGGCCAGCTTGAAGGCGTTTTTGATGCTCTGATCAAAAAAGCCGTCGGGCGCGGCCTCCAAGCCGCCGTCCGCCCGCACCTCGACGGGCGTCAGCGTCGTGAGGGGGGATTCTTCGGATTGGCTGAAAAAGTAGGCCAGCACCTTGTCGGAGGAGAGGAGGTGCGAGGCCACGGCCATGCGGACGCCATCGAAGAAATGGTCGGAATAGGTTTCGACCACGCATTGAATCCCGGCGAGGACCGCCCTGGCCACCAGCAGGCCCAATTGCGTCTGGGCCTTGGGGTGCAGGCGGGAGTCCGGGTTTTCCAACAGCAGCACCGGCGAGACTTTTTCCGCCTCTGCCGCGCCGCCTAACAGCAGCAGCGCGGTGACGACGGGCAAGGCTTGGCTGAAGCCCGCGCCGCCGAGGTTGGCCGTGCCGTCGGCCAAGCTGACTTGTTCTTTGTCGTTCTTTTTCAACGATTGGAGATCGATATAAAAAGTCGGAGATAGTGTTTGTAGCCAATAATTTAAGTTTGTTTCAAATGAAGTGGCATTTGGGTGGTCTGGGTGTCTCATTACGTCGGGAATTGGATCTATATCCTTGCATCTATGTAAAACATTTAAGGTATATTCTCCTTCGTAACCAAAAGCCCAATATGTTGGCAAATCATCGTCCGAAAAAATAGCTGGACCGGTGTCTGATTGATATCTAGCCACTGAAATAAGACAAGTCGCAGGTTGATAGATAGGAGAATCGTCCGGGGTAGAGGCAATTATTTTTTTTAACTTACCGGATTCTTCAATGGTTTGAAGAAAGTAATCCTTAAAAAATTCGCGTCTATTAATTTCACCCTGCAATTTCATGGAAATAGTATCGGAGTGAAGGATGTTTACCAAATGTTCTGGTAAAAAATAGGCGTTAGAAAGACTTTGGATATTTCTATCACACAAAAAATTAATAGCCTTTAATAATAAAGTTTTATTTGTATTATTTTGGCCAGTTATAATAGTTAGAGGAGGTAATTTAATTTCGACTTCGGGTAAATGTCCTAATTTTTTGACATATATAGAATTGATCATAATTTGTCTCAGTTCTGGCGTTCTTGTCGCCATTTTTTTAGCCAACCCTGCAGTCTGGGCACTTCTTTGGTAGTCCAGTCCGCAGAAAGGCGTAGTTTGAGAAATTGGGCGAACAGGGCCTCGACGGCGTTGAGCAACTCCAGCGTGACCGCCGCGCGATCGAGCAACTGGCCAGCCGGCCCGGACTCGTCGTCTTCAGCGAAATTAGCCCCCGAAACGAGCTTGATCGACGTCGGGGTCAGGGTGTCGGCCGGCAGGTTCAGCAACCATTCCCGGTTGTCGTTTTTGATCCTCAGCCGGCCGCTGGACATCTTTTTGCGTTCCATGACGGCGGCGAAGGCTTCGGCCCAAGGCCGGCCGCCGCCTTGGTCTTCGACGTCCTCGGGACATTGGCAGGCCACGCTGCGCTTGGAGGCGCCGAAGCCGCTTTCCAGCCGGAGGCTTTTTTCGAACCAGGCCTCGACGATCAGGCCGCCGGGGAGCTCAAAACGGCTGTCGACCTCGGAAGACAGCCACAGCCAAGTCAAAAACTCCTGGCCCAGAAACAGCTTTTCCTGCCACAGCTCGAAGAAGTCGACGTCCGGCTCGCGGGCCGGCTTGGCGGGGGAGGGCGACAAGGGCGGCTCTCCTTAAAGGTCCCAAAAGTCGGTGGGCTTGACGGCCAGGAAGGCCTCGCGGCCTTTTTCGGCCGTCAGCTCCAGGGCCAGCGAGGCCGGGACCAGCAGACGCAAGGCCAAGCCGAAGGTGCGGCCCCACAAATCCTCGAACAGAGCGCGGTTTTTTTCGCCGGAGGCGCACAGCCACACTTCGCCGGACTCCTCCAGCCAGAGCACCTCCATCAGCGCGGTGTTCAAAAGAGAGCGTCCGAGCAGCTCCGAGCGCAGAGACTCCTTGAGCTCCCTTTTGGCGACGCCGTTGAGCTTGCGCCCGGCCTGCTCCTCGTGACGGGTCAAGGCGATGGCGAAATAGCGGTTGAGCGTCTTGCCCGGCAAGCGTCGTTCGTCGAAGCGCAGCTGAAAGGCCAAAAAGCCGCCGAAACGAAAATTCTCCGTTCGGAAGGAGCAGCCAAGGTGGTTGAATATTTGCGCCCAGCCCAGACTGGATTCATCCATGGTCTCTTCGATGTCGACGAAGGCGTTGCGGGCCAGTCTTTCGGCGACGTATTCGTCGGTCAGTCCGGCTTGCGGCTGCTCCAGCACCCGATAGCGGGACAGCGTCAAGCCGCCTTTGATGAGGCCCATGTCGTCTCCTGAAGGCGGTCGCGCTTACGGCCGGCGCTGGAGTTTTCCAGTCTTTTCGGCTTAATGGCCGACGAAGGGATTATCATACTACATTCGGGGCCGAAAATGCAAGGGCCGCCAAGCCTTGCCGGCGAGCTGCCTTATCGAGCGGAAGAGGCCGTCAATCTTCTCTGTTTCAGCCAGGGAAAGGCGCGCGGCCGTGTCCTTGGGTTCCCGGCCGGGCTGCGCTCCCCTTTCGCTGGAAAAGCTGGCGGTCGGCTCGCAGCGCGGAAACCTGAGCCAGGAAAAAAAACGGCATGCCAGGCGGCCTCGCCAGGCTGGTCTTCCGGCCCGACGGGCGCCGAGCGCGTCCGGCCTCGGCGTCGAAAAAAACTTGCCTCCGGTCGGCCGTCCGAGGACGGCGCCGAGGCCGTCAATCGTCCTTGAGCGGCGGCCGCTTGGGCGGCACGGCGGGAAACATGTTGGGAGGGCGATGAGTGCTGGGGTCGGGCGGGAGAAAATGGAGCTTGCGCTTGATCTGGTGACGCTGGTAGGACAGCATCCAGCGCGAGAGATCTTCGAGGGAGGCCAGAGTCAGGCCTCGGTAGGACCAGACCTTCAGGACGGCGTCCTTGAGGTAGCGCCCCAAAAAGCGCACCCTCAGCACGTTGTGGGCCTCAGGCCCGGACGGCGAGGACTGGCGGACGAATTCCTGGCTCAAAAGCTGAATGAGCACCACCAGGACCTGGTCGGCGAGCTCGGCGTCCAGATCGGTCGTGGGCAGCATCATGACGCCGACGAAGCGCTGGGTTTCCCGGAGGGTGACGTTGGGCGGCAGCTTGAGCTGGGCCCCGCCGATGCTGATGTCCATGACGGCGCCGCAGCTGACCGGCTCCAGGGTCTCCAAGCTGGCGATGTTGCCTTCAGGGACGTTGAACAGCCGGCAATCGAAGGCGTATTCGTCGGCGGGCTCCAAGCGCATGAAGCTGCGTCTCTGGGCGCTGGTGACGACCTTGGGGATGGGCAGCAGGAACTGGGCCTCGCGCCAGGTGTTGACCTTGACGTAGCGGGTGTCGGCAATTTTGGTGGAGAACTGGTAATGCTCCAAGGGTTCCTTGGGCGCCGGCCGGAAGTTGACGTGGATGACGCCGGGCAGATCGTTGAAGACGGCCTCGGCCGAGGGCGCCTCGGTGAGGGTCAGCGCCAGGTAGGCGTCGTCCTCCAGGCTCGACAGGACGCCTCTGAAATTGACCGTGCGGGCGGCCTCGTAGACGTCGAGAGTGAAATGGGCCTGCCGGGCCACGGCCTTGGTGAGGATTTCCCAAATGCTTTGGCTGTTGGTGATGGAGGACCAGCCCTGGTTGAGGCGGCTTTTCTTGCGCCGGCGGCTAAGCAGGGCCAAGACCGTCGAAATGGCGGCGATCCCGACCACGACGGCCAGCAGATATTTGACTTGATCGAAGGTCAGCGGGGAGTTGACGGCGAAGCCGGCCTGGACTTGGGCGAGATTGTTCGTGGAATTGGCCGCGGCCGCGGTCCAGATCGAGCTCAGGCCCGGCGGCGCGGGGGGCGGCTCAAACATCTAGCTGGCCGTCTGGCAGAGCGAAGAGGTTGATCAAAAGGTCGATCAACGACTTGGCCTCTTCGTTGAGGTTCAAGAACATCATGCCGGTTTCTATGAAGGGACGAGTCAGGCTCGGCCTGGTCCAGACGGCCTTGGCCCTGACGCCGATGTCGGGCAGGCTGCGCTTTTGCAGCGCCTTGGGCAACTCGACGCTCAGCAGCATCTCCTTGCCCACGGGCACGCCCTTGGCGCCGATGAGCTGGAGCCCCGCGGCGTTGACGTCGATGAGCCGGCCGACTTCTTGGTTGTTGAGAAGTTCGGAAACCTTGAGATAATAAATCAGCTCTTTGCGGGCCAGCTGTCTTTTTTCGGAAAGCAGGACGCTCGATGCCATGAACGCTCCCAGGGCGCCTGCCGAGCGTTCGACGAGAGCGCCGGCTCGTGACGGCGGCGCCTGGTCGCCCGGTTCGGCGGCAAGACAAGGTCGAAACGGCGACGGCGGGCGTCGACAGCCGGCCGGCAGGCGCCGAAGCCCCCTTCGGGGCCGGCCCCGTCCGGGTCCGTCTTCGGCCACGCGTCGGCGGGACGGCGAGCGGGCGGGCCAAGGGCCAAAGGCGCCTTCTTGGCTGGGCGATTGCAATGATTATACTGGGGCCTTGAAAAAAATCAACGCATATCGGCAAGCTGCTCGCTCAGGCTCGGCCGGGGCGGCCGCCCTCCGTGGAGTTGACGATGATCAGCTCCGGCTTTTTGATGAACACTTTGGTGTCCGAAGGAATGCTCTCGGTCAGCCAGACGTTGCCGCCCACCACCGAGCGGGCCCCGATGACCGTCTCGCCGCCCAAGATGGTGGCCCCGGCGTAGACAATCACGTCGTCCTCGATGGTCGGATGACGCTTGCGGCCCCGGAGGGCCTCGACTTCCGCCCTCGACAGCGACAGGGCCCCCAGCGTCACGCCTTGATAAAGGCGCACGCGGCGGCCGATGACGGTGGTCTCGCCCACCACCACCCCCGTGCCGTGATCGATGAAAAAGCTCGAGCCGATGGAGGCGCCGGGATGGATGTCGATGCCGGTTTGGCTGTGGGCGTGCTCGGTCATGATTCGAGGCAGGAAGGGCACGTCCAGGCCCCACAGCTCGTGGGCCAGGCGATGGACCAGCGTCGCGTACACGCCCGGATAGCACAAGATGATTTGGTCGAGATGGTTGTCTGCGGCCGGATCGCCTTCCTTGGCCGCCAGAACGTCGGAGGCCGTGAGCTCCCTGAGCTTGGGCAGCTCCTTGATCAGGGCCATGGCGGCGGCGCGGGCCTGCTGGTGGCAGTCGGTGCAGCTGCGGTTGTAACGGATGTGGTCGTGGCGGATGGCGGCGCAGATTTCCTTGGTCAGCACGCAAAAAAGCCGGTTGACCAGCTGGCCGATGGAAAATTTGACCGTCAAATCGGTGGAAGGTTGCAAGGGCTCGAAAAAGCCGGGAAAGACGAGCTGGCGGGTCAGCTTGATGATTTCGTCGACGGCGGCGAAGGAAGGCCGCGGGACGGACGTGACGTATTCGAAGGCCCGGTAGTCGGACCTCATGCCGGCGAGCCGTTCGGAGGTCTCTTCGAGGACCGGCGCGTCCTCGGTCAGATAATTGAGCTCGGCGAGGACGTATTCGCAAGATTTGTCGTTTGACGCGGCGGCCATGTTGCCTCTGTTTTTTTGAAACTCAAGCGATAAAAATGGCGTTTCGGCGCAGGGGACATGAGCGGGGCATGAGGGGGAGAAAGAGAGGGGTGCGGGGCTTTCTCTACCTCCTGAACCGCGCGGAACGAACTCCGCGGCGACATCGCGCTGACAAGCTCATGATCGCGTCTCCCTTCGACGACGTAAGGCGATTGGCCGACGCCTGCCGTTTTTCGGCTGGGGCGGTGGCGGGTTGCGCGTCAACAAATGCAAGGCCACGGGGCAAAAAAGCCAGCCGACCTGGGCGCGTCCAGGGACCTGCCGGCACGTTTATTCTAGCTTAGCCGAACGGCAAAGTCCAGTTTGGAAAAAGGCTGCGTCAAAAAATTGCGGCATAAAAAATTGGCGCCGAAAGGCGCGGGCTTCCAGGCGTCCCGGCCTGAGACGCCGCTGAGGAGGCCTGGCCGAAAGGCCGGCCAGAGCCTGGCCGGCTCAGGCCGGCTCTTTCGTCGGGCTGGCCGGCGGCTCGTCGGTCTCGGGGTCCTTAAAGTCGGCCGGTCCGGCCAGACGGGCCTGGGCGACGTGACGTACGCGGTCGTCGGGCGGAACGTGAAAAAAGTTCAGCACCGAGTCGAAGACCTCCAAGGCGGCCTCGAACTCCTCGGCCACCACCGCGTCGGCCCCCAAGCGGCGCAGCTGATCGGCGGAGAGCAGAAAACGGGTTCTGGCCAGCACGAAAAGAGAGGGGTTCATGGACTTGGCCTGGACGATGATGCGTCTGGTGGCCAAGGGATCGGGTATGCTGACCGCCAGCAGGGCGGCCCGGGAGACGCCGACGTGATCCAGCACATGCTCGTTGGCGGCGTCGCCGAAGATGATGGGCTCGCCCATGGCCCGGAAGGACTGGACGCTTTTGGGGTTCATGTCGATGACGGCGTACTTGCGGCCCGTCAGCCGGCAGGCCCTGGCCACGCCTTGGCCGGCGACCCCGAAGCCGACCACCACGGCGTGGCCGGAGGCCTCCACCGGGGGCACGTCGGCGGCGGGCTTTTCCATGTCGGCCAGCTTGGGGGCGACGAAGCGCCCCAAGGCCAAGGCCAGGGGGGTCATGGCCATGGTCAGCACGGCCATGTTCAGGAAAATCGTCAGCTCCGAGGTCGTCAGCAAGCCGAGATCTCCGCCGGTCTTGGCCAGCACGAAGGCGAACTCGCCCACTTGGCACAGCGAAAAGCCGATGAGCGCGGCCACGCGGTTGGTCAGCCCGATGGCCTTCATGGCCAGGGCGCAGCCCGCCAAATTGAGGATCATCACGCCCACGGCCAGGCCGATGGTCAGGGTCGGCGCCTCGACGAGCGATCTCACGTCCATGCGCAGGCCGATGGAGACGAAAAAGAGGCTGGTGAAGATGTCGCGCATCGGCATCACCGAGCCGATGGCCTGGTAGGCGTAAGGGGAGCCGGCGATGACCAGGCCGGCCATGAAGGCCCCCAAAGCCAAGGACAGTCCGGCCTCGGCCGTCAGGAAGGCCGTGCCCAGGCACACGAGCGCCACGGTGAACATGAAAAGTTCGTTGGACTTGGTGGCGGCCACGCGTTTCATCAGCAGGGGCACGACCCACATGGCCAGCACGACGACCACGGCCAAGATGATCAGCACCTTGAGGGCCACCACGTAGAGGGGGTCGCCGCCCTGCTGGCCGGCCAGCATGGGGAGGATCAGCACCAGAGGCACCACGGCCAGGTCCTGGAAGATGAGGATCGCGAAGGCGCCTTGGCCATGGGTGGCGTCCATCTCGCCCCTTTCTTGCAGGAGCTTGAGGACTATGGCCGTCGACGACAGGGCGAACAGCATGCCCCACACAAGCGACTTGTTCCAGGGGAAGCCGAAAATCATGGCCAGCGGAAAGATCAAGGCGATGCAAAAAAGCATCTGCAAGCTGCCGCCCAACAAAACCAGCCGTTTTATCTTGACCAAGCTTTGGATGGAAAATTCCAGGCCGATGGTGAACAGCAAAAGCACCACGCCCAGCTCGGAGAGGACCTCGATCTGCTCGGCGTCGTGGATCAAGCTCAAGCCGTTTGGGCCGACCAGGATGCCGGTGGCCAAAAAGCCCACGATGGCCGGCATTTTGAGCTTGAGCCCGAAGTAGATCAGGAGGATGGACAGGGCCAGCAGGGCGATGATTTTGCCGATGAGGAATTCCGCGGACAGTTCGGCCATAATTAGCCTTTCGTGCGAGTTCCGGAGCGGTTGACCAAGGCGGCCTCCGAAAGCCAGCTTTGAGGCGCAGGAGGCTTCAGGCCGATCGGCTGAGATTTGGCTTAGGTCCGGTCCTGTTGAGGTTCGTTTTTCTTTAGGCTCAGCCCGATGGAAAAGGCCCGACCCAGGGCCTGGCCCAGCTGGTGGTAGGCGCCGCTGGCGAAAATCAAAGGATCGATCGCCACGGGATCTGGTTCGGCGGAGAGGCTGATGGTCCGCGTGTCGGCTTTGACGTCTACGATTTGACCGACGAACATCGTATGGGCGCCCAGATCGACCTGGCTGCGCAGGGCGCATTCCAGCGTCACAGGGCACTCGGCGACGTAGGGCGCCTCGACGAGATCGCTTCTGACGGCCGTCAGTCCGGCGATTTTGAACTTGTCGAAGTCGCGGCCCGAGACCAGGCCGACGTAGTCGACCGCGACGGCCAGCGCCGAGCTGGGGCAATTGACGGAAAAAGCCTTGTTTTTCAGGATGGCCCCATGTGTCCACCGCGAAGGCCGCACCGAAACGCTCACGCAGGGCGGGTCGGAGGACGCGATCCCGCCCCAGGCGGCGGTCATGACGTTGGGTCGGCCGTTTTCGTCGTAGGTGGCCACCAGAAAGGCTGGCATGGGAAAAACGATGGGTTTCGGTCCCAGCGAAGTTTTCATGACTGGCTCCCTGAGCGCCGCCGCCGGCCAGGTTTGAGGCGGTGGAGCAATTTGGCGTCCGACGCGGCGTCCAGGCCAAATTATAACGCAAACGAGGCCGCGGCTAAAGGGGGGAGAAAGTCCCGCGCCGGACAGGCGCCATCGTCCGACCGGAACGCGGCGAAGCCGCCGACAACCGGCGCCTCAGGCGGGCGGGCCGCGGAACGGCCCCGCGTCTCGTTTCGCCGGGGCTTGCATTTTTTTTGGTGCGGGATATATAATGCGAATGCGACTAAATCGCAATAAGGCCCGAAGGTCCCGAAGGCCCCAAAAGGCCTGCAGCAGCAAGGCGGCGCCCTCATTTAAAACGCCGCCCGGTCAGCGACGTCGATCAACTCGGTAAACTCGATTGACGCGAGCCGGCGGACGAAGGGCGACGACCATGGGAGGCGAAGATGCAAGCGTTGGTTGTGTATTCCGGCCACGACGCCCGGAAGCTGGCCGAGGCGGTGGCTGGCGTGCTGCCTGAAGGCTCGGCCCTCAAGCCGGCGGCCGAGGCCCCCGATCCCCGCGGCTACGATTTGGTCATGATAGGCTTTCATGCCGACGACGGCCGGGCCGACGCCGCCGCCGCGGCTTTTTTCGAAAAACTCAACGACTGCCGGACGGCCTTCTTTTTCGTCATGAGCGACCGCCCCAACTCGGCCCTGGCCCGCGGCGTGGCCGACGAGACCAAGCGGCTGCTGGAAAGCCGCGGCAACGTCGTGGTTGGGCATTTCAGCTGCCGGGAGAGCGATTCCGAGGCCGCCGGCGGCTCCTCGAGCGTCTTTCAGTTCGACGACGACCGCCTTCTGGTCCGGGCCTTCGCCTACGACGTCCTCAACCAGGTGTCGAGCCGGTCGAGCCTGGCCGGCGGCCGCGCCTTGCGCTAGCCGGCGATCGGTCTCTCGACGAGCTCGGCCTTGGCCCGACCTTCGGCGGACCGGCGCTTCGCAGGCCAAGAGGTCAAGCCCTCCGGCGGCCGAGTCCAGGTCCGGCTGGCCGGCGTTTGGCGAACAGCCCGTCAGCTGGCGGCCGTCGTCGCCGGCCAAGGCCTTCGGCTCAGTGGGCGCTTGAGGCGGTTCAAGCCAAAGCCCCAAACCCGAAGTCAGCCCAGCCGCCAAGCCAGCCAATCCGCCCGAGCCACGTCTGACACTGGCTGGCTGCCCAAGTCAATTAACCAAGCCAAGTCGAGCCAAGGCCGGCCTGGTCGCTAGGCCGAACCAAGGCCGGCCCAGGCGGGCGCCGTGGCTTCTCCGAGCTGGCCCATTCGCCCGCCGAGGCGCGGTCCGGACAAGGGCGGACTTGCCGACTAGCTTGCCGGCGACCTTGGCCCTTGGATTGACGAGCCTGCGTTTTTTGGCGGTCCCGGTCCTCAATGGGCCGCCTGGGCGAACTTGGAAATGAAGTTGGCGGCGAAGATGGCGCCCACCACCCAGACCGTGACGGTGATTTGCCGTCTTTGGCCCGAGAGGACCTTCATGAGGAGGTGCAGCAGCCAGCCCAGCGTCAAGCCGTCAGATATGCGCCAGGTGAAGGTGATGACGATCGCGGTCGCGAAGGCCGGAAAGCACTCCGACCAGTCGTCGAAGCTCACCTGGAGGATGGAGCGGATCATCAGCAGGCCAACCAGAACCAGGGCCGGCGCCACGGCGCTGAACGGAATGACCATGAACAACGGCGAGACGAACAGCGCCAAGCCGAAGAAGAAGGCCACCGTCAGGGCCGTCAGGCCCGTGCGGCCGCCTGCGGCCACGCCAGCTCCGCTTTCGGCGTAGGTGGTGTTGGGCGAAAGGCCTAAACAACTGCCGACGACCACGCCCACCGAGTCGGCAATGAAGGCTCGGCCCATGCGCGGTCGATAGCGGTCGCCTTCCTGGCCCATGACTCCGAACAGCCCCAGAAAGCCGGCCAGGCCGTCGATGATTTCCATGAAGGCGAAAGTCAAGATGAGGGCCCAAAAATCCAGCGAAACGAGCGGCGAGAAGTCGAACTTGAAGGCGATGGAGCTTAGGCTGGGCGGCAGGCTCACCAGGCCGGCCGACAGCCCGGAGGCGTCGGTGACGCCCAGGCGCAGGCCGATGAGGGTGGTGACGACGATGCCTGCCAGGATGGCGTAGCGGAAGCGCGCGGCCAGCAGGGCGCCCATGACCAGAAGGCCGATGCAGGCCAGCAGGGGAGGACCGCTTGACAGGTTCCCCAAAGAAGGCTGGCCGTGGTTGAAGACCACGATTTGGCTGTGGAGCAGGCCGATGTAGGCGATCATCAGTCCGACGCCGGCGCAGACCCCGTGCTGGAGGCTTTTGGGCACTTCCTTGAGGACCTTCGCCCGCGCCGGCGACAGCGAGAGAGCCACGAAAACGAGTCCCGAGAAGAGCACCGCCGTGAGGGCCTGAGGCCACGAGTAGCCCATTTGGACGACCACGGCCACGAAAAAGGCGTTGAGCCCCATCCCCGGGGCCACGGCGAAGGGCAGATTAGCCCCGAAGGCCATGATCAGGGTGGCCACGATGACGCCCAAGGCCGTGGCCGTGAACAAGGCCTCGATGGGCAGGCCGGCTTCCGCGACGATGTGCGGGTTGGCGGCCAGCACGTAGACCATTGAAAAGAAGGTGCTCGCTCCGGCGGCGATCTCGACGGAAGGCTTGAGGCCGTTTTGCTTCAATTGGAACATAACCTCTTCCTCGCAGGAGTTGGAAAGGACCTCCGGCCTCGCGCTCGTCCCAAGGCCGGCGCGGAAACGAAAAGGCCCCTTCCGTGGAAAAAGATCCTCGAAAAGGGGTCTTTGCCTTCGACCGCCTAAGGTACGGAAGCCGAGCGGGACGCCGCCGGCGGCTTCGGATTCGACCGGTCTTCTGGCTTTCGGATCATTCGGCTCGGCCGAGCCTTCCCAAGCCCATGGGCTCAGTGGCCGGCGCCGGACAAGCAGTCCGTCGCCCCAGCGGCCGTCCGTCCCCGATTACAGCGGCGGGTCCGCCACGGATTTTCACCGTGTTCCGAGAGATCGAATCGTCGTCCATTAAACCCCATGGACCGGCGGCTGTCAACTGGTTCAAGCGGCCCGGGCGTCAGGCGACGGTCTCCAAACGGCGCGGTTGCAGGGCTTGCGGAAGCCTCTTGACAAGGCCGCCCCAGGCGGTGTATATATGCCAACTTGGCTGCGCCATTAGCTCAATGGTAGAGCAAATGACTCTTAATCATTAGGCTGAAGGTTCGAGTCCTTCATGGCGCACCAGGCCCATTTTGCTTCCTTTTTGACGACTCCAACAAACCCGCGCCCCGCGTGGGTTTCGTCATTTAGGGCTGCCTTTGATGGCGCGCCTGCAACCGGTAAATTTGGGGACGCAAGCGGGGGCGCGCGTAGAACCCGAGGCCAGCTCCCTTCAATCGGAAGCCACGCCACGCCTTTTCAGGCTGCCATGCCTTTTCAGGCCGCCATGCCGCTTCAGGCCACGTCGGAGCCGACGGCCTTCGCCGAAAGCCCGGCCTGCGGCGGCCTGTCGGGCGCGACAATTATCGGAGATCGGACTTCCGAATCCGGAAAACGGCCTGGCCGGACTATTTTTTCGAGTCCGCCTCGAAGCCGCTCAAGAGGCCGCTCAAGAGGCCGAAGCGCGCCGTTCGTCAGGGCGTCAGGGGCGCGGGGTTTTTCAGGAGGATTATTTGGCGTATATTGGGGGGCGCGGCTTGAGCCGGCCGCCTTCCACGAGCCGTTCGGCCGGAAGCGCGGGCGGCCGCGTCGCGCGGCGTCCGGCGTCGCCTATCGCGCGGACGCGGAGGACCTCAGCGCCTCCGCCGCCCGTTGGCGCGGCAGCCACAAAGCCGTGGCCGTCACGCACCAATATATGTACATTAAGGGCTTGAGGCCGAAGACTTGGTCGATGAGCCCGTTGAGGGCCAGCTGTCCGGCCACGGCCACGGCCGCCCAGGCCCAGAAGAAGGTCTCCGGGTCCGGCGAGCGCAGCCGGCGACCGAGAGCCCAAAGCGGCGCCAGATGAAGGGCCAGAAAGCCCAAAAAACCGACCAGCCCGCTTTCCGCCAGCACGGTGGCCGGGATTTGATGGGCACCGGTGTAGGGCCCCAGTTGAATCAGCGAGCCGTCGTGACGCCGGGGCAGCAGCTCCGGCGAGGGGCTGGGCACGGCGTCGGGGCCGGCGCCCAGGATGGGATGCTGCAGGAAGCTCCGCCAGCCGTGCCGCCAAAGCGAGTAGCGCACGTCGTTGGAAAAGTTGCCTTGGGATTCGGTCATTTCGGCGAAGCGGACGAAGACGTCGTCGTTGAGGGTCGTCCCCAGCGCGGCCGCGCCGGCCAGCAGCAGGGCCGCCAGCCTGACCCGGCGGCTCAAGCTCCGCCAGTTGACCGCCAAGGTCAGGGCCGAGAGCGCGGCGGCGGCGATCAGGCCTATGCGAGAGCAGCTGACGGCCAGGCAGACGGCGGCGGCGGCCAGGCTCGCCAGGTGCAGCGCGACGCGCCGGCGGTCGCCCTTCTTGAGGGCCAGCGCCAGGGCGCCGACCATGACGGGCGTCAGCTGGCCCAGGACGGCGCCCAGCTCGATGACGCCCAGGTGGGACTTGGCGCGAATGCAGGCGAGAGTCCAGCCGGCCTGCCGCAGGACGATGACGGCGCTGACCGCCAGCCCCAGGGCCCACAGCGTCGGCAGGACGCGGCTCGTCTCCGGCTTCTGGCTCAAGGCCAGCCAAGTCAGGGGAAAGGCCGCCAGCAAGTAGAGCATGGTCCCCGTGTGGCGCAAGCTGCGCCAGGGGTCGCCGCCGGCCAGGGAGGCCAGAAGGCAGGTTCCGGCGAAGATGGCCGCCCCCCACGCCCAGGCCCGGGGCAAGGGCGGGCAGGGACGCCGGGGCAGGCGGCTGCCGGCGGCCCAAAAAAGCAGACCCCAAGCCGCCAGCAGGGCGTAGGCCAAGTTGACCCAACCGCGGGCGAAGACGCCGACGAAGGCCATGGCCGCCAGCAGGCGCGGTCCTGCGAGCGGGGCGCAGTTTTGCAAAGCGAGGCCTATTTTGGTCACTTCTCCACCGCCCCTTGCGGCCGGCTACTCCGCCGGTCCGCCGCCGGTCCGTCATTATTTCGGCGTCGGCCGGCGCTCGAAATTTATTCAGCCGCCGAGCGGCGAGATTGTCGAGTCGTCATGTCATTGGACGTCATAATACTGACCAAGAACGAAGCCGTCAACCTGCCTGCCTGTTTGGACAGCCTTAAAAGCTTCGCCGAGCCGCCGGGCGTGACGGTGATCGACGACGGCAGCGACGACGAGACCGTCGCCCTGGCCGGGGCCGCCGGGGCGGCGGTTTTTGACCGTCGGCTCGACAGCTTCGCCGCCCAGCGCAACTTCGCGCTTGAAAAGTCCCAGGCCGATTGGGTCTTCTTTCTCGACGCGGACGAACGCTTCACTCCGACCCTGGCCCGTTCCGTCGAGCGGACGATCGAGCGGGCGACGGCCCGCGCCGCGCCGGTCTGCGGCTCCTGCCTCCGCCGCAACTTCGCCTTCGGCCGCCGCCAGCGCTTCGGCCCCCTGGCCGCCGATCGAGTCGTGAGGCTGTTTCCGCGCCGCGAAGTCCGCTGGGAAGGCCTGGTGCACGAGCGGCCCGTCAGCCTTTGCCCCGTGGTCCGGCTAGGCGGGGCTTTGGAGCACCGCACTTATCGCGACTGGAGCCAGTTTCTGGAAAAGCTCGTCAAATACGCCAAGCTCTGGGCCGTCGAAGCGGCCCAAGCCGGCCGCCGGGCCACGGCCCTCAAGGCGGCGATCAGGGCGGCGACGGCTTTCGGCAAAACGTTCGTCTGTCAGCTGGGCTTTTTGGGCGGACCGACGACTTGGGCCTTGTGCCTGTACAACTGCTGCTACACTCTGTCCAAATATCTTTTTTTAAGTCAACGGGCCGGGCCGTCCGGCCCGACGCCAAGCCCGACGTCAAATTCGACGCCAAGCTCGTCGCAAGGTCCGCCGTCTGGCTCGGCGTCGCAGTCCTGCGGGCCGTCAAGCGACCCGCCGCCGGCGCCATAGCCAGAGGACCTCAAGCGCGCGGCCAAGGCCTCAGGGCCCGTCCGGCCCGTCCCTTGCCCCCGCCGCCGGCTTTCTCGTCCGTGGCCCTATGGACCAGGCCTTTGGTCAAGCCCGCGCCCGGTCCGCCCCCGACCGCCGCCGCTCCAGCGGTCTGGCCGGAGGGCCAATCGCCTCCTGCCCCAGGCGTTTCGTCGCTTCCAGGGCGAGCAGGGTTTTGAAGCAGGCGAGGCCCGCCGGCTGCGCTGGCGGGCCTCGTCGCGATCGGGTCGGCCGCTTCGTGTTCGTTTTTTTCGAAGGCCGAGCCAAAGCCGCCAGGGCACGTTCGGAGGCCCCGCGGGCTGCTAGCCGTCACGCTTGAGGCCTCCGGACGAAAGCCCCAAAGCCGCCAGCCTCGATAGGCTGTCCCGACGCCCGCCTCAAACGATGAACGGCCACAGGGCCTTGTGAGGCCGGGCAATGACCACCGAACTCACCAGGCCGCCGTCGCGGCCCAAGCGCTCCTCGACGGCCTTTTGGGCCGCCTCGACCTGGCCCAGCTCGCCGGTGTAGAAAACTTCGCCCTTGCCGCCCAGGCCGCGAGCCAGACGGATCTCCAGCAGACAGATTCTGGCCGTCTTGGCCGCCGCGTCGCCGGCCCGCACGGCCGAGACGGCCGCGAAGGTCTCCAAAACGCCCAAGGCGCCCAAGGTCTCCGGCTGGGTGGTTCCGGAGATGGCCGGGAGCACTTGGGGATCGACGTTGGTCAAGACATGCGAGTCGATCACGAACTCCCCGCCGCAGTCGGCGCCTTTGGCCACCGCGACGGCGACGTCGGCCGTCTCGCCGGCCACGATGGTCACGAACTTGCCCGGGCACGTCGGCGAGGCCAGCAGCAACTCGACCTCGGCGGCTTTGAGCATCTCGTCGGTGGCCTCCACGGCCACCGGGACGGTCTTGAATTCGATCAATCCTAAGGCGGAGCTCATGAGATCACGCTTGGCGGCGGCCGCCCTGGGCCGCGGGAGGAGTTGCGGGGAACGGCCGCGCGGCGACGACGACGAACTTTTCGTCGACGCTTTCGACGACGCCGGCCAAGCTCGCGTGGACGGGCGCCCCCAAGGCGCCTTCGGGCGGCGCGGCCACAAGCTGGCCCAAAGCCACCACGTCGCCTGGCGCCGCCAGGGGCCGGCAGGGGACGCCCAGATGCTGCTTCAGCGCCAGGCGCACCCGCTCGACGCGACCGGGATAGGGCGTCAGGGGCGCCTTGAGGCCCTCGTAGGCGCTCAGCCCCAGCCGCTGGACCAGCCGGGGAATGGGAAAGCGGCGCAGTTCGCGGAAGCGGTTGACCGCCGTCGGGGTCCTCTTCTGAAAGCTTTTGGCCGCGGCTGGACCCAGCTGGCCCTTGAGCTCACGGTTGAGGCGCCAGGGCTGGAGCCCCATGACGCAGGCCTGCTCGCACAGCCCGCACTCGCAGCACAGAAAGGCGCCGAAGGCCGTCTCGGGGCCGTCGCCGACCTGGCCGTAGGAGGCCAGGCGCATGAGGCGGTCAGGGTGGAGACGGTGCCCAAGCAGGTTGCGGGGGCATAGCTCGGTGCAGAACATGCAGTGGCAGCAGGCCGCCTTGGCCGTCCGGAGCATGTCCGACAGACGGCGGCGCTTGGCCTCGGCCCGAGGGTGGCGGCGGTCGAGGACGATCAGGCCTTTGGTGGCCTTCGTCACCGGGCTGGACAAATCCTCTTCGAGACGGCCCATCATGGGGCCGCCGTTGATGACCGTCGGGTCCGGGACGAGCGCTCCGCCGCTGGCCTCGATGATCTCGGAGATGGACACGCCCAGCGGGACCTTGTAGGTGGCCGGCCGCTTGACCTCGCCGGTCACGGTGAGCCAAGTCTCGGTCACCGGCCGGCCCTCCAAGGCCGCGGCCATGTTAAGCAGGCTCTCGACGTTGACCACCACCGTTCCGCAGGCCAGCGGCAGGCCGCCTTCGGGCACGATGCGGCCCAGAACCTCGTAGACCAGCACCTGCTCGTCGCCCATGGGATAATAATTGCCCAAAGTCTTGACCGACAGCGTCGGCCGGGCGGCGGTCGCGCGCCGCAAGGCTTCCACCGCGCGGCCGTATTTCTCCTTGATCGCAAAGACGCCGCCCTTGGCGCCCAGCGCCGCCGTCAAGACCTCCAAGGCCCGCGCCAGACGGTCGGCCTCCGCTTCGGCCAGCTGCTGGTCGACCTTCAGCAACGGCTCGCACTCGGCGCCGTTGACGAGGATCCACTCCGGCGAGGAATTGAGCTTGACGGCGGCGGGAAAGCCCGCCCCGCCGGCGCCGACCACGCCGGCCGCGGCCACGGCGGAGATGAATTCGGCCTTGTCCATGCAAAAGCCCCGTTTTGGCGAGAGCGCCGTTTGATCGTCGGCCTTCGGCCTGGCGGACGTCCGACGGCGGCCTAAGTTCAACGCCCGAAAATAAGCGTTTTGACCACCACCGGCACCACCCGGCCGTTGACCACGGGCTGGCCCACGTCGATGTAGTCGCCGTTTTCGACCCTGACGGAATCGAGCGCGATGACCGTCTTGCCCGGCAAGGCCGCCTTCAGGGTCAACCCGAGACTTTTGGCCAAATCCTCCTCGGCGACCACCACCAGCAGATCGCTGCCGGCCAAGTAGTCGTCAAGGCCTTCAAGCAGGCGGTCGCGCAGAAAGAGGACCTCCTCGTAGGAGGGGTTTTTCGGGCCCTTGAAGGCCACCGCCAAAGGCTGATAGCCGCCGGTCTCGCCCTCCTTGAACCAGGCGATCTTCTCGCTGAGCCGGGAGCTGAACCAGCGGCAGCCGTCGGCCTCGTCGTCGGGACTGAGCTTGAGGATGGGCAAGTTTTTCAGCGGCAAAACGCTCGGGTCGCTCACCGTGACGGTCGAGCCGCTGAGCTCCAGGGAGTTCGAGCCGGCCCCCACCACGGTGGCTCTGATGGTTTCGGCCGGCCGAAGCCGCGGCACGGCCTGGAAGGCTTCGCAGCGGCGCGCGGCCCGGCCCAGCAACGGGCCGACGTCGCCATACATGAAAGGGTCGGCCGGCTCCTCGTCGGCGTAGACGAAGTCGGCCACTCCGCCGGAGAAGGTCAGCCCGGCCAAGGGCCGCAGCTCGTTGAGAGGGTGGGCGGTCACGAAAAGCGCCAAGTCGGCCTCCGCTTGGGCCCGCGTGGCGGGCGTCAGCCCCAAGCCCAGCGACTGGGCCATGATCAGAGCCAGACGCTCGCAGATTTTCGTCAAGTCAGCCAGCTGCGCCGGCTCGCCTTCCTCCAGCCTCAGGCCCAGCCCGGCGGCCAGCTTCTGGACCTTGGGGGCGACGCGCCGGAGGCGAAGCGTCGCCTGGTCCACGACGATTTGGCGGCCGCCGATGTCCAGGCACGAGGTGTCGGCCGGGCGGCCGTCGATGAAGACGGCCGTGTTGGTGGTGCCGCCGCCGATGTCGAGGTTGGCCAGAGCCCGGCCGGGGGCGTTTTTGCTCATTTCGGCCGTGCCGGCCCCGCGGCCGGCCAGGATGCTTTCAAGATCGCTGCCGGCGGTGGCCACCACGAAGTCCCCGGCCAGGCCGCTCAAGGTCCGCAGCACGGCCTGGCTGTTTTCCTTGCGGGCCGTCTCGCCGGTGATGATGACCGCCCCGGCCGAGACGTCGGCCGGCTTGAAGCCGGCGAGACGGTACTCCTCCTCGACGATGCGCAGCACCCCCTCGGCGTCGATGACGGCGGGGCCCAGCAGGGGCGTGAATCGGATCTCGCCTTGATGGACGATTTCCTTTTCGACGATGCGAATCCGGGGCACCGAGGCTGCTCCGGCCACATTTTCCATGGTCAGGCGGCTGAAAATGATTTGGGTGGTGGTGGTGCCCAAATCGATGCCCACGCTGACAAGGCTCTCGGCCATCGTCGCAGTTCCCGCCCGCTCAGATGCCCGAATGCTCAGGCGTGAAGCCTGGGGGCAGATACTTGAACATCAGCACGTAAAACAGGCTCGAGAGCCGGTTGAGGGCCATGATGACGTCGTCACGGTCCGACCGGCCGAATTCGTCCTGGAAGGCCGCGGCCGCGGCCAGCTCGACCTGCCGGACCTCGCTTCTGAGCTCGTTGAGGGCCGTCGACAAGCGGCCCATCCGCCAAGAAGCCTTCAGGTGGCGGTGCCCGAAATACTTGACCGGGTTGTGGCTGCGCTCGCGCACCGCCTGCGCGTCGAGGCCCGCCAGCTTGAACTCGGGAACTTTTTCGCCGCGCAGCTCGGCTGGCAAAAGAGCCCGGACGAAGTTCAAAATTTCTTCGAGCTCGGTCGTGAAATCTTCGCGTCCAGCCTCGACGCCAAGATGCTGGGCTGAGATGATTTTGGCGCACAGCGAGTCGAGGCGGCCGCGCCAGATGATGACGGGGTGATTTTTGGGCACGAGCCGGCGGCCGTTGAGGTGGGTCAGGCCCTCGGGCTTATGGTCCAAGACCTCGCCGCCGGGCCCCATGAAGGTCCCAGGCGGCAGCGGCTTGAACATGCCGTCGCGCGCGCCGACCCCGGGCTCCTCCCAGACGACCTTGATGTTGCGCTCTTTGAGGAAGTCCAGAGCCGCAGGCGTCGGCACCACTCCGGCGGGCACGGTCCAGGCGGGCACCGTGCGGTCCATCAGGATGCGCCTGAGCTCCGTTTCGGTCAGCGCTTTCATGTGCCCTCCTGCTTGAGAACGGCGGCGACGAAAAGGCCGGCCGCCGGCCAACCAACCAACCAACCAACCAACCAACCAACCAACCAAGTTCAACCAAGTTCAATCAAGTTCAATCAAATCAAACAATGGTCAGCGGCTGGCCGGTCAGGCTCATTGCTCGTACCAGTTGGCCGGGTAGACGACGTAGAAAAAACGCGTAAAGCCAGGAGTCGAAAACTCGATGGTGCTCTTGGCCGGGATGAAGATCACGTCGCCGGTCTGGCCGGAGACCTTGCGGCCGTCGATGAGGATGTCGAGCTGTCCGTCGATGATGTAGTCGACCTCGTCGTAGTTCAGAGTCCACTTGAAGGTCGAGCGGTCCATTTCCATGACCCCGAAGCCCACCCTGGGGCTTTCCTGGAGGGTGGAGATGTCCTTGAGGAAAACCTTGTCGCCGGGCTTGCCGGTGTCGAAGGGCTCGGGCTTGATCTCGGCGGTCCGCACGCTCATCACGCCGCTGGGGTCGACCGTCTTGGATCCGCCGGCCGGGCCGGCGGCCAAGATCTCGGTCAGCACCTTGCGGACCAGTTTTTCCAGCTCTTTTTTGTCAATTTCGCTCATATGGCTCACCCGTCCGCTTTGCGGCGCTTTGTCTGGTCGGCGATGGGTCGGGCCGGTCGCGCGTCGTCGCGACGACGACCGCTGGCCGGCGGAGGGAGGAGGCGGCCCCGCGAGGCCGCGCTCGCCGCTATTTCAGCAGTTTTTCGTCAACTTCCAAGCTGTCGATGATGCCCACGACCACGGCGTCCACGGGGCTGTCGTGATCGCCCAGGGAATTGCGGGCCACGCTGCCTTTGGTCACCAGCACGTCGTCGCCCGCGCCCGCGCCGATGGTGTCCACGGCTACGATGGTCTCCGCGCCGATTCCGCCGAACGTCTTGACCACCAGCAGCTTGCGGCCGTCGAGCTTGGGGTCTTTCTTGGTGGCCCAGACGTTGCCTAAAACCTTGCCTATGATCATGAGGTTTTCCGTCGTTGAGGTAAGCAAAGGGGCTTGGCCCTGTCGCCCGGTCCGACCGTCTCGGCCAATTCGGCCGGTCGGTTCAGCCGGCGACGACGGCGATTTTCTTGGCCAACAGCCAGTCGCGGGCCAGCGGCGTCAGCACGTCGCCCGGCGTCAGCCTCAGGACGCGAGCCTCGGGGCCGGTAGAGGGCGGAAAGAGCTCCTGGACCCTGGTTTCAGTCAGCACGCGGGTTCGGGGCGTCAAGTTCGGCGTCAAGTTCGGCGGCAACGGCGTCAAGTTCGACGGCCGGCCGGCGGCCGGGTCGGCGAGGGCGTCCAGCAGGCGGCTTTCATCGACGATCCGCAAGCCCGCGTTCTTGAGAGCGGCCTCGCAAGCCAGATAAACGGAAACGAGCGACCGCGGGGCGGTGTCCTTGTGTCGCCGCCAGACCAGGCCCTCTTCGAGGGCCACGGCTCGCCGGCCCTCCAGCAGCGCCGACAAAAGGACCATGCCTTCGACGGTGCAGCCTTCGTCGCCTTGGGCTGTCCGCACCAAGGCCTGGAGCCCCAAGGACGTCAGCAAAACCGGGGCCGGGGGCCATTGGCCCGGTTCCCTGCCTTCGGCCGGCGTGATCTCGTGGCGGGCCTCCAGGGCGGCGCGCGTTTGCGGCGCGAGTCCGTCGAGAGAGCCGACCGTCAAAAGGGGCGTCCTGGGCGCCGGGACGGCGGCCCCGTCGGAGGCGGCCTTGAGGCGCTTGAGGATTTCGGTCGTCACGAGTTCGACCAAGGCGTCGTCGATCTGCATGTCTTCTCTCCTTGGCGCCGGGTTCGTCGAATCCCGAAGGTTCGGGGCGGGCGAAGGCGTCGGGCGGCTCGGCCTGGACTTGGCCCCTCAAGAGCTCGGCGAGGCGCCTGAGGGGCTTTGGCGAGGCCGAGGCGCGCCAAAAGCTCCAGGCCGGCCAAGGGCCGCCGGCTCGGCTCTCAGAAAGGCTCGTCGGGCCCGGCGGCCGGACAGCCCAGCGCGATGCCTGCCGGGGTGACCAGGTCGGGCCGGTGGGCCACCCGGACCTTAAGGCCGGTTTCTCGGGCCACGATGGGGCCGGCCTGCGGGGCGGCGGAGCAGCCGCCGGCCAGGATCAGCTCCTTGACCACATGGCCGGCCAAGCCGGCCTTGAGAATGAGGCCCATCTTGGACAGCACGGGGGCCGTCACGGCGGCCACGACCGCCCGATTCTCCGGCGCGAGCTTGAAGGACTCGGCCGCCTCGAAGTCGAGGCGAAAGCGTCCGGCCAAGGTCAGCGTCAGATGATGCCCGCCCGTGGGCTCGTCGAAGGACTTGATCAGGCGGCCTCGGCGGAAAATCGCCGCGCCCGTGGTGCCGCCGCCGAGATCGGCCACCGCCCCGTCAATGAGGCCCAGCACCAGATTGGCGGCCTCCGGCTCGTTCCAGACGGCCGTCGTCTCCAGGCCGGCCGCTTCGGCGACGTGACGGTGGGTGGCCGAATCGCGCTCGGAGGTGCCCGGCGGAACGGCCACGGCCGCGTGACGAAGCTTGACGCCCAGGCGGCTCTCAAGCGTGGCCTTGAGCGACGACGTGACGGACCTGGCGGCCTCGAAGTCCACCACCAGCCCGTCGCGGACCGCCGAGGCCTCGCGGCGGGCCAAGCCTAGCGGCCGGCCCTCGGCGTCCAGCGCGACCAGCACGATGGAGTCCGTGCCCAGGTCGAGCCCCACGCGCAGCGCCTGCCCCGGCTGCGGCGGGACGGGGAGCGTGAGGCGGTCGGCGAGCTCGTCGAGAAAGGCGGCCGGGTCGGCGACGCTGGGCGGCCGGTCGACGAGGTCGGGGACCTCCCCGAAGGGCGGCTCGTCGCGGTCGGCCGCGCGTCCGGGGTCGGTCACGCGTCCTCCGGCTGGTGCGCCTAGCCTTCCAGCTTGGGCAGGTTGAACTCCACCTCTGGGTGCGGCCTGGGGATGACGTGGCAGCTTAAAAGCTCGCCGACCCGGCCGGCCGCGGCCGCGCCGGCGTCGGTGGCCGCCTTGACGGCCCCCACGTCGCCTCTGACCATGACGGTCACCAGGCCGCCGCCCACCTGGACCTTGCCGATGAGGGTCACGTTGGCGGCCTTGACCATGGCGTCGGCCGCCTCGACGGCTCCCACCAGACCCTTGGTTTCGATCAGCCCTAAGGCCCTAGAATCGTTGGCCATGTCTAAAGTCCTCTTCTTATTGTCTTCGTCGCCGGCCGGCGGCTTGACGTCGGGCGGTCCGGCCGCCGCCGGGGCGGACCGCTTGGCGTTTTTGGCCGCGCTCTTGTCGGCGGCCTTATCGACGGTCTTGTCGGCGGCCTTGTCGGCGCGCGGCCGGGCGTCGGCCGTCGCCTTCGGAGGCGGTTCGGCGGCCCGGCCGACGGGGTCGGGCTTATGGGCGGACTTGAGCTTCATTCGAGCCGTCCTTGCGTTTAGCCGACGGCAATTCCCTCGCGGTCGCCGCGGTCATGAGCTCAGGCCTTGGGCGCGGTCTCCAAGGTCGGCAGGATGAACTCGACCTCCTGATGCGGCCTGGGGATGACGTGGACGCTCTTGAGCTCGCCGACCCGGCCGGCCGCGGCCGCGCCGGCGTCGGTGGCCGCCTTGACGGCCCCCACGTCGCCTCTGACCATGACGGTCACCAGGCCGCCCCCCACCAAGACCTTGCCGATGAGGGTCACGTTGGCGGCCTTGACCATGGCGTCGGCCGCCTCGATGGCCCCGACCAGGCCTTTGGTCTCTATCAAGCCCAAGGCTTGCTGATTGCCCGTTGCCATTTCTTTCCTCCTTGAGGCCGCCTCGGGCGGCCTGGGCCTGGCGGCCCGTCACGCTAAGTTCAGTCCTCCGCGGCTTCCGTTCGGAGACCGGAGGGCGGTTGTCGCCTAGGAATAATCGCCGGCGCGTCGGCAAGCCGGCCCGGCGTCGACCCGACAAGGCGGCCCTGGCGCCGGCGAGGCCCGCAGGGCTCGGCCGTCGGGCCCGAGTCGGCTATGACAGCCGGGACAAGTCCAGCTTGGCCATGACACGGCGGACCAGCTCGTCGAACACGTCGGTCCGGTCGGCGAGCGGCTCGGCGACGGCCGGCCGCAGTTCCTCGATCTCCTTGAGGCCGTAGGCCACGCGTTTGACGTTGATGAGGTTCAGCGGGCCCACGTTGTCGGAGGTCGAGTTGCGGCCGATGGCCCCGCAGCCCAGAGTCAGCGACGGCTCCAGGGCCGAGGCCGCGCCGATGGCCGCCAAGGCGGCCGGGGCGTTGACCACGAGGCGCGAGACCGGCTTTTTGAGCCCGAACTCCCTGATGACGGCCTCGTCTCGGGAATGGATGGCCATGGTGTGGCCGGCGCCTTCCAAAGAGAGGATCTCGATGCATTTCAGGCAGGCCTTTTCCCAGTTTTCCTCGACAAAGAAGCCCAAGACCGGCATGAGCTTTTCGCGGGAATAGGGGAATTTCTCGCCCACTCTCGTCTCCTGGCCCAGCAGCACTCGCGCGTCGGCCGGCACGGCCACCCCGGCCGCCTCGGCGATGTGCCGCGCCGAGCGGCCCACCAGCTTGGCGTTCATCGTGCCCCCGGGGCCCATGAGGATGCGCTCGACCCGCTCCGAGTCGCCCGGCGGCAGGAAGTGGCCGCCTTGGCGGGTCACCTCCGCCATGACCTCCCGGCGGATGGACGCCTCGGTGACGATGGACTGCTCCGAGGCGCAGATGGTGCCGTTGTCGAAGGTTTTCGAGTCGAAGATGCGCTTGACGGCCAGCGGGATGTCGGCGCTCTTTTCGATGTAGGCCGGTCCGTTGCCAGGTCCGACGCCGATGGCGGGCGTGCCGGAGCTGTAGGCCGCCTGGACCATGGCGTTGCCCCCGGTGGCCAGGATGAGGTTCATCCGAGGGTGGGTCATCAAGGCGCGCGTGGCCTCCTTGGTGGGCATGGTCAGCGACGACAGCAGATCGGCCGGCAGGCCGCGGGCGGCCAGAGCTCGCCTCAGGACGTCCACCGTCTCGAGGATGCAGCCCCGGGCGCTGGGGTGGGGCGAGAAGATGACGGCGCAGCCGGCCTTAAGGGCGATGAGAGCTTTGAAGATGGTCGTCGACGTGGGATTGGTCGAGGGTATCAGGGCCGTCACCAGCCCCACCGGGACGCCCACCTCGAAGAAGCGCTTTTCCGGGACCTCGCGGATGACGCCCACGGTCTTCATCGGGCGGATGTGATTGAGGACTTCGCGGGAGGCGAAGAGGTTCTTGACGACCTTGTCCTCCCAGCGTCCGAAGCCGGTCTCTTCGCGGGCCATCTTGGCCAGGCGGACGGCCTCGGCCTCGGCCGCCGCCGCCGCGGCCTCCACGGCCGCGTCGACGGCCCGCTGATCGAGCTGGCGGTAGATCTCTTGGGCCGCCAGGGCGGCCCGGACCAAGTTTCTGGCCTCCTGGACGGACACCAGATCCCGGTCCCTGACGTCAACGGTCATAAGTCGCGCTCCTGACGGAGCCGTCCGACGGGGTCGGCCGTGGGCCCGTCCCCAGGCCCACGGTCCTGACGGACGGGCTCAGTAGGCGGTCGGGTTGTCGGCCACGAACTCCACGGCCGCTCCGAAGGCGTCGCAGGCCGCCTTGCAGGCCGACTGGCTGCCGGTCAGCAGCCCGCCGCCGAAGTTGGTCTCCGAAGGCGGGCCGTAGAAGGCGGCCAGGCGGACGTCGGCGGCCTTCAGGGCCATGTCCAGCGCGTAGACGGCCTCCAGCGGCGGGGCGATGAGGTAGGCCAGCGAGTCGCCTTCCTTGACGTTGGCGGCCTTGGAAAGGTAGCTGCCGGACCGCGAGATGCAATGGGCGTAGTATATGATGGTGTTGTCGTCGTTGGCCGAGACGAACCAGGCCTCGTTGTCGATGAAGGCTTTCAGGGCGTTGAGCCCGCTTCTGATCTCGGCCGGATTGGGTCCGGCCAGGACGCCCAGGATCTCGCCGGCCAGCTTGGTGTTGGCGTTGGCGGCCCCGCCGTAGAAGCTCTTGGCGTAGACGACCTCGACGTCGGCCATCTTGGTGGCTTCGTCGAGGGCGGTGTAGGTCACGTCGTCGCAGTCGGCCGTCACCAGGCCCAGGCTTTTGACGCCGGGCTTGAGACCAAGATCGCGGGCCAGCTCGGCGCTGACGTTGGGGATGATCTTGGCGGCCAGAATGGTGGTCTTTAGGGGATCGTGCTTTGCCATTGTGAGGCCTCTCCTGATGAGCCGGAAAACGGCGGGCCGCCCAAAGGGGCCCGGCCGAGGCGGCTAGAGCTTAAGATCGAGCCCGCTGGCCTTCTTCTCCAGCATGAGCTTGACGATGTCGGCCAGGTAGCTGCCGGCCTCCACGGCCGGGGTGCCGCCGCGGTGAATGTTCGAGACCACGGTTCTTTTGGCCTCCGGGATGTCGTGATAGGCCTTGTAGCACAAGTAGGCCGACATGCTCTCGGCGGTCGCCAGACCAGGCCGCTCGCCTATGAGGCAGACCACCACCTCGGCGCCGACGATTTCGCTGACGTCGTCTTCGGAGCCCACCCGGCCGTACTGGACCAGGAAGGGCGGCGAGGTTTTCAGTCCCGAGGCCGCCAGGCCGTCGGTCATGGCCTTGAGGCAGTCGATGGCGTTGGCGGTCACCGCCGTCGTCGACAGCCCGTCGGCGATGAAGACGACGATTTTGGCGAGGGCGCCCACGTGAGCCTTGATCTTGGCCGCCGTCTCGGCGTCGAAGCGCCGGCCCAGATCGGGCCTGGTCAGGTAGACGTCCTTGGTGTCGCATTTGGTGCGAAACTGAGGCAAGTTGTGGCGGGCGATCCAGTCGGCTGGTATTTCGTTGAACACCGCGTCCATGGCCACGGCGTGATCGGCCCTGAACCTCAGCAAAGTGTCCGTCAGGTAGCGGGGCCCGGCGCGACCGACGCCGATTCTGGCCGGCGTGATCTTCTTGACGGCCTTGAGGGCCTCGAGGTTGTGCGGCGAAGGCACGTTTATGACTTCTGAGAGATCGATCTCGGTGATGTCGGGCAAAATTTCCTCGGACCCGGCCGAGCGGACGGCCGCGGCCGCGACGGGCGGCGCCTGGCCGGCTAGGTCCTGCAATATTTCGGCGACGTAGCGTCTGATGTCGTTTTCGGAAACCATCGTCCAACCCCCATGAGGTGTTGATTGTCGACGTTCGGCGCGGGCCCGGGCAAGCTCAGGCCGGCCGGCTCGTCCGGCGGCTCACAGAAACAGCGAGGCGTCGCCCGCCTTGGCCGTCAGGCGTCCCTTCTCGTCCATGAGCTCCCGCTTTTTCAGCCACTCGAAGAACTCCGGGGCGGGGGTCAGGCCCAGGATCTCCCGGAGGGCGGCGTCGTCGTGAAAGCTGGTGTCCTGATAGGCCAGCATGACGTCGTCGCCGACGGGCACGCCCATGTAATAATTGGCGCCGGCCATGGCCGCCAGCATGGTGGCCATTTCCTGATCGTCCTGGTTGATTTTGGTGTGATTGGTGTAGCAGGGGGCCATGCCCATGGGGATGCCCAGCAGCTTGCCCATGAAATGGTCCTCCAGGGTGGCCCGCAAGATTTGGCGGCCGTCGTAGAGGGTTTCCGGCCCGATGAAGCCCGAGACGTTGTTGAGCATGAAGGGCTTGAACACCCTGGCGAGGCCGTAGCAGCGAGCCTCGAGGGTCATCAGATCCACGCCGCCGTCGGCGTCGATGGACTGCTCGGAACCCTGGCCGGTCTCGAAATAAAGCAGATTGGGGCCCGGGGCCTGGCCTAGGGTGTGGATGCAGTCGTAGGCCTCCCGGAGGATGGCCGCGTTGACGCCGAAGCCGTCGTTGGCCAGCTGGGTGCCGGCCAGGCTCTGAAATAGGCAGCAGGCGCGGGCGCCCTTTTCGACGGCCTGCATCTGGGTGGTCACGTGGGCCAGCACGCAGTTTTGGGTGGGGATCTCATGGCGCTGCATGAAATCCCACAGCGCGTCCAAAATGGCCTTGGTGTTGTCCACGGTGTCCTCGACGGGGTTGACGCCGAAGACGGCGTCGCCGGAGCCGTAGGAGACCCCCTCGGCCAAGGAGGCTATGATGCCCTTGAGGTCGTCCGCGGGGTGGTTGGGCTGGTTGCGGAACGACAGCGTCCCGGGCAGGCCGATGGTGGTCGCGCACGTCGAGGGCACCTTGATCTTGGAGGCCGCGTAAACCAGATCCATGGCCGTCATGATCTTGGCCACGGCGGCGGCGGCTTCGGCCTCCAGCCCGCGGGATATCCGCAAAATGTCCTCGCCGCCGGTCTCGTGCGACAGCAGCCAGTTTCTCAGCTCGCCCACGGTCCAGCCCTTGACGCGCCTGTATATGCCCAGGCTCAGGTCCTCCTTGAGGACCCGGGAAACTTCGTCCTTTTCAGGCGGCAGCACCGGGTTTTCGTAAATGTCCTCCAAGGTCGCCCTCGACAGGACCATGCGGGCGGCGGTGCGCTCGGTGACGGTGCTGGCGGCCCGGCCCAAAAGAACGTCGCCCGACTTTTCGTCGTTGGCCTTGGCCAGCACGTCGGTCAAGTTTTTGAACGCATAGACCTGTCCGGCCATTTTGGTCTTCAAAATCACGGCTACCTCCAAGATGCGCCGCCGAGGGCGGCCGGCTCTCGCCGAAAGCCCGCCGGAGGGCGAGCGGCCGGCGGCGCGGCTCGTGAGGGAAGCCGCGGCCGGCCTAAGAAGCCGACGACGGGCCGCGTCCGCCCTCGTCGGCTTCAAGCTCGAGCTTAAGTTTGAGATCCTTGGGCTTGCGGTTCCAATTTAAAGGCTCCAATCTTGATTTGGCGAACCCCGCCGCGGCAAGGTTCAACTCTCCGCCGCTGGCGGCGGCCGGCCTTTGGCGCCGGCCGGCGGCTCGCGCGTCCGAGTCCGAGTCCGACTGGCCGTCGAGCCCGGGGCGGGCTTTTCGAGGCCGGCCGCCTAAGGTTCGAGGGGGGCGGCGCGCAAGCTGCGCCGCAGCTGCCCGTCGGCCGACTGCAAAAGGCAGGCGCGCAGCTCGTCGAGGCCTTGGCCGGTCACGCTCGACACCTTGAATATCCGCTCCGCTCCGGCCGTCGTCAAGGAATGGACGGCCCGGTCGAGCGAGACCGAGTCGGCGATGTCCGTCTTGGTGACCACGCCGATCACCGGCGCCTTGAGGGCCAGGCTTAGCTTGACCGGCAGCCAGATCGCGCGGCGTCCGTCCATGACCATCAGGATGGCCGACGCCCGCGAGGAGTTTAGAATCAGGGCGTTGTAAAACCGCGGAATGGACAGCATCTCGCCGGGCGTGTCGATGGACTGGCCGGCGTAGTACGTCAGGGCCTGGGTTTTGGACACGTCGTTCGGACCGAGCCCCAGGGCCGCCAGAAGCGAGGTCTTGCCGGCGGCCACCGGGCCGATGACCATGAGCGGGCCTGAGCGGACCAAGAAGCCGCCCCTAGGTCCGCGTGACGGGCGCCGGATCGAAGCTCAGCACGTCGACGAGGGCCGCGATGGCGCCGCGCAGGGCGCTGTCGACCGAAGCCACGTCGCCGGTGAAGATCAGGCAGCCGGTGAAACGGTCGACGAATTCGAGCTTGACGTCCCCGGCCTTGTCGGCGGCGTCGGCGGCTATGATGGCCCCCTCGCCCGGCGTGACGGTCATCAGGCCGATGGCGCCGCGCGGCTCGACTCCGATCTGGCGGCACAGCTCGGCGCTGGGATTGGCGATCATATGGGCCAAGGTGGCCTGCTTGCCCGGAACGTACTCGTGTATTTGCCGCGGCTTCACCGTCATGGCGCGTCGGGAGCTCCCGCCAGCCGGCCGCCGGGAGGCCGGCGCGCGGCGGCCGCGAGGCCGGCGTGACGCCGCCGAGTCGACGCGCGAAGGAGCGCCAGGCGGCGGCCTGGAAAAAAATGGCCCGGTTGGGGGCGGCGGTTCGACGAGCGGCGGCGAATGGTCATGAACGTCAGCTTAACGCATTTCGTCGAATTTGGCAAACCTTTTTGGGGCTTTTTTCGGGCCGGGAGGCCCGCGAGGCCGAAAAGGGGCGGAAACAGCCCGAAACTGACGGCCTCCGCGGCCGCCCGAGCCAGGCTAACTGAGCTAAATAATTGGATTTTTTGCGGACAAAAATTTTTTTTCCAGATTCGCGATTTTCCCGGTCCGAAGCCGAAAATAAAGGTCGGCCGGCCGGCGGCGGCCTGGGCCCACAAGGGGTCAATAGCTTGAATTAATTGATTAAAACTGCAAATTCCCCCCGCCTCGTTTTTCCCTTGACTTGAGTCGGACGAAAGAGTAGTATCGCAATAAATGGTAATGTAGTTAAATGCACAAAAAAACCAAAGTCGTATAGATGACTGCGTCCCGCCGGTCGCCGTCAAGCTGGCCGAACGGCGTCAGGCCGCCGCCGGTCGGACGCTGTCCGGCGGGTCGGTTCCTCTTTTTTTTGATGGCCGCGGCCGGGCATGGCCGGGCCTGGGGCCGGCGGCTCAGGTCCAGAGCCCGAAAAGGCCGCCTGAAAAATAAGGAAGCCGGTCATCAGCACTCTCGGGCGGCCTGCAAGGCGACGGCCCGATTACTCCCGCGTCACCTCACGACGCGGGCTTCCTCGGGGGATTACGTATGAAGAGAGCCGTGCAAACGGGCATGCTGCTGCAGCGAGGCTGCGGGCTGACCCTGCTGACGCCGGACGAGGTCAAGGAAACCCATTACGCGGGCTTGGAAATTTTGGCCAAGACCGGCGTGTTCGTCGATTCCGACGAAGCCCTGGAAATTTTTCACTCGATCGGCTGCGTCGTCGACAAATCGAGCAAGAGGGTCAGGATCCCGGCCCATCTCGTGGAAGCCGCCTTGGAAAGCGCCCCGTCGCAGTTCATCGTCAGGGGACGCGATCCGCAAAAGGCCTTGCGCGTCGGCGGCAAAAGGGTCAGCTTCACCCCCTTCGGCGAAGGCGTCAGGGTCAACGATCCTTACACTGGAGAGCAGCGCGATTCCAAAAAAATCGACTTGGCCGCCATCACCCGGCTGTCGGACTGGATCGACGAATTCGACATCATTCATCGGGCCGTGGCCTCCCAAGACGTCCATCCCGAGTCCTATCCCCTCCACAATTTCGAGGCCATGGTCCACAACACCGTCAAGCCCATCTCCTTGGGCGGCGGCAACGGCTATCTGGTCGACAAGATGATCCAGCTGGCCGCCATGGTCAGAGGCGACAAGGACTCGCTGAGCCTCGAGCCGCTGATGGTCATCAGCACCTGTCCGGTCAGCCCCTTGAGGCTGGTCAGCGAGTGCTGCGAGATCGCCATCCACGGCGCCCGCCACCGCATCCCGGTGCGCTTCACCACCATGGCCCTGTCGGGCAGCACCAGCCCCATCACCATGGTCGGCACCATGGCCGTCCAGAACGCCGAGTTCATGGCCTGCGCGACCTTGAGCCAGGCCGTCAGCAAGGGCGCGCCCATCTTCCGCAGCGGCACCTCCACCCAGCTCGACATGAAGAAGGGCGACGCCTCCGTCGGCTCGCCGGAGATGGCCATGATGGCGGCCATGAACGCCCAAATCGCCCAGTTCCACGGCGTGCCCTCCTGGACCGGCGGCACGTAGACGGACAGCAAGATTCCCGGCGGCGCCCAGGCCGGCCACGAAAAAACTCTCACCGCCCTCCTGGCCGGCTTGGCAGGGTCCAACGTCATCTACGGGGCGGGCATGCTTGAATGCGGAATGACGGTCGACTACGGGCAGCTGCTTTTGGACTCCGACATGCTCCAGATGGTCCTCTTCCTTCTTCGAGGCGAAGAAGTCAACGAGGAAAACCTGGACCTCGAGGAAATCCACGAAATAGGGCCCCACGGCAACTACATGATGAGCAAGCTCACCAGAAAGTTCATGCGGGCCCAGAGCCGGCCCAAATTTTTCGACCGCATGAACATGGAGGCCTGGAAGAAGGTCGGCAGCCCCGACTGCTACCAGGTCGCTCTGGACAAGGCCAAGGATCTGCTGGTCAACCACAAGGTCGAGCCTTTGAGCGACAAGGTGGCCAAGGACATCCGGGAGTTCATCGTCGAGGCCGAAAAGGAGCTGGGCGTGCCCAGCAAGAACCCCGACTACGATCCGACCAAGGGGTC
This sequence comes from Deltaproteobacteria bacterium, assembly GCA_031269485.1. Classification (GTDB taxonomy): domain Bacteria; phylum Desulfobacterota; class Desulfarculia; order Adiutricales; family Adiutricaceae; genus JAISZC01. The sequence continues at coordinate 53,692 of JAISZC010000135.1, forward strand.
CTTGGCCTGACGGCCGCGTCGGCCCTCCGCCGCCCCGCCGACCTGACGGGGCGCGGGGGCGCCTTTCCGGCCGTTTCGCTCTTTCGGCCGCCGCTCCGGCCCGCCGGCCGGCGCGGACGCTCTGCGAGGTTTTCATGAGCTTTGGCTTCGCCGTCTTCGATTTCGACATGACTCTCATCGATTCCATCAAGCCCCTGACCATCAGCGCCAACCTCTTGGCCAAGGAGTTCGGGCTCGCGGAAGTCAAGTACGAGCAGGTCTACGACGCGGAGGTCTCGGTCAAGAACTGCACCTTCGAGCTGCTGTGGTCGGCCTTGTGGGGCCGCTGCGATCCGGCCTGGTATCCGGCCTACTTGGATCACATGACCGAGGCCGAGTATCGGGCGATGGAGCTTTTTCCCGGCGCCCGCGAGACGCTCGAGGAGCTCGTCCGCCGCGGCGCGCGCCTGGGGCTGGCCTCCAACCGCGATTATCCGGCCAAGGCCCTCCAGGCTCTGGGCGTGGACGGACTCTTCGAGGCCGTGGTGGGCCAGTTCGACGTCGCCAACGTCAAGCCCGCGCCTGACATGATTTTGAAGACTTTGGCGCTTCTGGGCGCCCGGCCGCAGGACGCCCTGTACGTCTGCGACTCGCGGGGCGATCTGCTGGCGGCGGCCGCCGCCGGCGTCAAGACCTTCGCCATGAGCACCGGCGGCCATCCGGTCGAGGAGCTTTTGAGCCTGGGCGCCTGGAAGGCCGGCGACCAGCTCGCCGACATCCTGCCCTGCTTCGTCTGAAGGCCGCCGGGCCGGTTCGGGCCGAAACGCCAGGCCGGGCCAAGGCCCGCCGGCTTGGATTCGGTCCGCTTTTTCAAGTTAGCCGCAAACCGCGCCGCCGCGAAGCGTCGGCGTTCAAACCTCAGCTTGCTGGGCTATAGTCCCAAGGAGATTTCACCGTATGTCAAAAATGGACGTTTCGAAGATGCTGCGCTTCAAGCCGACCAACACGGCCGAAGCCAATGAAAAGTACATCAACGCCGCATCTCTGAATAAATTAGCCAAAAATGCCTATGAAACCAGCGACGCCGACTTTGTTAGGGCTCAAATCAAGGAAGTCATGGAACAGAACTACGATTTGGGCGAAGTTTTAGAGGTCTACGAGATTTTCGGCGGCTACGTCAACCGTAGTTTCGGCGTGATCTGCCGTAAAGACGGCAAAAACGAGGACTACTTCGTCCGCAAGTATAAGGCCAAATTCAACACCGAGGCCAATCCCGATGACATTCTTTATGAGCACAATCTAATCAACTTTTGTTTAGGCAACGGGCTCAAGGAAGCCGCCAAGGTCTACCAGTCCAACAACGGCACCACCATGGTCAGCCTGACGGACAAGGACGAGAACGGCAAGCAGATCAAGCGCTACTTCGCCGTTTACGACTACCTGCCCGGCGAGGACAAGTGGACTTGGGTCAACAACGAAAACAACCCCACCGAGTTCCGCAACATCGGCGCCTTGCAGGCCCGGTTCCACCTCTACGGCCAAGGCTTCGAGCCGGGCCGGCTGGCCAAGGCCGAACCGAAGATTCAGCACCTGCTGCCCTCCTTTGTGGACTTGTTCTCCAAATTGGCCGCCCGCGACGTCCCCGACTCGATTTTTCACGCCACCTTCAATTCAAAGCTGCCGAGGATCATCGAGGTCATCAAGTCCAACCAGATCCCCGACGACGCGTTCAAGCAGATGCCCGAAACCCCCATCCACAGCGATCTGCACGCCGGCAACGTCAAGTGGGTGGGCGAGGAGTGCACCGGCATCTTCGACTTCGACTGGTCGAAAATCGACGTGCGCCTCTTTGACATCGCCTTCGCCCTGATCTACTGCTGCTCCTCATGGCGGCCCGAGACCGACGGCATCCTGCGGCTTGACGACTGCCGCTACTTCCTGGAAGGCTACAACAGCCAGCTCAAGAAGCTCCAGGGCCTGCCGCCGCTCAACGCGACGGAGAAGCAGCATTTCCCGACCATGATGGCCGCCGGCTGCCAGTATCTGATCAATTGGTGCACGACTCTTTATTTCTACGAGGATCCCACCATCGTCAACGACTACGAGGCGCTTTACTACCTGCTGCACATCACCCGTCTGATGGACTGGATTGAAGCCCACAAGTCCGATTTGGCCAAGGTGGTGGAGGGCGTCTGAGGAGCCCCTGGCTGGGGACGGTCCTGGTGACGTCTCACCGTTTCGCAACATTTTAGGAGGTAACGCATGACCGAAAAATCTCCGCAGGCTGTATTGGACGCCAAGCAGCTCAAGCATGCCAAGAGAGGCATCTTTGCGGGCGTGATGTCGGGGATCCTCTGGGGGGCCTCGGGCACAGTCCTGGGGATGGCCATCGGCTTTGAGCCTTTGGCCAGCGCCCAGGGGTCGCTTGAAGGCGACGCGCTGCTGTGCACGCTGGTGGCCATGGCCTTGTGCGGGGCCATCCTGCACGATTTCTTCGCCTCTGTCTGGGTGGCCGTCCACAACATCAGGGCCGGCAAGTTCAAAGAGTACGGCCGGACCCTCCGCACCAAGCCGGGCAAGATGGTTTGCCTCGGGGCCATCCTGGGCGGCCCCATCGGCATGAGCGGCTACCTGCTGGGCATCACGTTCGTCAACGCCGCCTACGCGCTGCCCATCACGGCCGCCTATCCGGCCGTGGCCGCGGTGCTGGCCACCATCTTCTTCAAGGAGCGCAACCCGGCCCGCGTCTGGGTCGGCGTGGTTCTCTGCATCTTGGGCTCTTTTCTGGTTTATTACGCGCCCATGGAAGGCGACAAGGGCGCCTTCTTCACCATCGGCATGGTTTTGACCACCTTGGCCTGCATCGGCTGGGCCACTGAGGGCCTGCTGTCGACCTACGGCATGGACATGCTCGATCCCGACATCGCCCTGGGCATTCGCGAGGGCGTGAGCGCCTTGGCCTATCTGATCTTCGTGCTCCCCATCGTCACGATCTTCATGACCACCAAATTTGGCTCCGCCACCCCCATCTGGGAGCTGGTCGTCGGCTGCTTAGGCTCTTCGGCCTTCCCCATCTACGCCTTCGGCGGCTTTTTGGGCGGCTTTTCCTACGTCTACTGGTATAGGGCCCTCAACATGACCGGCGTGGCCCGGGCCATGGCCCTCAACGTGACGTACGCCTTGTGGGGCGTCATCTTCGCCGGCCTGTTCACTGGCTTTGTGACCACCGCTCAGCTGTTCATGGGCGCCGGGTCCATCGCCGTCGGGGCCATCTTGGTTTCGGCCAATCCTCGCGAGCTCTTCAAGCTCAGAGACGTCAAGTAAAGGAGGAGCTCCATGGCAGTATTACCCCTCCGCTTCAGGATTTTGCACATCGTCAACAAAGCTGCGGGGAAGCCCTTGAAGACCGACGAGATCTACAAGGAACTCTACGACGAGTACTCCGGCGAGGGCCAATTCAGCCTCGATCTGATGGAAAGCCACCTGATGAGCATCAAGGCCGTCGGCCTGATCGACGCCGTCGATCCTTATTTCGACGAGCTGGGCGAGGCCCGCTACAAGTACATCATCACCGAAACAGGCACGGCCAGGACCAAGTACCTGCCAGCCCAACTCTAAACCCTTTCGTTTTCGGCGGGAGGCCCGCGGTCCGGGCCTCCCGCCGATTGCATTTTTTTCCGTCTGACGCCAAGCCCGCGCTCCGCCGACGGGGCCGGCGCCGAACGTCGGAGTTCGAGGCTGCCCTTGGCGGCCGGGCGGTTTTTTTCTCGCGGCGTAGCGCTCGTTCGCAAGCCGCGCCGCGGAGCCCGAAAAAAAACGACGACGGCCGCGTTCGGCGCGTCAGTCGGGGCGCCGCGAGTCCAGCCGGGGGGCTGGAAGGCCGCTCAGGCCGCCAGCCGCAGGAAGCGCGGCCGATTTTCGGTCAGACGCGGGTGAAGGGCCTTTTTCTAAACTTTCTCTCTGCGAGTCGTTCGCAGGTTTACCTTGGGGTAGAGCATGAATTTCTATAATTTTTTTACTGACGACCAGAAAAAAAATATCCATGAGGCTTCGCTGACCATACTTGAAGAAACCGGCATGATCGTGAAAAACGTCGATGCCTTGGAAATCTTCAAGACTCATGGTTGCCAAGTCGACGGCAAGCGGGTGAAGTTTCCGCGCAAGCTGGTCGAGGAAAAGATCAAGTCCGTGCCGCCGACCTACACCTTCACGGCCCAAGACCCTGACCTCGACGTCACCTTGCCCGGCGATCGCCCTGTCATAGTCACCGGCTCTTCGGCGCCCAACGTGATCGATCCGGTGACCGGCGAAGAACGGTACGGCACCAGCCGCGACGTGGCCAACATCGCCTATCTGATCAACGAGCTGCCCGGCTTCGACGTTTTTTCCATATCCATATTGGCCGACGACGCGCCGGCCGACATGCGTTCGCTCTACCGCTTCTACCCGGCGCTGAAGAACTGCCGCAAGCCGGTCCGTTCCAACACGCCCTCCATTCCGGACCTCGAAAAAGTTTTGGATTTGGGCTACACTGTCGCAGGAGGCAAGGAGGCCTATTTCGCCAGGCCGTTCATCAACCACCATTACTGTCCGGTCATCTCCCCGCTGACGTACGACGTGGAATCGACCGCGTCCATGATATATCTGGCCAAGCTGGGCCTGCCGGTCTACGGCACCATCGTCCCCAACGCGGGCATGACCTCGCCGATGAGCCTTTTGGGCACCCTGACGATGGGCAACGCCGAGTATTTGTCGCTGGCCTTCCTGATGCAGGCCGTCAGGCCCGGGACGGGCGTCATCTACGCGGTGCTCTCGACGGTGGGCGACATGCGCAACGGCGACTACGCCCCGGGCGCCATCGAGACGGGCATTCTGCAGATGGGCCACTCCGAGATGGCCCGGTGGTACAACGTGCCCTCCGGCGGGTACATAGGCCTGACCAACTCGCAGTCCAACGACGTCCAAAACGGCTACGAAACCAGCCTCAACACGTCCGCGGCGCTGCTGGCCGGCTCGGATTTGTTCAACATGGGCGGCCTGCTGGGCGGCCTGATGGCCTTCGACTTCGCCAAGGCGGTCATCGACAACGAGATCGCCATGAACCTCAAGCACCTCAAGAAGGGCATCGTCTACGACGAGAACGACTTTTGTCTCGAGCTCATCGACAAGACCGGCCCGGGCGGCAATTACATGGTCCTGCCCCATACGGCCAAGAACCTCAGAAAAGTCACCCACTACCCGTCCATCGGCGTCCGCGGCTTCAGAAGCAAGTGGATCAACGACGGGCGGCCCAACGCGGCCGACCAGGCCACGGCCCTGGCCAAGAAGATCTTAGGCAAGCCCAATCCCAAGGCCTTCTCGGAGGAGCTGGACAAGAAAATCCGTGATCACATCCCCGGCCTGCCGGAAGGTTTGGCCGTCTGGTACGAATAAGGCGAACGCGCGCCTGCGCGGCCGCGCCCCTCGCGGGCCGGCCGCGCCGCCTTCGACGGACCGGGCGGCCGCCGACCGTCCGATCCGCGCCGTTCGGCGGCGTCCGGTGGGCGGCGCCCGCGAACCTTGAGTCTTTGGAACGAAGGTTGATCGATGTGAAAAACCACAGTTAGGGTCAAAATCATCAAACTTTGACGCCTATTGTCAAGGTATTATTTTAATCATTAAGCTAAAATGGGATTTTTGCACATCGATCAAGGTTGGCCGTACACTGAACGAATTGGCCGTCCGCAGCCAAGCCAAACCAGGAGGTTGACCAATGGATACGACTAACATGAAGCGCATTGGAGAAATAAAACAGACCCAATTTGAGAAATTTCGTGAATCATTGGTTAAAATCAAAAAAAAGGTCGATCTTCTGTATAATTACGTTGAATCTCAGGTTTTGCATAATCAAATAGTTGAGCTTTTTAAAAATTATAATTTAGGTGAAGTTGAAGAGATATTTGAGGTCTTCGGCGGCTACACCAACCGTAGCTTCGGCGTTATTTGCCGCCAGGGCGACGTCCGAACCGAGCACTTCGTCCGCAAATATAAAGTCGAGGCGACGCCGGCCGACGTCCTGATGGAGCACAGTCTAATCAATTACGCCGTAGCCCACGGATTCCAGGAGGCGGCCGACATCGTGTTGGCCCAGGATGGACGCAGCTACGTCGAAATCAAGGAACTCAAAAACGAGAAGGAAGTAAGTCGCATTTTCACCGTCTACAGGTACCTCCTGGGACGGGACAAATACTCCTGGATCGACAACAAATGCACGCCCAAGGAGTACAAGAACCTAGGCGCCCTCTTGGCCCGCTTCCACCTGTCGGCTCATGACTTCAAGCCTTCGGACCAGGCCCATAAGACCGAGCCCAAAGTTGAAGTGCTGCTGCCAAGCTTGGCCAAAACTTTTTCCGAACGCGCCGCTCAGCCTATTCAAAGTCAGTTTCACGCCTATTTCGCGTTCAACCTGCCACGCTTGCTCGAGCATATTGAAAAAAACGCTTTGACGGACGACGAGTACGCGCAACTCCCTACGTGTCCCATTCATGGCGACTATCACGCCGGCAACGTCAAGTTCGACGGCGAAGAAACGGTTGGTCTCTTCGATTTCGACTGGTCCAAGATCGACGTTCGCCTCTTCGACGTCAGTTTGGGGATGGTCTACTGTTGCGGCTCGTGGGACATGGTCACCGATGGCCAGCTGCGTTTGGACGACTGCCGTAGCTTTCTGGACGGCTACAATTCAACTCTCAAAGGCACGGTTTTTTCGCCACTCAAGGAAATAGAAAAAAATACCTTCGTCAAAATGTTGGCCAACGCACATATTTATCTGGTTTATTGGCTCACCGAGCTGTGGTACTACCTAGATCCCGATAACATCAACGATTACGAGGCCGTCTCGTACCTGACGCATTTCCTCAGAGGCCTCGGCGGGGTGGAGGAAAACGCTTCGGCCCTCAATTGGCTGGCGCGCTCCCAAGCCTGAGGGGCTGCAGGCCGCGGTTTGGGGCTACGGCCGCCGGACTTTTTTCGGTTTTTTTCTCGCGGCCCGGCCGCGTCCGTTTGAATCAGGCCGTCGTCCCGGTTTCGGCCAGGCCGCGGCTCGGCCGCTCCGGCCTGTCGAACTGCCGGCGCGACGCCAGCCTCGCCGAAATGTCCAGCCTCGCCTAAATATCCCGCCAGCCCATGAAGGCCTTGATGTTGCCGTAGAAAACTTTTTCCAGCTCCGAGGGGGCCAGTCCGCTGACCTCGGTGCGTAGCATTTCCGCCTCATGACGGTGGAAGGGCGCGTCGCTGCCCCAAAAGAGGCGCTCGGATCCCACGCGTCGGCAGGCTTCGAGAATCTTTCCGGGCATGGGCATGCCCGAATTTTCCAGCCAAATGTTCTCGCGTCGTCGCGCCGTCTCAATGGCGGCCTGGATGTAGACGCCGTGTCCGTGCCCCATGTGGACCATCACGAAGCGGGCGGCGGGAAAGCGTTCTGCCAGTTGTCCGATGCTCCACGGCAGCGAGAAGGGCGGATGGCCGCTGTGGACGAAGATTGGCAAGTCCCGCTTTTGGGCCGCCTCGACCAGCGGAAAGACGCACTCGTCGTCGGCCACGAAGGCATTGAACAGAGGATGCAGTTTCAGGCCCTGAATTTGCTTGGCCTCGGCCAGCTCGACGAGCTTGTGGACGGCCGTCTCGCCGTCGGCGGGGTTGAGCCAGGCCAAGGCCGCGAACTGGTCGGGCCGACGGCGCTGGGCCTCCAAAGTCGTCCGGTTGTCGGGGTGGCTGATGATGGTCCTCTTGACGCCTAAGCGAGCCATGATTTCGCACATTTCCTCGGCGCCGACGGAGACGCCGCACCAGGACCCGAAGGCGCCCACGTGGGCGTGCGCGTCGATTTTGGGCGAGTCGGACGGGATGTAGCGGCCTGGCTGGTGCATATCTTCTCCTGCGAGGCGGTGGCCCGCCGGACGTCGTCAGCCCGACGGGGACGAGGCGACGTCTGGGGCGCCAAGGGGTTTGGGCGGCTGGGGCGGCGCGCGAGGTCGTCCGCGACTTAAGCGGCCATGGGGTGGCCATAGCGGCCATGGGGCGAAAAACGGGAGCAGGCCAAGAGCCTTGGATGGAAGGCGAAAAGGACGCCGCGACGCCAGACGGGACTTCCACGCTCGTCCCGCCGGCCGCCTCAGTCCGTCGAGCTTCGCAGCAGGTTTTTGACGTCGCGCGACGGGGGCGCGCCGAAAAGCCGGGCATACTCGCGGCTGAACTGCGAGGGGCTTTCGTAGCCTACCTCAAAGGCCGCGTCGGCCGCGTCGCGCCGTTCGGCCAGCATCAGGCGGCGAGCCTCGATGAGTCGCAGTTTTTTCAGAAACTGCAAAGGGCTCATGGCCGTCAGGGCCCGGAAATGCTTGTGAAAGCTGGAAACGCTCATGCCGGCCATTTTGGCCAAATCTTCGACTTGGACGGAGCGGCGGAAGTTTTCCTTGAGCCAGCCGATGGTCGCGGCCACGTTGCGGCCGTTGCCGCCGGACTCGGCGACGCGTCTGAGGATCAGGCCCTGCTCGCCGATCAGCAG
>JAISZC010000026.1 GCA_031269485.1 Deltaproteobacteria bacterium
AGACGGGCGGCTTCCTTGCGGGTGGGGACCAGCAGATAAATTTTTTTCAGCAAATCCGCGGGCAGCTGGTCCAAGCTGCAGGGCTTGAAGATCACCTTGGCCCCGTGCCGGCTGGCGAACTCCACCGCCAGGCCGAAGATCTCCACGGGCAGCTCGGATTGAATCAGGCAGTAGCTGGCCGTCCGAAAAAGGTCCTCGTTTCGTTCCAAATGCCGCGGCGCCAGGCGCCGGTTGGCCCCGCCGTAGACCTCGATGAAGCTCTCGCCGCCAGGGCTGACGTTGATGTAGGCCCGCCCGGTCTCCACTTGGCGATCCACCGACACGCCCCGGGTGTCGACCCGGTGGAGCCGCAAGGCGTTGTAGACGGTCTTGCCGCCGGCGTCGCGGCCGATGCGGCCGATGAGGGAAACTTCGCCGCCCAGCCGGGCGACGGCCACCGCCTGGTTGGCGCCCTTGCCGCCCGGCAGCGAGCTCAAGTCGTCGATCAGCACCGTCTCGCCCGAAGAGGGCATCATGGGCACGCTCATCATCACGTCGAGGTTGAGGCTGCCGACCACCAAAATGGACGCCGCCGAGCCGGCGCGGCTGGCCGGCGCGGCCGTCGATTCGGCCGGGCTCAGAAGCGGGGCGGCGGCCGCGGCGGGCAGGTCGGGCGCGCGGCCCTCGATCTGCGCGATCAGGGTCTCCAAGGCCCGACGGGCCAGCTCGTCGGCCGAAAGCCGCGCGACGGTCAGCGGCGGCCAAAAGGGCTCCGGGTCGCCGTCGTCCAAGGCCGCGACGCTCACGTCCTGGGGAATGGCCAGGTCCTGGCGCCAGGCGTATTGGTAAAAAAGCCGGGCCAGATCCTGGCCGACGCAGATGACGGCCGTGGCCCCGGCCGAGATCAGCGTCGGCAGGGTCGCCGGCGTCACCGACAGCTTGCGGTCGAAGGGCCGCTCCCGCTCGCCGTAATGCCGCTCGACGCTGGCTCGGACCGCGGAGCCCGGCCAGGCCTGGTCGTCGGCGGACAACAGGCCCAAGCGGCGGTGCCCCAGGGACTCCAAATGCTCCGCCGCCGCCCGTGCCGCCGCGCCCCAGTCGGCGGCCACGGCCGGCCGAGTCGGCGAGGCGGCCGAACCTATGACGACCGCGGGCCAGCCCCGAGGCTCGGGGGCCGCGCCCTCGCCCACGAAGATCGCCCCGTCCGACGCGCCGCGCAGCGCGGCGAGCTGGCCGGCCGCCGGCCGGCCGCCGGCCAGGCTGTCGGCCAGGATCATTTGGTAGCCGCGCTCGTGCGCCGCGGCCTCCAGGCGGCGGATGACGGGCAGATTTCGCCGGTCCAGCGGCGCGATCACCGCCAGCCGGTAATGACGGCCGTTGAGGCCGTTTTTCACGGCCGCGTACGGCGTGTAGCGCTGCTCCCGGGCGATGCGTAGCACCTTGAGCTTGGTTTGCTCGGCGATGCTGTCGGCCTTGTTGTTCATAATCTTGGAAACGGTCGAGACGCTGACGCCGCTGAGTTTGGCGATGTCCTTGATCGTCATGGCCGGCTCCTCGCCTCTGGGTTTGTCGGTTGGTTGGTTGGGCCGGTCAGGCGGCCGGCGGGGAAACTGTTTGAGGAAACTATTTTCCCTGGAGTGTAGCCCATCGCTCGGGCCGTGTCAAGAGGAAAAAAAAGAAAAGGTCAAAGGGACGAAACGCCCGAAAAAAGCCCGGCGCCAAGCCTTCGGAAAAAAATCGTTTCGGCCGTCCTCGCCGCCGCCTTGCTTATGGCGCGGCCCCGGCGGCGGCCGGAGGATCGAGAGCGGCCCTGACGCCCGCCGCTTTGCGGGTCTCCGCTTAACTCATTGAAATGGCGGATTTACGGCCCTGGCGGTTTCTTGCGGTTTCTTGCTCAATGATCAGCCAGGTCTAGGCCGCCGAGTTGGGCGCGCCTGAGCGCCAGGGGCCAGGTCCGGATGGCCGTTGAGAGGCGCGGCGGGCCTGTTTCCGGCTTGTCATTCCAAAGCGAAAAGGTCCAAAGCGCCCAGCCGGGCAATGGCGGCAAGGGGCAGCCTGCCTCCCCCAGCTTCGGCCGGCGGCTAGCCGCCGGTCGAAGCTGGCGCCGTTTTTGTTGCTGGCCCAACTGCGGGCGATTTATGCCAAAAAAATACTATTAGTCAATCATAATTTAATTGGCTATTGACATCAATTATGGTGCTTAATCCATATCAAGCTAATAAAATATAGCCAAACGATCACTTTATTCCGCCTCAAATTGCCGTCCTCGGCGCGAGGGACAATGTTGTGCGGCCTCCGGCCGCGGTCCTTGTGAAGCAACTACGCCGGACCCTCGCGCAGACAGATCTGCTTCAAGCGGCTGACTGGCCGCGGGGCGCAACATCTCGGCGGCGGTGATTTGCGGCAAAACGCCGACTTAAACTTCTTTCATATAAAAAAGGCATTATTCGATAGCTGTTATTCCATTTAGTCGACCTGGCAAAAATGGCCTATCTACCAGGAATGGCAGGATAAATCCTATAAAATGGCCCATCTGGACTCGCATTCTTAACTGGCCACCTAAATCATTGCAATAACGGGGAAAGGGTCCAATCACTGGTCGGCAACGGCCTAAGCCGGGCCTCCATCAGCTTAAATTCAGTTAATTATCTAAATTATTATGATTTAAGCAATAATTGGTCATTACTATTATTATTTAAAAAATAAAATAGAAAATGCTGACATAAACGTAATATTCGCGCATATGCTCTAAAGAAGTCGAATAGAGCCATCGCGCCGACGAAGTCGCCGAACAACCTGACCGGAGCGGAGGCCATGGAGGAAGGGTTCTGCGGGCGGCGAACATGGTCCAACAGGTCGCCTCCGCTCAATTGTCGGCCCGCCGGACCTCCCGAGAGCCGGTCTGGCGGCGTCCGGAAACGGACGGATTCTGAACGCCTCGGGACGCCCGCAAGCCGGCCTGCAGCTCGAGCGGAGGGTCGGGCGACGAATTGTGCTACAATGTCCCAAGAGGGCCAAACGGCCGAAATCTGAGGTACTCCGGGCCTTTTCGGGAGGATGCGGTGGAGCGTTTTGACGACGAAAAGTCCCGGAAGTTTCCGGCGTCGGGCCTGGCGGCCAGCTTGCCGGCGGACGTCTCCGCCGAGCCGTCGCCGCCGGCCGGGCCTGACCGGGCGGAGGCCTTCGAGAGCGCTTTGGATTTCTTCCTGTCGCATTTGCAGGTCGAACGCGCCTTTTCCGGCCACTCCATCCTCGCCTACGGCGCGGACTTGGCCGACCTGTTCGGCTTTTTGACGGCCGCGGGCCTGTCGTCGCCCCGCCAAATAGGCCGCAATCACATCAGGGACTACTTTTTCCACCTGGCCCGGCCGGGCGGCTTGGGGCCCAGAAGCCGGGCCCGACGGCTGTCGGCCGTCAAGAGCTTTTTCGCCTTTTTGGAGCAGGAGGGCCTTGTCGAGAGCAGTCCGGCCCACGGGCTGCAGTCGCCTCGCCGTCCCAGGGCCCTCCCCAAGGCCCTCGACCGCGAAGACGTGCTCAAGCTGCTGAGCTCGCCTCAGCCCGACACGCTTTTGGGCCTCCGCAACCGGGCCATGTTCGAGACGATCTACGCCGCGGGCCTGCGGGTCTCCGAGCTTTTGGCCCTGACCTTGAGCCAGGTCAACCTTCAGGACTCCTTTCTGATCGTCCGAGGCAAGGGCGACAAGGAGCGGCTGGTGCCCTTGGGCCGAGACGCCGCGGGCTTTTTGGAAAAATGGCTCAAGGAGGGCCGACCGCAGTTGCAGCGCGCCGGCAGCGGCTCGTTCGTCTTTCTCAGTCGCCGCGGCGTGCCGCCGACCCGCCAGTGGTTTTGGAAGCTTGTCGCCGACCAGGCTCGGGCGGCGGGCCTGCCGGACGTCTCCCCGCACGTGCTGAGGCATTCCTTCGCCACCCACCTCGTCGAAGGGGGCGCCGATCTGCGGGCCGTGCAGATGATGTTGGGCCACGCCAGCCTTGACACCACGGAGATTTATCTCAAGGTCGACGGCGGCCGTCTCAAAAAGGTCCACGACGCCTTTCATCCGCGCTCCGGAGCCTGAGGCGTGTCCCCCTCCGACAACGCCAAGGCCCGCCTGCAGGCCGAGACCGTGATCACCACGCACGTCAATCCCGATTATGACGCCGTGGCTTCCATGGTGGCCGCCCTCAAGCTCTACCCCGGCGCGGTCATGCTTTTTCCAGGGGGACAAAACCGCAATTTTCGCAATTTCTTCGTCCAGTCGTTGTTGTACCTCTGCGACGTGGTCCGGCCTCGAGATTTGGACTTCGCCTCCGTCCGCCGCCTGGTGGTGGTCGACACCCGTCAAGCCTCCCGTCTCGGGGCGGCCGCGCCGGCCCTTAACAATCCGGGGCTGGACGTGCACCTCTACGACCATCACCCGGACGGGCCCGACGATCTGCGCGGCAGCTTCGAGGCCGTCGAGAGCGTGGGCGCCAACGTCACCCTCATGACCGAACGGATCCTGGCCCAGGAGCTGCCGGTGAGCCCCCAGGAGGCGACCATGCTGGCCCTGGGCCTCTACGAGGACACGGGGGCCTTCACCTTCGGCTCGACCACCCCGCGAGATCTTCGAGCGGCGGCGGTTTTGCTGGAATTGGGCGCCGACCTCCCGGTGGTCGCCGAGCTCACCTCCCGAGAGCTGTCGGCCGAGCAGTTCTCGCTCCTCCACGAACTGGTGCTGGCCGCCGAGACCCGCGACATCCGCGGCCGGACGGTGGTCATCTCCATGGCCCGCCGGGAGACCCACGTCGAGGACGTGGCCGTGCTGGCCCACAAAATCATGGACATGCTGGGCGCGGATTTGCTTTTCGTCATGGTGCAGATGGAAAACATGGTCCAGGTCGTCGCCCGTTCGCGCCTGCGCGACGTCGACGTCGGCCGCGTCGCCCTGGCCCTTGGCGGCGGCGGCCACAGCTCGGCCGCCGCCGCGTGCGTGCGGGGCCGCGGTCTCGAGGAGGTCCGGGCCGACCTGGAGAAAATTTTGGCCGAAACTTGGGGCGGGCTCTACCGGGCCGGCAGCCTCATGGCTCATCCGCCCATCGCCATCGGGGCCGATCGGCCGGTCAAGGAGGCCATGGACACGCTGGTCCGATTCAGCCTCAACGTCCTTTTGGCCGTCGACGACGAGGGCCGGACCGTGGGCATCGTCGGCGAGCACGCCGTGGCCAAGGCCAACCACCACGGCCTGGCCGACTACCCGGTGCGCGACGTGATGACCACCGAGTTCGAGACGGCCGCCCCGGAGGCCTCCTTCGCCGAGGTCAAGCGCGTCATCATCGACCAGGGCCAGCGCCTTCTGCCGGTGATCGAGCCCGACGGCCGGGCGCTGGGGGTCATCACCCGCACCGACCTGTTGCGGCTCATGGCCGGCGAGGCCGGACCCGACCGCGACCGGCCCCGGGAGAAGGGCGGCGGTCCTTACGAGCGCAACCTGCTGGGGCTCATGGAGGCTCGCCTCCCGGCCGAGACTTTGGCCTTGCTGCGCGAGGTCGGGGACCTGGCTCGCGCCGCCCAGGCCCCGCTCTACCTGGTCGGCGGCTCAGTCCGGGATCTCATCATGAACAAGCCCGTGCGCGATCTCGACCTGGCCCTGGCCGGCGACATGACGGGCCTGCTGACGGCTCTGGCCGAACGCTTCGAGGGCTGCAAAATCAAAAGCCACCCGCGTTTCAAGACGGCCACCGTCACCCTCGGCCACGGCGCTCGCCTGGACTTTTCCTGCGCCCGCGTCGAGTATTACGAGCATCCCGGCGCCCTGCCGGTGGTCAGCCAAGCCTCCATCCAGCTGGATCTCCAGCGTCGGGACTTCTCCATCAACGCTTTGGCCGTGAGCCTCAACTCCGAGGATTTCGGGGCCATGCTCGATTACTACCGAGGCTATCAGGACCTCCGGGAAGGCTTCATCCGGGTCCTCCACAGCCTCAGCCTCGTCGAGGATCCCACCCGGGCCTTCCGGGCGGCCCGCTTCGCCGTCCGTCTGGGTTTCAAAATCAGCAAAATGACCTTGGGGCTGATCGAAAGCGCCCTCAAGCGGGGCTTTTTTCAAAACCTCCATCCCCGGCGGATCATGACCGAGCTGCGCCTCGCCTGCCAAGAGGAGGAGGCGCCCTTGGTCCTCGAGCGGCTGGCGGAGCTGGGCCTCTTGCGCTGCGTCCACCCGGATCTCAAGATGGAGCCGTCCAATCGGGAGCTGCTGCGCAAGGCGGCCAAGATTCGGGAATGGTTTCACCTCACCTTCAGCGAACGCAGCGCCCCCTTTTGGCTGGTCTTCTTCCTGGCGCTCGTCGACAACTTGGATCAAAAGAAGGCTCTCAAGCTGGCCGCCCAGTTCGACGTCTCCCGCAAGGCGGCCATGGCCCTGGTCGAGGAGCGGCGCCGGCTGGGCTGGATTTTTTCGCGCTACGGCCGGCGACGGCCGGGCCCGGAGCTGCGGCCCAGCGAAGTTGACCGCCTCTTCGCGCCGGTGTCCCGGCCCGGCGTTTTGTATTTGATGTCCAAGGCCAGCGGCGAAAGTCTGTCGCGGGCCGGGGCGGCCTATCTGGCCGTCTACCGGCGGGTGAGGCCCGCCAGCACCGGCGCGGACCTTTTGTCTTTGGGCCTGCCGTCCGGCCCGGGGGTGCAGAAGATTTTGGACGCCTTGCGGGCGGCCAGGCTCGACGGCGAGGTCGAGAGCTTGGAAGAGGAAAAGGAATTGGTCAGGCGACGTTTTCTGGGGCGACCGGAGGCGGATTGGCGCCTTTGGCGCTCGGAGGCGGAGGAGACGCAGGGACTGAACGGCGCCGCCAAAGGCCAAGCTAAGTTTTATGAGGCATAAGTTAAATGATTGATTATGATTGATAATGTTGATCCGTTTTTGCCGTCGCTTAGATTCGATAAAAGTGCAAAGAACTACGGTTAGATCCAAAAAGTCAAGCTTTGAGGGCTATTATCAAGGCATTATTTTAGCCGTCAAGCTGAAAATGGGATTTTTGCACATCGATCAGATGACGACGGACCGCCGGGCGTCGTCGACGTCCTAACCCGGACGTCAGGCTGGCGCGACGCCTCGACGACGGCGAGAACGCGCGTCGCCGGCCAAGTCGCGGCCGGCCGGTTCCGTTCGCGCCGTCCGCCGGGCCCTTCGGTCCTCCGCTCCGGCGCCGCCCGGCCGGCTTTCTCCGGACTCGCTTGGCGTCCTTCGGGCCAAGAAAAAATTTTCTGGCTCCGCCTCAGGGCTTGTGATATCATGCCCCAGATTCGGCGTCGACCGACCAGGTCCTCCGCCTCCGGCCAGGCTGGCGGCGTCTGGGCGGGCGACGAGCCCCAAACTGCATTCAGGCAGCGACGCCCCCTTTGGGGGCGATCATGTTTTTGGACCCGCAGAGGATCCGGGCCGCACGAGCCGCTCCTGCCCGGAGCGCCCGCCGGCCGGTTCCGCGGTCTGGCCTTCCCCGGCCGGATCGCGCCCTGCCTCGACCGCCCGCCGGCCTCAAGGCCAGTCCGGTTCGCTTGGTCCGGAGACCGAGTCCCGCCGCCTTTATTTTTGGAGATCCTTATTCATGAGAGTCTTTAACTTCAATGGCGGCCCGGCCGCCTTGCCCGTTGAGGTCCTCGAGCAGGTGGCGGCGGAGATGCTCGATTGGCGGGGCGTCGGCATGTCCGTCATGGAGGCCAGCCACCGCTCCAAGGAGGTGGCGGCCATGACCGCCGAGGCCGAAGCCGATCTTAAGGAGCTGCTGGGCCTCGACGGCGGCTGGCGGGCTCTTTTTCTGCAAGGCGGGGCCTCTTTGCAGTTCGCCATGATCCCCATGAACTTCGCCCCCGACGGCGCGCCGTGCGACTACGTCGACACCGGGCTGTGGTCGACCAAGGCCTTTCAGGAGGCCAAGATTTGCGGGGCCGACGCCCGGCTGGCCGCGAGCTCGGCCGAGGACAAGTTCGTCTTCATTCCTTCGGAGTTTGATTTTCGCCCACAGGCCCGCTACGTATATTTGACGTCCAACAACACCGTCCGGGGCACTCAGTGGTCGAGCTTTCCCCAAGACGCGCCCGCGCCGCTGACGGCCGACATGTCCTCCGATTTTTTGTCGCGGCCGCTGGATTTGACCAAATTTTCGCTGGTCCACGCCGGAGCGCAAAAAAACGTCGGTCCGGCGGGCTTGACGATCGTGCTGATCCGGCCCGAGTTCGCGGCGACCGGCCGGTCGGGTCTGCCTCATCTGCTGGACTATCGCACCTACATCGAAAGCGACAGCATGTACAACACCCCGCCCGTCTTCGCCATCTACGTGGCCGGACTGGTGTTCAAGTGGCTCAAGGGCACGATGGGGGGGCTGGCGGCCGTCGAGCGCCGCAATCGGGTCAAGGCCGCGACCTTGTACGGGGCCATTGACGGCAGCGGCGGCTTTTATCGGGGCGCCGCCCGGCCCGACAGCCGCTCGCTGATGAACGTGACCTACCGTTTGCCCTCGGAAGCTTTGGAAATGACGTTTTTGGCCGAGGCCAAAAAGGCCGGCTTCGACGGCTTGGGCGGGCATCGCAGCGTCGGCGGGGTCAGGGCCTCGTTGTACAACGCCGTGGAACTCAAGGCCGTCGAGGCGTTGGCGGCCTTCATGGCCGAGTTCGCCCGCAAGAACGGCTGAGCCAGGCCGTTTGGGCCGGAAGGCTTGAACCTCGGGGGAGGCGGAAAGGCGTCGAACATGGCGAAGGTATTGATCAGCGACAAAATCGAGGCGGTTTGCCCGGAGCGCCTCCGGGCCGCCGGCCTGGAGGTCGACGAGATCAGCTCGTTGGATCCGGCGGCGCTCGCGGCCTGCATAGGCCATTATGACGCCTTGATAATCCGCAGCGCCACGCGGGTCGATCAGGCCGTCCTGGAGGCCGGCGCGTCGGGCCTTTTGAAGATGGTGGCCCGGGCCGGCGCCGGCCTCGACAACGTCGATTTGGAAGCGGCCCGGCGGCTGGGCGTCGAGGTGGTCAACACTCCCGGGCTCAACGCCAACGCCGTGGCCGAGCTGACCGTGGGCCTGATGATCGTCTTGGCCCGCCGGCTCGGCCCGGCCATCGTCTCGCTCAGGGAGGGTCGCTGGGAAAAGAAGGGTTTGAGCGGCACGGAGCTGGCGGGCAAGACTTTGGGCCTGGTGGGCCTGGGGGCCGTGGGCCGTCTGACGGCGGCCAAGGCCGCCGCCTTGGGGCTGACGCCGCTGGCCCACGATCCGCTGCTGACCGCCGAGCAGATCCGGGACGCCGGAGCTCGTCCGGTCGAGCTCGACGAGCTGTGGTCCGCGTCGGACTTCGTTTCGCTCCATCTGCCCAAAACGCCGCAGACGACCAATTTGGTCGACGAGGCCGTCTTGGCCCGGTTCAAGAAGACGGCTTTTTTGATCAACTGCGCCCGCGGCGGACTGGTCGACGAGGCGGCCCTGCACCGGGCTCTGACCTCCGGGCGTCTGGCCGGGGCCGCCTTCGACGTCTTCGCCGTCGAGCCCCCGGGCCGCTCGCCGCTGCTGGAGCTGCCCAACTTCGTCGGCGCGCCGCATTTGGGCGCTTCCACCGAGGAAGCTCAGCTGGGCGTGGCTCTCAAGGCCGCCGAACTGGTCGCGGCCCGCCTCGCCGGCCCCGGGCCCGCGTGACGTCGCTGGTCGCCCTGGGCTTGGCTCTGGCCCTGTCGTCGGCCAAGCCCGGGGGGCCGCCCGAAGCGGTTTTTTTCGAGTTTCCCCGTTCCGTCGTCCTTCCCTCGGCCGCCGTCCAGGCCGCCCCGCCGCCCAAGAATCCTAGCCTGCACGGCCGCCGCTCGGCGGCCTTCGAGCGGACCGCCTCCTTCATCGCCGAAGAGCGCTTCGACGAGGCTTTGGCCTTCGCGCGGCGTCAGCCGCGGGAATTGCGGGACTGGGCCGGCCTGGCCGCCCTGGAGGCCGGCCTGATTTCGGCCGCCCAGCCCGCCGAGGCTTTGGAAATTTACTACCGCGTCATCAACGGCCCGGTCCGGGACCGCCATTGGGCGCGGGCCCTGGCCGGCTACCGCCTGACGCTGCGCAAGCTCTCCGAGCGCGGCGACTACGCCGCCCGAGGCCGGCTGATCCGCTGTCTGGGCCTGGAATGGCGCAACGCCGAGGCCCGGGCCCTGCTGGCCGCCACCCTGGCCGAGACGGGCCTGCCGGAGGCCGTCCGCGACGAGCTGTCGGCCTACGGCGCGGTGCTGGCTCTGCGCTTGGGCGACTTTTCGGCCGCCGAGGCCTTTTGGCTCAACCGCCGGGACGAAGCCTCCCGCCGCTGGCTTTCGGTGCTGCGGCTGCGGCAGGGCCGCTTCGCCGAATCGGCCGAGGCGCGGCTGGCGGCCGCCGAAAACTTGACCGGGACCCGACGCCTCAGGGATCTCGAGCGGGCCTTCGACGCCTTGGTCAAAGGGGGCCTCCACGGCCAGGCGGCCAAGGCTCTGGCCGACAACCCCGAACTCAAGCGTCGGCTGCCTGACTGGTCCTTCCGTCTGGGCCTGGCGGCCTTGGCGGGGGCCGAGCCGGCCAAGGCCCGGCCTCATTTTGAGGACGAGGCCAAGCGGTCGGGCGGGCGGCTCGCGGCCGCCCAGTATTATCTGGGCCGCGCCGCCGAATTGGAGGGCCGCCCAGACGAGGCCCGCCGTCATTTTCGCCAAGCCGCCGTCGGCCGGCTGAGCTACTACCGCCTTCTGGCCGAGGGCCGGTTGGCCGCCTTGGAGGGCTTCGTCGGCCGCAGCCCGACGGCCGAGCCGCTGGCCCGGCTTCTGGATGACCCGGGCGACGGCGGCCTGGGCCGGCACCTGTGGCTGACCGAACGCCTGCCCTGGCCGTGGCCCTCAGGCCCGCCCGAGGCCAAGACTTCGGCCGGCCGCGGCGATCTGGACCGGGCCCGGGCGGCCGTCGAGCACTGGCTGGCCGCTGGCGACGAGCCCGCCGCCTTGGCCGAATTGGCGGCCTACGGCGAGACGCTGCTCCCCGCCCGGACCCCCGGCGCCGATCCCTTCGCCGCGGCCTGCGTGCTGCTGGCCGCCCGAGGCGGCCGGCCCGGCTTGGCCGTCCGGCTTCTGGGCCGCCTGGCGACGCCGCGGGACGGCGGCGACCGCTGGAACCACCCGCTGGCCTTGTCTCCTCAGGTTTTGCGGGCCTGGCGCAGCCACGGCTTGAGCCCTCAGCTGACTCTCTCGGTCGTCCGGGCCGAAAGCGCCTTTGAGGCCGAGGCCGTCTCGACCTCCAACGCCCGGGGCCTGATGCAGCTGCTGCCGGCCACGGCCGAGCGCCTGGCCAGCTTGGCCGGCGAGGCCAAGCCGCGGGAAGAGGCTCTTTTTGAGCCCGACCTCAACATGCGCTACGGAACCAGCTACCTGAGCTCCTTGCTCCAAGGCTTCGGAAACCCGGCGCTGGCCCTGGCCGCCTACAACGGAGGCCCCTTCAACATCGCGACCTACATGGAGGCTCTGCCGGACCGGCCCTTGGATTTGTTCATCGACACCTTGCCCTTCGCGGAAAGCTCCAACTACGTCAAAAAGGTGCTTGAAAGCGTCGCCGTCTACGAATCGGCTTACCTGGGCCGTTACAACGTCTTGGATTTCAGCCGGCCTGTGGGCCGGCCTCCGGGCCCGACGCCGGATTTCTAGGCTTTTCACCTTTTTCGGATCAAGCCCCAAGGCCTGGCCTTCAGGCACCCGGCGCGGTCGACTCGGGGCCAGCTTTTTTTTTGCCTCAAAAAAACGCCGGCGGCCGATTGGGCCCGCCGGGCGCGGCGTCACCTCGCGTCGGCCCGGCTGATCTCGCCAGCCCGGCGTCGTCGGCGCGACAGCGGCCTTTCGCTTCGTTTCCCGTCCCCATTTCCAAATCTTTCAATTGCCCGTCATTTAATTTTCCGTTAATTTTCCGTCCCTGGGAGGCTGGCCTGGGAGGCTCGGCCTGACGGCCAGACCAGTCGACTCGCCAACGGCCAGCCAGCGTCTCGGCTTTCGGCAAGCCGAGAGCCGCCTGGCGCCCCGGCGGCGAGAACCGCAGAACCTAAGCCGAGGGCGCCTCTGAGTTCAGTCAGCGGCTTGCCCGCCGTTTGCCGCCGCCGCTTGTCGTCTCCAGTTTCTTTGGCCTGCGGGCCGGGGCAGCGGGGCTGAGGAGCTCAAGAGACTTGGTCGGGGCCCGTTCGGGAGCTTTGGACGGAGCTCAAGAGCCCAGGCGCGGAGGACCGAAAAGCGTGGCTGACGGACGGGGGAGGAAGAGGCTGGGCCGACGGACGCCGACGGCGTGGCGGGCGAGAGCGAGCCCGCCCGCCGGTCGGCACGACTTTTTTCGCCGCCCAGATGGCATTGGCGCGTCCCCTTTTTTTGGTCGAAAATCCCTGAGGGCGCGGCCGGCGCTGGGTTTTTTTATTTCTTGACAACCCGCTCGAGCAGGTGATAAAGTGACGCCAAATTAAGACAACGGCCTGACCTTACCGGTCAAGGCTGTGCCCCCCACAAACAGCCCGCATTCGGCCCGGACTAGCTCCGAGCCGCTTCCTTTCTCGCGGAGAGCCTGTGTTGTGCAACGCCGACTCGGCCAAATTCATGCTCCGCTTGCGCCCTGAGCGCCAGGCCGTCGACGCTCGCTCCGTCGGCCTAGGCGGCAGAATTCTCTCTCTCTCTCTCTCTCTCTCTCTCTCTCTCTCTCTAAGCTCAACTAATCCCCCGCAA
>JAISZC010000204.1 GCA_031269485.1 Deltaproteobacteria bacterium
AGCCTAGCTTGTCGGCGAAGGCCTGGGGGTCGAAAGACTCCTTGCAAGCGTAACAATGGCTGGCGTTGCGGAGCTCGGGGACGCTGAAAAATTCGAGCTCGGCGCCGCACTTGGGACAAGGCCCGGCGATGAGCTTGGTCTCTTCCTGCATGCAATCAGGCGCGCTTTGCTGTTCGGACATCTCGGTTGCCTCCTTGGCTGGACGGCCGGCGGCTCGATCCGGCCGGAAGATGAAATTTGGCGGGCGGCGACCGACGACAGTCGGCCGGTCGGCCTTCAGGCCGACCTGGCTAACGACTGCTCGTCATCAAATAATATAGATGACTTTCGGCCCCTTGGCAAGTCCGACGCGCCGTGCACGTCCTTTCGGCCCGCTTTTGGCCGGCCTTAAGCCGGCTTTGAGCCGGCGGTTGCCTTTGATCGGCTCTTGAATGGCCTAAGCCGCTTATGATATGATGGCGGAAGCGCCATTTTTCAGGGACTGGCCCGCGGGGAGGCCGGCCAAACGCAGCTGGTGCGGGCCGTCTGCGGCCCTGGAGCAAAGCTTGACGCCCATTCTCGTCATCGATCCTCATTCGGCCAGTTACAAAGAACTGGCCCCGGCGGCCGAAGTCCTTTTGGACGGCGGCCTGGTGGCCGGTCCGACCCAATCGTTCTACGCCCTGATGGCCCTGGCCGACAAGCCGGAGGCCCTTGAGCGTCTCGCGGAGCTGAAAAGCGGCCGCGGCCGGGAGCAGGCCTTTTTGCTGCTGCTCGATCAAATCGATCGGGCGCGTTGCTACGCCAGCGCCGTGCCTGACGAAGCCCTCCCGCTGATCGAGAAACACTGGCCCGGCCTGTTGACTCTTTTGCTGCCCGGCATGTCGGGCCTCCATCCGCTGCTGCTGGGCAAAAACCGCACCGTCGGCCTGCGTGTCGAGGGTCTGGCCGCCGTCAGGCGGCTCATCCGCATGGTCGACCGGGCCGTGACCGGCACCAGCGCCAACCCGCACGGGGCGCCGCCGCCCGTCACGGCCGCCGAGGCGGCCGAGCGGTACGACGGCTTTTTGGATTTGATCATAGACGGGGGACCGACGGCCGGCGGCCTGGCCTCCACCATCGTGGACTTCGGCGGGCCAGAGCCGCGCCTCATTCGTCAGGGGGCCATTGCGGCCGAGCTGGTGCTGACGGTTCAACCCAGCGTAAAAATCTGACCCGTCAAGGCAATCATGGAAATTTTAGCGTTCCTGCAAGAAGCCGTCAACGGCTTTTTCGACTTTTTTTTTGGACTTTTCGACTTTATCATGCACATCGACGTCCATCTTGACCGATTAACCGCCCAATACGGACGTCTGACATACGGCATCCTGTTTCTTATCGTTTTTTGGGAAACTGGGGTGGTCATCTGCCCCTTCCTGCCGGGCGACTCGTTGCTCTTCGCGGCCGGGGCCATCTCCGGCCGAGAAGGCTCGCCTCTGAACCCGGTCCTCATCTTCGCGACGACCGCGACGGCGGCCTTCATCGGCGACGCCTTCAATTATTGGATCGGCCGCCTGATCGGCCCCAAGGTCTTCGCCCGGGACGGCCGTTTCCTAAAAAAGAAGCATTTGGACCGCACCCGCAATTTTTACGACCGCTACGGCGTGTCGACCATCATCTTGGCCCGTTTCGTGCCCATCGTCAGAACTTTCGCGCCTTTCGTGGCCGGAGTCGGGCAAATGCGCTATCCGCGCTTCATGGCCTACAATCTCGTCGGCGGCGTGGCCTGGAGCCTGATCTTCGTCACGGCTGGCCGCCTTTTCGGCGGTCTGGAGGTGGTCCGCCGCAATTTCACGCTGGTCATCTTGGCCATCATCGTCGTCTCGGTGCTGCCCATGGCTTTCGAAGCCTTCAAAGCCGCCCGAACAAAAAAGGCCGTTCGACCTTGATTGGACTGAACAAAAAATTAAAAACTATAAATAATAAGTTTTTATTCATTTTACTAGACATTTTTTTATATGTCAAGTAAAAATGAATTTTTTAATGTCAACTAATTGTTCGACTATTTTTTAATAATTTTTTAGCCATATCAATCTACTGAGCCATAAGGAGCTATGTTTCAGCGCCATGGACCATAAAAATTCATTAAATTTGCCTAAAACCGACTTTCCGATGAAGGCCGGCCTGACCACGCTCGAGCCCAAGATCTTGGCCCGCTGGCAGGAGATGAACCTCTATCGCCGGATCCTCGAGCGAGGCCGCAGCCGTCCGACTTGGACGCTCCATGACGGCCCGCCCTACGCCAACGGTCACATCCACACCGGCACGGCCCTCAACAAAATTCTCAAGGACATCATCATCAAGGCCAAGACCATGTCGGGCTTCCATTCGCCCTACGTGCCCGGCTGGGACTGCCACGGCCTGCCCATCGAGCATCAGGTCGACAAGGACTTGGGCGCCAAGAAGAAGGACCTCTCCCGCTCGGAGATCCGCGCGCGCTGCCGCGCCTACGCCGAAAAGTTCATCAAGATTCAGTCCGAGGAGTTCCAGCGTCTGGGCGTGCTGGGCGACTGGGACGAGCCCTATCTGACGATGAACTACGAATACGAGGCCCGCATCGCCCGCGAGCTGGGCCGCGCGGCCCTCGACGGCCGACTGCAGCGCAGCCTCAAGCCCGTTCTGTGGTGCGGCTCCTGCCGCACCGCCCTGGCCGAGGCCGAGGTGGAGTACGCCGACGTCAAGTCCGAGGCCATCTACGTGGGCTTGCCGGCCCTGACCGATCCGGCGGCCCTCTCGCCGGCCCTGGCCGGCGAGCGGGTCGAGCTGCTCATTTGGACCACCACCCCCTGGACCATCCCCGCCAACCGGGGCGTGGCCTACAACCCCGAATTCGAGTACCGTGCCTGGCGTCTGCGCGGCCGGACGCTGGTCCTGGCCGCGGCTCTGGCCCCGAGCCTGTGGCCCAAGCTCGGCGACGAAACCCCCGAGGATTTGGGGCCCGTCCCGACGGGGGCGCTTTCAGGCTTTCTGTGCCGCCATCCTCTCTACGACCGCGAATCGAAGGTCGTGCCGGCCGCCTACGTGACCGCCGAGCAGGGCACGGGTCTGGTCCACACCGCCCCGGGCCACGGCCGCGAGGATTACGAGACCGGCCTGGCCCACGACCTGGAAATTTTTTCTCCGCTCGACGACGAAGCCCGCTACACGGCGGAGGTGCCCGAGCTGGCGGGCCGCCGGGTCCTGGAGGCCAACGGCGCGGTCGTCGAGCAGCTCAAGGCCCGCGGCGCCCTGTGGGCCGCCGAACGGATCGACCACCAGTATCCCCACTGCTGGCGCTGCAAGAAGCCGGTGGTCTTCCGCTCCACGCCCCAGTGGTTCATCTTGATGGAAGTCGGAAATCTCCGGGCCAAAACCCTCAAGGCCATCGACGAGGTCTCCTGGGTGCCCCGCTGGGGCCGCGATCGCATCCACGGCATGATCGAAAACCGGCCCGACTGGTGCGTCAGCCGCCAGCGCTCCTGGGGCGTCCCCATCACCGTGTTCTTCTGCCGCGACTGCGGCCGCTGGCATTATTCCGAAGCCGTCATGGAGCGCCTCTACGATTTGTTCAAGGCCGAAGGCGCCGACGCCTGGTACGACCGGCCGACCGAGGAGCTGCTGCCGGCCGACGAAAAATGCGCCGGCTGCGGCGGCCGAGCCTTTGACAAGGAAACCGACATCCTCGACGTCTGGTTCGACTCGGGCTGCTCCTTCGCCGCCGTCTGCGAGGCCCGCGAAGATCTCCCCGACGTCGCCGACCTGTACCTGGAAGGCTCGGACCAGCACCGTGGCTGGTTCCATTCCTCGCTGCTGATCTCGATGGCCAACCGCGGCCGTCCCCCTTACCGGGAAGTGCTGACGCACGGCTACGTCGTCGACGGCGCCGGCCACAAGATGAGCAAGTCCGTGGGCAACGTCGTCGAGCCGGCCGAGGTGATCCGCCAGCACGGCGCCGACGTGCTGCGGTTGTGGGTCGCGGCCGAAAATTATCAGGACGACGTGCGCATCTCCTCGACCATCTTGGAGATGCTCAAAAAAGCCTATTTCAGCTTCCGCAACACCGCCCGCTTCATTTTGGGCAACATCCACGACTTCGACCCGTCCGTCGACGCCGTGCCTTGGGAGCAGCTGGGCCCGCTGGACCGCCACGTGCTGCACCAGCTGGAAACTCTCCGCGACAAGGTCACGCAGGCCTACGACCGCTACGAGTTCCACGACGTCTACCAGCTCATCAACCGCTTCGTGGTCTTCTTGTCCTCTTTGTACCATGACGTCGTCAAGGATCGCCTCTACACCTTCAAAAGCTCCCACCCCAAGCGGCGGGCCGCCCAGACGGTCATGCGGACGACCCTGTCGACCCTGACCCGCCTGACGGCCCCGGTGCTCTCCTTCACCTGCGAGGAAATCTGGAGCCGCCTGGCGCCCGGCGAGAACTCCAGCGTCTTCCTGCAGGACTTTCCGGCCGAACGCCCGGAATTCCTCCAGCCCGAGTCCGCCGCCGAAATGGAGCGCCTGCTGGCCTTGCGGTCCGTCGCCAACAAGGCTCTCGAGCAGGCCCGCCAAGAGCGGCTCATCGGCGGCCCGCTGGACGCCGAGGTGACCCTGACGGCCTCCGGCGAGGACCACGCTCTGCTGGTCCGCCACCAGGCCGACCTCGCGGAGCTGCTCATCGTCAGCGACGCCAAGGTCGAGCCGGGGCCGGACGGGTCCGAGCCGCGGGCCGTCGTCGTCCCCAGCCCTCACCCCAAATGCCCGCGCTGCTGGATCCGAAGCCCGGAAGTCCCGGCCGACCAGACGGGGGTCTGCCTCAAATGCCGCGCCGCCTTGTCGTGAATGGAGGTTGAGGATGTCCTATCTGGTTTTGGCCAGAAAATATCGGCCTCAAACCTTCGACGACCTCATCGGCCAAACTCAGGTCAGCCGCACCCTGACCCGGGCCCTGGAAACCGGCCGGGTGGCTCACGCCTACCTCTTCACCGGACCCCGAGGCGTGGGCAAGACCACGGCGGCCAGACTCCTCGCCATGGCCTTGTCCTGCTCCGGCGAAGGCCCCAAGCCCTGCGGCGCCTGCCCCCAATGCCTGGAAATTCAGACCGGCCAGTCGGTGGATCTGCTGGAGGTCGACGGGGCCTCCAACCGCGGCATCGACGAAATCCGCAAGCTGCGGGAAAAGGTCAAATACCTCCCGGCCAAAAACCCCTACAAGGTCTACATCATCGACGAAGTCCACGCCCTGACCGGGGACGCCTTCAACGCGCTGCTCAAAACCCTCGAAGAGCCGCCGGCCCACGTGGTGTTCATCTTCGCCACCACCGAGGCCCACAAGCTGCCGGCCACCATCCTGTCGCGCTGCCAGCGCTACGACTTCCGGCGCATCCGGGTCGAGGACATAGTCGCCCGCCTGACGGCCGTGGCCGCCGCCGAAAACGTCACGGCCGAAAAGGAGGCCCTGACCGTCATCGCCCGCCAGGCGCTGGGCGGACTTCGCGACGCCTTGGGCCTGATGGATCAGGTCATCGCCTCCGGCGGCGAGCTGACCCTCTCCGCCGTCAACGCGGCCTTGGGCCTCATCAACCAGGACCTGGTGAGCCGCACGGCCTTGGCCGCCCTGGAAAACCGGCCCGTCGAAGCCCTGACGGCCATCGACGAGGCCTACAATCTGGGCTTTGACTACCGGGAGCTGGCCGTCAAGGCGCTGGAGCTCGTCCGAGATCTGACCATGTACAAGGCCAGCCCGGAGACGGCGAGCTTTTTGGATCTGACCGACGCCGAAGAGGCCCTGTACCGCGAGATCACCTCCGAGCAGTCCCTGGCGTCGCTCCACCGGCATTTTGAGGCCTGGCTGCGAATCGTCGCCGAGCTGTCCCGCCATCCCCAGCCCCGCTGGCTGCTGGAATCGCACCTCATCCGGCTTTGCCACCTGGCGCCCTTGGCCGACCTTGGACCGCTCGTCGGCCGGCTGACCGCCTTTTTGGACTCCGGGGCTCCGCCGCCGCTGGGCAGCCTGCCCTCCTTCAAAACCGTCCGCTCACCCCTGGCCGCGTCCCTCTTCGAGCGCGCCCAGCAAACGCTCCCGGCCGCCTCGGCGGCCTTCCAACCGCCGCTTGCGGCGACGACGCAGGCTACCCCGGCGACCACGCCAGCTCCGGCGGCCCCAGCGGCCTTCCAGCCGCCGCTTGCGGCGACGACGCAGACGACCACGGCGACCACGCCAGCTCCGGCGGCCCCGGCGACCTTCCAACCGCCGCTTGCGGCGACGGCGCAGGCGACTCCGGCGATTCCGGCAGTTCCGGCGACTCCGACGGCCGTCCAGCCGCCGCTCGCGGCGACTCCGACAGCTCCGGCGACCCAGGCCGCTCCGACAATTCCAGCTCCTCCCGCCGTTCCCGCTCAGCAGCCCTTTTTGGCGACCACGCCGACGCCGCCGGCCGCGCCATCGACCCCAGCCGCCACGCCTCAAAAGCCTCTTCTGGCGGCCGGCGCGCCAGCTCCAGCCGCCTCGGCTCAAGGGCCTCTTTTGGCGGCGGCAGCCCCGACGGCGCCGACCCCGACCAGAGGCCGCCCCCGCAAGGGCGCCAAAAAGTCAACCCTCACCCAATCTCTGTTCGGAGATCTCAGCTCAGCCAAGGATCTGGCGGGCAGGCGCGACATTATCGAGCAAACCGAGCCCATCCAGGCGCTCAAGCAACAGTTGCCCGGCAAATTCGTCGGCTATGTCGACGTTCCCGCCGCCAGCCCGCAACTCGTGGAGGAAGCGGAGCCCGCTGACGAAACTGACGTCGCGACGACGCCGCCGGACGCTGAAACGGCCGAATGACCTTTCTTTGCATTAGCCCGCCTAACACATTTTTAACAACAAAACTATATTTAAAATTTTTGCTGAAATTTGTGGGCTTACTCATGAGTAGCTAAAACTCTACTTTAGCGATCGATATAGCTCTACTCTAACGTCATTAAAAAAATATATTTTTTCTCATTCTGTCTCAGAGATAGATTTGTAATAAACAAGACTTTTAAATTTAATTTTAATCATATTTTTTTAGTAATTGTGAATTTGAGGCTTATTTGCAGGCTACTTCTCCATCTTCTCAATTTTTACAAAAAAATTATATCTATATATCAATTATCGCTAACAAATGATATAATACAAATATGCTAACACTAAACTTTAGTTAATTAGTCACCAATACAAAATGGTTTTTCGAGGGCTTGAAAAAAAAGTAGCTATTTTTCGAATTTTTTTGAAATTTATACATATTTAATTAAATGACAGTTTTATGATAAATTTATCCTACCACCACAGCATATTCAAATTTAATTTTATTAAAAGCCAATTATTTTACTAAGGCGATAGGATGGCTCCATCATAAATTAAGTTCTTATATTTAAGTTCTTAAACGCTCAAATTTTTTACAATGTTCGAGATATACAACTAAATGTTTAGGAACTACTAGTTTTATTCTAACTAAATGACTTGTTATTTGTTTATTTTTACGTTTTCGTGTTAATTTGCTATAATTTAGTCTAAATAACTTCTTAAATAGTTTTTATTTATATTTTATTGCGAATTTTCTCAAATTTGACGCTGTAGCCGAGAAAATAGGATTTATTATATCATCAAGTTTTCCGCGAAGATAATTAATGCCTAATTTAAAATTATTTTTCATCTGAGAAATGTATTGTTCGTTAGTTGACCTTCTATTGAGAGTTTATACTTTAATTTATTAATTTTTAATTATTATGTCTAATTTTTGTGTTTTAAATTTTTTATATACATATTAATTAATTTCGTCTGTAATATTGTCGCTACTGAAACAAAAATAACCACGTGCCCACATATATCGTCCACTATGCTGTTTTGCGGCCGGGCGCCAGGCTATCGTCAGACGATCTGCCAGCACGTCAGAGCCGACGCCTCTTGCTCGTCGTCAGGCGACTCACTGACCGTCAGATGCGCCCTCGAGACAAGCAGGGGCGTCGCTTCCCTCCAAGAACCGAAGTCGCCGGGCGGCTTCAAGTCTTTTCCACCATGTAACGCCCATCGGCCTTCTTGACCAAAATCCAATTGCTGGCTTCTTCAAAAAAAATCATGACGTCGGT
>JAISZC010000228.1 GCA_031269485.1 Deltaproteobacteria bacterium
CCTCCAAGGGCTTGTAAATCAATGAAGCGCTGACGCTGGCCTCCATCGTCGAAAAGGAGACGGGCGCGCCAGACGAAAGACCCCTGATCGCCACGGTCTTCTTCAACCGTCTCGCCAAAAATATGCGACTGCAAACCGATCCCACGGTTATCTACGGCCTGTCCGACTTTGACGGCAACCTGACCCGGGCGCATTTGGAGACCAAGCACCCTTACAACACGTACGTCATATCCGGCCTCCCGCCGGGCCCCATCTGCAACCCAGGCGAAGAGGCCATCAAGGCCGTCCTCTACCCGGCGCCGGGCCGCTATTTGTACTTCGTCTCCAAAAACGACGGCACGCACCATTTTTCCGAAACCCTGGCCGAACACAACCGCATGGTGACCAGGTACCAGAGGAGCCGCAACTCCGGCTCCTGAACGCAGACGACCTCGCCGTCCGGCGACAGCACCTTCGAGGCCAGGATGCGCCCAAGCATCATCAACTCCAGCGTCTTGCGCGAGACCGTGCCGGCCTTCCTGGTCAACCTCATGGTCTTCACCTTTATTTTGCTGATGGCCCGGGTCATGTCGCTGACCGACCTGGTCGTCAACAAGGGCGTCAGCGGCCGCCTGATCTTTCGGGTCTTTGCGTTGATGTTGCCCAAAATGCTGTCGATGTCCATCCCCATGGCCGCCCTGCTGGCCACCCTGACCACGTTTCTGCGCATGTCGGCCGACTCCGAGCTGACGGTGCTGAAGGCCTCCGGAGTCTCGCTGCATCAGCTGCTGACTCCGACTTTGATCTTCGGCCTGGGCGCGACTTTGCTCGCCGGCGTGTTCAACGTCTGGCTGGCCCCGCGGGCCAACTTCCTGTTCCGGGCCGAAATTTTGACGCTGGCCAAAGCCAGGGCCGATTTGGCCATCAAGGAGCAGGTCTTCGTGCGGGACTTTCCGGGCCTGACCATCTACGTCGGCCAGCTCCCGGGCGATTCCGAGACCATGAGCAACGTCGTCATCAACGACCGCCGCTCGCCGGGCGAAAACACCTTCATCGTGGCCCGCCACGGC
The DNA here is from genome assembly GCA_031269485.1 of Deltaproteobacteria bacterium. Taxonomy (GTDB): domain Bacteria; phylum Desulfobacterota; class Desulfarculia; order Adiutricales; family Adiutricaceae; genus JAISZC01. The sequence continues at coordinate 1,050 of JAISZC010000228.1, forward strand.
ATGCTCGACCTCGACCTCGCCGAGGACCTGCTGCTCTTTCGGCTCACCGACGGCGTCATTGACCGCTTTTATCAGGACAAAGCCTCCGTCGACAGCATCTTCTTCGACACCTACGAGCTCAAGGTCTCCCCCGGTCCGGAATTCGGCTCCGGCCAGAAGCCGCTGGTGCCCTCGGCCCGTCAGGAGCTGCCCACCGGGCGACTCATGGAGGCGGCCGACCGCAGCCGAGCCGCGAACGACGGCTACCACGCCATTTTTCAGCTCGAATGGCACCGCCGCCTGTCGTTTCCCTGCGCGGCCCTGCTGATGGCCGTCATCGGCATGCCTCTGGGGGCCAGCTTCCGCACCAAAGGCCGCAACTTCGGGCTGGTGCTGGGACTGATCATCTTCGTGGCCTATTACGCCGTCTTCTCCCTGGGCTGGGCCCTGGGCGAGACCCGCTCCCTGCCGCCGGCCCCGGCGGTCTGGCTCTCCAACCTCATGGCCCTGGCCGCGGCCGCCTGGCTGCTCAAGGGCCTCAACCGCAGCGCGGCCATCGACCCCCAGGACGCCCTGCGCCGGCTGCTGGGCCGTCTGTCGAGAGGCCGCGTCTCGACGCCCCTGCGCCCGTAGCCCGTCTTTAAAAATCGGGCGACCCGGCCGCCCCGCCGACTTGACGGCGAAAAAACAAGATTCACGGTTGATCCGCCTGATCAAACTGATCAAAATGTCGGGCCGGTCGACCAGGAGCTTGACCTTTTGATTCGGCCGCCTGTTTCTTTGAAAAGAAGGCTTTCGTGAGCGTCATCACCCGCTACATTTTCCTGTTGTTCGCCAAGCACTTGGCTTTGTGCCTGGCGGGCTTTCTGGCGCTCTACCTGGTGGTGGACTTCGTCGAGAAAATTGCCGATTTTCTGGGCCACGGCCTCCCCTTGTCCACCGTGGCCTTGTACTTTGCGGCGCAAATCCCCAACGTGGCCGTCCTGCTGACCCCGGTGGCCGCCCTGGTCTCGGTGCTCGTCACGTTGGTGCTTTTGTCCCGCAACTCCGAAATCGTGGCCTTCAAAGGCAGCGGAGTCAGCCTCTACCGCCTCTCCCGGCCGCTTTTGGCGGCCGGCCTGGCGCTGAGCCTGATCGTGTTCGTCCTGGGCAACGTCCTGACGCCCTACACCGCCGCCTTGGCCAACGGCATCTGGGACGGCCAAGTGCGCAACCGCCGCGCCGACGCCGCCGCGGAAATCGTCGAGGACATCTGGCTCAAGGACGTCAGGCTCTTTGAGCGTTTGGGCGCCTACGACGAAAGCCGCCGCGCGGCCGAAAACCTGTCCATCGTCCACCTGGACGAAAACCTCGATTTGGCCAGCCGCATCGAGGCCCGCCGAGGGCTGTTCTCGCCGGAAGGCCTGCGGCTTTTCGGCGTCGAGGAAAAAACCTACTCGGGGGGGACCGGCCGCCTCCGAGCCTACGAGCTCAAACGCAGCGAGGAGCTTTTTCTGCCTGGGCACCCGCTGCCGCCCGAAGGCCTGGGGCGCCGGTCCCAGGCGCCCGCCGACGAGATGAACGTCGCCGCCTTGGCCGAGGCGGTCGTCAACCTCACCGCCGAGGGCTTCAATCCGGTCAAGCAGATCGTCGATTTGCATTTCAAGTTTTCCAGCTCGCTGATCGCCCTCGTCATGATTGTCGTCGGCCTCCCGCTGGGCTTCTGGCGCGAGAAGGGCGGCAGCGTGGCCGTGGGCCTCGTGCTGGGCCTGACTTTGAGCTTCGCCTATTTGGTGGCCCAGGAGGTCTCCAGAACCCTGGGCTACGCCGGACTCATTCCGCCCATGGTGGCCGCCTGGCTGCCCAACGGTTTTTTCTTCCTCTTGGGCCTTTATTTGTTTTCTTACGTGCGCCAGTAGGTAACGCCAGCTGTTATCCGCCAGTCAAGGTATTTTTTTAGAACAGCTAAAAAAATGTCTCTATTTAGTGATTGTTCTCTTAGCCAGGTTTTAACTGTCCCTGCGAGCTCGCGAGCCTTATTTAACTGGCTAACGAGCATCAAACTTTAACCATTTGTTTTTTTATATTTTTAATTCAAACAACCTTAATATACACATTATTTTTTAGTAAACTTATGATTGTTAAACCATTTGTAAAATGGGTCGGGGGAAAAGGACAGTTAATCAATATTATACATAATTTTTATCCTACAGGCATGGGCACTATCTATAAAAAATATGCTGAACCCTTTATTGGCGGAGGTGCCGTACTATTCGATATCTTATCAAATTATTTTTTTGATGAAATTTATATAAGCGATGTAAATAAAGAATTAATTAATGCCTATAAAATTATTAAGTCTGACTATAAAGTATTAATTTCACAGCTAAAACTAATTCAGGACCAATACCATTCTTTAGACATAAAAAGTAGATCAAAGTTTTTTTATCAACAAAGAGAGAAATTTAATAATATTAAATCAAAGAATATTAAATCAAAGAATATTAAATCAAATGCTATAATATCTGCCGTATTATTTATTTTTTTAAATAAAACGTGCTATAATGGCTTATATAGAGTCAATAAACAAGGATTATTTAATGTTCCAGCTGGTACCTATAAACGCCCTCTAATTTGTGATGATACAAATCTTTATCGAATTTCGCAAAAATTACAAAATGTAGTAATTAAACATGCCTCCTATGAGAAGTCTTTGTCATTTATAGATTCTTCGACTTTTGTATACCTTGATCCACCATATAGACCACTAAATTCGACATCATATTTTACTTCTTACGATGAAAGCAATTTTAATGATAAATCACAGATTAATTTATCAAAATATTTTGATAAAATTACACAAAAAGGAGCTGTTGCCATGTTAAGCAATTCTGATCCAAAAAATAATGATATTAACGATGATTTTTTTGATTTACTCTATAATAAATATAATTTAATACGAATAAAAGCAAATAGATTAATTAATAGAAATAGCGACGCTAGAGGACAAATTTCAGAAATTTTAGTCACAAATTATTAAGTTTGCTTATTTAAGTCGCATTTATATTTATTAAAAATTTATATATTTTATATTTATATTTTAACAAATAAAAAATAATAGAGTTTAAGTGTATTTCATCAACTTTTATAGCAAATATCTGATAACTTATGTAAGATATTAAGGCAAATTATTATATAAAACGAACTAATTTTTAAATTTCAACGCCGACCGAGCCCGCGGGCCGACCCGCGCCCCGCTTCGCGGGCTGAGGCCCATCTTGACTTGACGGGCTTTCGGCGGTAATATTGGCACGACTTCAGCCACCGTCCGCCGTCTCAGCGGTCTTCGGCCGACGCCAGAAACCGCCGACGACGACGTCGCCCGTCGGCAGGCCAACCTCACGCAAGGTCCCGAACCTTTCGAGGCAAGCCTGCCGCTTCGCCTTGACACGAGTCGCCGCCGGCTCGCCCGGAGCCGGGGGCGCCAATGCCCAATATCTTTACTTAGGGAGGCCGCCATTGCCGCCTTGAAAGCGGCGGCGGAAAAACCATGAAAAAATTGTCCGTCCTCTTGCTCGCTTGCGGCTTGACGCTGGGCGCGTGGCCGGCCTTGGGCTTCACCGTCTCGATCAACCAGTTCGTGGAACACCCTTCGCTTGACAACGCGGTCCAGGGCTTCAAAGACGCCCTGAAAGAACGTGGCTTGGAGGTCGTTTACAAGGAGCACAACGCTCAGGGCAACATGCCCACGGTCTTGCAGATCGTCAACCAAATCGTCGGCGAACAGCCGGATCTGGTCCTGTGCGTGGCCACGCCCAGCGCCCAGGCCACCGTCGAGAAGATCAAGACCACGCCCGTCTTGTTCACCGCCGTGACCGACCCGGTGGTCTCGGGCCTGGTGACCTCCCTCGACAGCCCGGGCGCCAACGTGACCGGCACCACCGACATGAACCCGGTGGCCGAGCAGGTGGCCCTGATCCGCGAGCTCCAGCCTCAGGCCAAGACCTTGGGCGTGCTGTACAACTCCGGAGAAATCAACAGCCAAGTCCAAGTCAAGCTGGTCAAGAAGGCCGCGGCCAAACTGGGCTTCAAGCTCTACGAGGGCGTGACCCCCAACACCAGCGGCGTCTACCAGGCGGCCCAAAGCCTGGTGGGCAAGGTCGACGCCATTTATTTGCCCACCGACAACACGGTCATCTCCTCCTTCGAATCGGTCATCAAGGTCAGCCTCGACCACAAGCTGCCCATCTACCCGGCCGAGGACAACTCCATAAGAAAAGCCGGCGTGGCCGTGCTTTCGATTAATTACTACGAACTGGGCCGCCAGACCGGCGTGATGGCCGCCAACATTCTGCAAGGCCAAGCCAAGCCGGCCGACGTGCCCGTCGAAGGTCAGCTCAATCCCAACCTCATCGTCAACGCCGGCTACGCCGCCCAAATAGGCCTGACCGTGCCTCAGGCCGTCCTTGATCGCGCCAAAGAAATCATAAAGTGACTTTCTACGCCTTCACCGGGGCCCTGGAGCAGGGCCTGGTCTACGGCCTGATGGCCTTGGGAGTCTTCATAACTTTCAGAGTTTTGGACTTTCCCGACTTGACGGTGGACGGCAGCCTCCCGCTGGGGGCCGCCGTCTCGTCGATCTGCATCACCTCCGGCGTCGACCCCTGGCTGTCGCTGCTGCCGGCCATGGCGGCCGGCTTTCTGGCCGGGGCCGTCACCGGGGCGCTGACGGCCAAGCTCAAGATTTTGCATTTGCTGTCCTCCATTCTGACCATGACCGCCCTGTATTCGATCAACATCAGGATCATGGGCGGACGGCCCAACATTGCCCTGATCAACCAGCCCAGCGTCTTCGAGCCTTTCAGGGCCTTGGCCGCCGCGTTGGGCCTCAACGTGTGGCTCAGCTCGAGCCTTTTGTTCCTCGTCATGGCGGCCGCGGTGACGACCGCCATCATCTGGCTGCTGCGCACCGAATTCGGCCAGGCCCTGCTGGCCACCGGCGACAACCCCAAGATGATCACCAGCCTGGGCGTGGACACCCAGTTCACGATCATCATCGGCGTGGGCTTGTCCAACGCGCTGGTGGCCCTTAGCGGCGCGCTGGTGGCCCAGAATCAAGGCGCGGCCGACGTCACCATGGGCGTGGGCACCATTGTGGCGGGCCTGGCCTCCATCGTGGTCGGCGAGACCATCTTCGGCAGCCGGCGGATAGTCGGCCGGGTCGTCAGCGTGGTCATGGGCTCGGTCATTTACCGCCTGGCCATCGCCCTGGCGCTGTCGCTGGAATATTTCCAGCCCTCGGATTTGAACTTCGTGACCGCTTCCCTGGTGGTCCTGGCTCTGGTCATGCCCAAAATCAAAGCTTTGGCCCAAAAGCGCCGCGGCGTCGCCCATGCTTGAAGCGCCGGTCAAGCTCCCCGAAGGCGAGGACGTCGATTTGGGCCGGCCGGCCGGCGCCGAGCCCGCCGGCCGGCCAGCCGTCGCTTGCGCTCCGCCCGCCGGCCGCAAGCCCGCCAACGGCGAAGACGTCGTCAGCGAAGACGCCGCCGCGGACGAGGCGCCCATGCTGGAAGCCCGGCAGCTGGTCAAGCGCTTCAACCTCGGCACCGTCAACGAAGTGCTGGCCGTCGACGGCCTCGACCTCAAGGTCGCCCCGGGGGAGTACGTGTGCATCATCGGCTCCAACGGGGCCGGCAAATCCACCCTCATGGGCTGCATCTCCGGCACCTCCCCGCCCGACAGCGGCCGCACCTTCATCGAAGGCCAAGACGTCACCGTCTGGCCGGAGCACCGCCGGGCCAGCCTCATCGGCCGAGTTTTTCAGGATCCCCTCTCGGGCACCTGCGCCTCGATGACCATCGAGGAGAACATGGCTCTGGCCTTCAGGCGCGGCCGGCGACGGGGCTTTCGCCGCGGCGTGGGCCGCGCCGAACGCGACATTTTCCGCGCGGCCTTGGCCCGCCTGGACTTGGGCTTGGAAGACCGCCTGACCGACCCGGTGGGCCTTCTGTCGGGCGGCCAAAGGCAATCGCTGACCCTGCTGATGGCCACCTTGGTGCGGCCCAAGCTGCTGCTGCTCGACGAGCACACCGCGGCCCTCGACCCCAAGACGGCCGGGCTGGTCATGGATCTGACGTGCGGCCTCGTCGAGGAGGAGCGCCTGACCACCTTGATGATCACCCACAACATGCAGCAGGCCATCAGCTTCGGCCATCGGCTCATCATGCTCCATCAGGGCCGGATCATCCTCGACTTCGACCAGCAAGCCAAACGCCGGCTGACGGTGCGCGACCTTTTGCGGCAATTCCAGGGCTCGGCCATGGGCCAGATATCGGATCGCCTGGTGCTGGGCTGACGCCCTCGGCGGCCGGTCCCGAAACGCCCGAGCCTTCGCCGGCTCCGCCCGCCCCCGACCCGAGGCCAGACCGCCGGCCTGACCCGCAGCCGAACTTTATGCCAGAATCAATGCCGCCCCGACTTGCCAAACCCCAACTTGCCAAGTCCCCCCTCTCGTCCGCCGCCGCGCCCGCTCCGCCGCCCGCCCTGGACGATTGGGCGAGCTCTTTCCGGGCCGGCGCGCTGGCCGGCGCCCCCTTCTTCTGGGCATCGTCCCCTTCGGCCTGATTAACGGAGCCGCGGCCAGCGAGGCTGGCCTGAGCCTTTTGGAAACCGTCGGGATGAGTTTGTTCGTCTTCGCCGGCGCCGCCCAGCTGGCCTTCGTCGAGCTCTGGGGCCAAGGCGCGGCCGGCCCGGCTCTGGCGCTGGCCTGCCTGGCGCTGAATTTGCGGCTGATGATCTTCGGCGCTTCCGTCAGGCAGGCCCTGGGGCCGCCTTCCAGCCTCGGCGCGGCCGGGCTGCGCTCCTGCCTGCCGACCGACGAAAGCTACGCCGTGAGCATGGTCGGCTACGCTCGGCCGGGCTTCGCCCGCCGCAAGGTTCCGTACTACCTGGGCGCCGGGCTCCCGACCTGGTTGGGCTGGCAGTCCGCGGGCCTCGTCGGCCACCTGACCGGCTCGCTCATCCCGTCGAGCTGGCCCCTGGGGATGGCCGTGCCCCTGATCTTCATGGCCCTGCTCATCTCCATCCTCAGAACCCCCAGCCCGGGCCGCAGCCCCCGCTGGCCGGCCGCGGCCGCCTCGGGCCTGACGGCCGCGCCGCTGCGGGATCTGCCCTTCAACTTGGGGCTGATCGCGGCCGTGGCCGTCGGGGTGGCCGCGGGCCTGGCCGTCGACGGCCGGCGCCGAGCCAGCCGTCCCCTGAGCGGGCCGCAATGAGCGGGCTTGGCGGCCTGAGCGCCGCCTACTGGCTGACTGTGCTGGCCGTGGCCATCGGCGCCATGGCTTTCAGGCTCTGCTTTTTGGCCAGCCGCCGCGAGCGGGCCCTGCCGAGGGCGGTCAAGCGAGGACTCGAGCAAGTGCCGACCGCGGTCCTGGCCGCCTTGGCGCTGCCGGGCTCCGTCCAGGCCGACGGGCTCGCCGGGCCCAAATTGGCCGCCGGCGCGGCCGCGGTCACGGCCGCCTTGCTTTTCAAAAAAGACTACCTGGCCATCATCGCCGGGTGGCCGTGCATTGGCCGCGGTCCTGAGCCGACGGTCAGCTGAAAGCCCCCGAAAAAAGCTTTCCGACTGTTTTCCGGAGCGAGACTCGAGCCGTTCTGTCAGACCTATCCAAATCTAACCATCTGATTTGGTGCTGACTTTCTGCTTCATAGAGGCCGGTTTCACCTTGTGACTGCCCGCAAGGCCAGAGCCTTCCTCTCCACAGAC
>JAISZC010000039.1 GCA_031269485.1 Deltaproteobacteria bacterium
ACGTGACCTTCACGGTGACGCTCATCATGCCCATCGCCATGGAAAAGGAGCTGCGCTTCGCCATCCGCGAAGGCGGACGCACCGTCGGCGCCGGCGTCATCTCGGAAATTTTGGAATGACTTGTCGGGGGGAGGCCTGAACCTTCCCCCCCGTCTTTGACGGCCGACAGCGGCCGCGAGCCTCACTGGGACTAGGGCTTACACGATGATCAACACGCAAAAAATACGCATCCGTCTCAAAGCTTACGACCACAGGCTTTTGGACCGCTCCACCCAGGAGATCGTCGACACGGCCAAGCGCACGGGGGCCCGGGTGGCCGGTCCGGTGCCGTTGCCGACCACCATCAGCCGCACCTGCGTGCTGAGGTCGCCGCACGTGGACAAAAAATCACGCGAGCATTTCGAGGTCCGCACCCACAAAAGGCTTTTGGATATTCTCGAACCGACCGCGCAGACGGTCGACGCTTTGATGAAGCTCGACTTGTCGGCCGGCGTGCATGTGGAGCTTAAGCTGTGAGCAACGGACTGATCGGCAAAAAGCTTGGCATGACCAGGCTGTTCTTGGCCGAGGGACGTTCGGTGCCGGTGACCGTCATCGAGGCGGGACCGAACCGGGTCGTCCAGGTCAAGACCAAGGCGAAGGACGGCTACGAGGCCGTGCAGCTGGGCTTCGGCCTCAAAAAACGCCCCAACAAGCCCGAGCTGAGCCGAGCTGTCGCGGCCGGGCTGCCTGAGCGCGGCTTCAAGCTGCTCCGGGAGTTCAAGCCCGGCGGAGTCGAGCTGACTCAGGGCCAGGCGGTGACTTTGGAGATCTTCGCGCCGGGCGAGAAGATCTCGGTGACCGGGACAAGCAAGGGCCGCGGCTTCGCCGGCGTCATGAAGCGTCACGGCTTCGGCGGCGGGCGGGCCACTCACGGCTGTCTGACTCCCAGAAGCGCGGGCTCCATCGGTTGCGCCGCCGATCCCAGCCGCGTCTTTCCGGGCAAGAAGATGGCCGGCCACTACGGAGCGGCCAAGACCACGATCAAAAATCTCGTGGTGATCGACGTGCGGCCGGAGTACGGGGTCATCTTGGTCAAGGGAGCGGTCCCAGGCCCCAACGGCGGCCTTTTGCTGCTCAAGAAGAGCTGAGGCGGCCGTCCCGGGCCTAAAGGAGACTGATTTATGACCATAGTGGACGTCGTCAATCTCAATAACGAGAAGGTCGGCCAAGCCGAGTTGCCCGACGAGATTTGGAACGCGCCGTTGCGCCCTCATCTGGTGCATGAGGTGGTGACGGCCCAGCTTCATTCCCGCCGGGCCGGGACCGCTTCGACCAAGACCCGGGCCGAGGTGGCCTTCTCCAATCGCAAGCCCTACAGCCAAAAGAAGACCGGACGAGCCAGGGCCGGCACAAAGCGCTCGCCGCTGTGGCGCAAAGGCGGCGTCATCTTCGGACCCAAGCCCCGCGACTACTCCTGGCGTCCGCCTTCCAGGATTCGCCGAGAGGCCTTGCGGGTGGTGCTGTCGGCCAAGCTGCGCGAGTCCGAGCTGGTCGTGCTCGACGCCTTCAGCCTCGACCAGATCAAGACCAAGGCCTTCGCCCAAGCGATGAAGACCTTGGGGCTGACCAAGGCCGTGGTGGTCGCGCCGGCCCCGGATCGTGCGCTGGAGCTTTCCAGCCGAAACTTGCCTAATTTCAAGGTTTTGCGGGTCGAGGGCCTGAACTGCTACGATCTGCTCAAGCACGACCGGCTGGTGATTCTGCGCGAGAGCCTGCCGGGAATCGAGGCGCGTCTGCGTTGACGGCGCGAGAGGCCGCCGGTCCGCAGGGCGTTCGCTTCGCGCGAGGCTCTTCGCCGCGAACGTGGTCGTCCGCTCTTGAGCTTCCTGAGGTGACTTCATGAAAGAACCGCACGACATTTTGATTAGGCCCGTGATCACCGAAAAGGGGATCAGGCTCAGAGAGACCTTCAACCAGTACTGCTTCGAGGTTGACCGGAACGCCAACAAGATCGAAATCCGCCAGGCTGTCGAGGAGGTCTTCGACATAAAGGACAAGGTGCTCAAGGTCCGCACGGTGAGCATGAGCGGCAAGTGGAAGCGGCGCGGCCGCCGCGGCGGCGGCTATCAGCCCGACTGGAAGAAGGCGGTGGTGTCTGTGGTCAAAGGCGTCGAAATCAAGATCTTCGAAGAGTCCTGAAAGCCTGCGTCCAAAGGGGCTTTGAAGTTGTCCCCGGCGGCCGCCTCTGGCGGCCGCCTTCAAGGAACGAAAGACCATGCCCGTTAAAGAAGTCAAGCCGACCTCGCCTGGCCGTCGCGCCCAGTCGTATCCGACTTTCGAGGAGATCACCAGGAGCCGGCCCGAAAAGAGCCTGACCAGGCCCAAGCCCTCCACCGGCGGCCGCAACAATTTGGGCCGCATCACCTCAAGATTCCGGGGCGGGGGCCACAAGCGCCTCTATCGGGTGGTCGACTTCAGGCGCGACAAGCTGGAGGTGCCGGCCAAGGTGGCGGCGGTGGAGTACGACCCCAACCGCGGCGCCCGTCTGGCTCTGCTGCACTACGTCGACGGCGAGAAGCGCTACATTTTGGCCCCTCAGAACCTCAAGGTCGGCGACGTGGTTGTCTCCAGCGACTCCGCCGACATACGGCCCGGCAACGCCCTGAGCCTGAAGGTCGCGCCTCTGGGCAGCCTGGTCCACAACGTCGAGCTCAAGCCAGGCAAGGGCGGACAGCTGGCCCGCGGCGCCGGCAACTACGCCCAGCTCATGGCCAAGGAGGGCGCCTACGCCCTGCTGAAGCTGCCCTCCGGCGAGATGAGGCTGGTCTTGGCCGCCTGCAAGGCCACCATCGGCCAGGTCGGCAACGCCGATCACAACAGCGTCTCTTTGGGCAAGGCCGGCCGCTCGCGCTATCTTGGCCGGCGGCCCCACGTCAGGGGCGTGGCCATGAATCCGGTTGATCATCCCTTGGGCGGCGGCGAGGGCCGCAGCTCCGGCGGTCGGCATCCTGTCTCCCCTTGGGGCATGCCCACCAAGGGCTTCAAGACCCGCAAGAAGAGCAAGCCTTCCAACAAGTTCATCATCAAGCGGCGCGACAAGAAATAGGCCCGCCGGGCTTAATTGAGGTAGTTCATGCCCCGCAGCATCAAAAAAGGACCTTTCGTCGACGATCACGTCATGAGCAAGACCTTCGCGGCCGTCGAAGCCGGCGACCGCCGGGTCATCAAGACTTGGAGCCGCCGCTCGACCATCCTGCCGGACATGGTGGGCCTGACGTTCGCGGTGCACAACGGCAAGAAGTTCATCCCGGTTTTCGTCACCGAAAACATGGTGGGCCACAAGTTGGGGGACTTTTCCCCCACCAGGACCTTTTATAGCCATGCGGCCGACAAGAAGGCCAAGAAGGTCCGGAAGTAGCGACCAGCGGCGGCCGGTCGAACCGCCGACAGGCGGGCCGGCCGAAAAAAGCCGCGCGACAATGAGGCGCCCGCCGGGCCCGGAGACGCATAGTCATGGAAAGCAGCCATAACCGCAAGGAAACGAGCAAGCAGGAGAAGATCCGCCTCAGAAACCAAGGCGCGGCCAGGGCCGTCGGCCGCTATTTTAGAGTGGCGCCGGACAAGACCCGGATCATGGCCCGCGCGGTGGTTGGCCGCGGCGTTGAGGCGGCTCAGGATCTGCTGCGCTTCAGCCCCAACAAGAGCGCCTTTTTGATTTTGAAGGTTCTCGAATCAGCCGTCGCCAACGCCGATCACAACTTTTCGATGGATGTCGACGAATTGAAGGTCCAAAGCATTTTCGTGGATCGCGGTCCGATGCTCAAGCGCTATCACCCCTGCGCCCATGGCCGGGCCAAGCCCATCTTGAAGCGGACGAGCCACATTACCGTCATCGTGGGCAAGGCCCCCAATAAGGGCCGGTGAGACGTCGGCCGGCGGCCTGCCGATCGGGCGACAACGGAGGACAAGTTGGGTCAGAAAACACATCCTTTGGGCTTTAGGCTGGGCGTCATAAAGACTTGGGGCTCGCGCTGGTACGCCAGCCGCGACTTCGGCCAGCAGGTGGTCGAGGACCGCCGGATTCGCGACTACGTCAAAAAGAAGCTCGAGGCGGCCGGAGTGTCGAACATCGAGATCGAGCGATTCGGCCAAAAAATCAAGCTGTGCATTCACACCGCCAGGCCCGGCATCGTCATCGGCAAAAAGGGCGCGGAGATCGAAAACCTCAAGCGCGACGTCGAAAAGCTGGTCAGCAAGCTCGACGCCCGTCGCCGCGAAGGCGAAGCGGCCGCCGACAAGGACAAAAAGGCGCAGTCCAGAGGGGTGCTCATCGACATCCAGGAGGTCCGCAAGCCCGAGATCTCCGCGCAGCTGGTGGCCGAGAACGTGGCCCAGCAGCTCCAGCGCCGAGTCGCCTTCCGGCGGGCGATGAAGAAGAGCATTTCGTTGGCCTTCAAGTTCGGGGCCCAGGGCATCAAGATACACTGCGCCGGCCGTTTGGGCGGCGCCGAAATGGCTCGCCGCGAGTGGTACCGGGAAGGCCGGGTGCCTTTGCACACCTTGAGGGCCGACGTGGACTACGGCTTCGCCGAGGCCCGGACCACCTACGGGATCATCGGCGTGAAGGTCCATATTTTCAAAGGCGAGATCATGACCGATCCATCCGCCGAAAGCGCGCTCAAGTAAGAGAGCCGCCGAGGCGGCCGCCGCCCTCCGGGCTTGGCCTTTCGCCCCCCATGGGGCGCCGCCTTAAGGCCGGCCCCGACGCCGGCCGCCAATGGAGCTAAAGATGCTGTCCCCCAAAAGAACCAAATACCGCAAGCAGCAGAAAGGCCGCTGGGGCGGGCAAGCCAAGGGCGGGTCCAACTTGGACTTCGGCCGCTTCGGCTTGCAGGTCGTCAGTCGCGGCTACCTGACCGCTCAGCAGATAGAAGCCGGCCGCGTGGCCATCAACCGTCACGTCCGCCGCGGTGGTCAGCTGTGGATACGGGTTTTTCCCGACAAGCCGGTCTGCAAGAAGCCGGCTCAAACCCGCATGGGCAAGGGCAAAGGCGCTCCGGAAGGCTGGGTGGCCCTGCTCAAGCCAGGCCGAGTGATCTTCGAGATGGACGGGGTGACCGAGCAGGTGGCCCGCGAGGCCATCAGACTCGCGGCCAACAAGCTGCCCTTTGAAACCCGTTTCATCGTCATGGGGGAATTGCTGTGAAGTCTTCAGAACTGGCCGAGCTCAGAAAGTTGGATCTGGCCGCCCTGTCCGCCAAGGAAAAGGCTTTGAGAGGCGATCTTTTCGCCAAACGGTTCCAGAACGCTCTGAGCCAGCTCAGGAACGTCATGGAGATCCGCAAGACCAAAAAGGACATTGCTCGAATCAAGACCGTCGCTCGCGAGAAATTGGCCGCGGCGGCCAAGAGCTCCGTCAGCAAGAACTCCGTCAGCGAGGGGTAAACCGTGGAAGGCAGGCGCACCAACCAAACCATAACCGGAGTGGTGGTTTCCGACAAGATGGACAAGACCGTGGTGGTCCTGGTCAATCGTCTGGTCAAGCACCCGATCTACAAAAAATATATCCGCCGTCGGGCCAAGTTCATGGCCCACGACGAACAGAATAAGGCCCGCCTAGGCGACACGGTGGAGATCATACAGTCCCGGCCGCTTTCGAGGCTCAAGCGCTGGCGCCTGACCAAGATCCTGGCCCATCAGGCCTGAGAGCCCGCCGCCCGGAGACTCGGCGGGCCCCGGACGGCCACGGCCGGCGTGGCGCGGCGCCTGGACGGGCTTTCGAAGGTCCTTGAGGTCCTCAGGCCGCGGCGGATTGACGATTCAGTTTGGAGCAAAATCATGATACAGCCTGAAACCAGATTGACCGTGGCCGACAACTCTGGGGCCAAGCAGGTCTACTGCATCAAAGTGCTGGGCGGCAGCCGCCGCCGCTACGCATCGGTGGGCGACGTCATCGTCGTGTCGGTCAAGGAGGCCCTGCCGGGCTCCAAGGTCAAGAAGGGCGACGTCGTCAAGGCCGTGGTCGTCAGAACCGCCAAGGAAGTCGGACGGCAGGACGGCTCCTTCATCAAGTTCGACGACAACTCCGCGGTTCTCATCAACAACGCCCGGGAGCCCATCGGCACCCGCATCTTCGGCCCGGTGGCGCGCGAGCTCCGGACCAGGCGCTTTATGAAGATAGTCTCGCTGGCGCCGGAAGTTCTTTGAGGAGACGGATCATGCTCAAGAATAAGAAAGCCGTGTCCAGCCGCAGGCTTTGCAAGTTCAAAAAAGGCGATCGGCTGCAGGTGATGACCGGCCGTCACGCCTCCAAAGTCGGCAGCCTGCTGGAGATATTGCCCGACAAGCGCCAGGCGCTCGTCGAGGGCGTCAACGTCATGATCAAGCACGCCAAGGCCAACAAGGAAACCGGCGAGATGGGCGGCCGCGTGCGCAAAAATGGTCCGGTGCCGTTGTCCAACGTCTCTTTGATCTGCCCCAAGTGCATGCAGCCGTCCCGGGTGGGTTTCGAGTTCGGGCCGCCGGCCCAAGAGGGCGGCAAGCGCGTCAAGCATCGCGTCTGCCGGCGGTGCAAGGCCCGCATCGACGATTGACTCGTCCGGCCTCAGCGTCTCTTAGACCGAGATTTGGCCGTTTCAGGGCACGGGACTTTTTTTTCGAGATTCGTGGCGCGCAAGATTAACGCGCCAAGCTTAAGGGCCGGGACCGTCACGGTTCGGCTCTCCACGGCCTCAATGTCCATCGGGCCCAGGGCCCCGAAGGGAGGCCTCCCGACCGTCGGGAGGCGGCCGGCTCAGCCCGCCGCAAGGAGCAAAAATGCCCAGGCTCAAGGATCATTACGAAAAGAACGTGACTCCCAAGCTTGTTAAGGAGTTCAACTATAACAATCCCAACCAGGTGCCAAAAGTGGTCAAAGTGTCCCTCAACATGGGCCTGGGGGAAGCCATCCAAAACCCCAAGATCCTCGACGGGGCCGTGGCCGAGCTGACTGCCATCAGCGGCCAGAAGGCGGTCATCACCAAGGCTCGTCGTTCCATAGCCGCCTTCAAGCTCCGGGAAAACATGTCCATCGGGGTCCGGGTGACGTTGCGGCGCGATCGAATGCATTATTTTCTGGACAAGCTCATCAACGTCGTGCTGCCTCGAGTGCGCGACTTCCGAGGCGTAAGCCCCAAAGCTTTCGACGGTCGCGGAAACTACACTTTGGGTCTCAAGGAACATCTAATTTTTCCCGAGATCGACTACGACAAGATCGATAAGATAAAAGGCCTCAACATCACGATAGTCACCACGGCCAAGACTGATGACGAAGCCCGTTTCCTTTTGGCGGAACTGGGCATGCCCTTCAGAAAGACCGGCCAGCCTCACTGAGACGCGCCCGTCGATAATCAAACAAGGAGCTGCGCGATGGCGAAAAAATCCATGATAGCCAAAGCGGCCAGGTCGGCCAAATTCTCCTCGAGAGCCTACCATCGTTGCCCCATTTGCGGCCGGCCAAGGGCTTACCTGAGGAAATTCAACCTTTGTCGCATTTGCTTCCGCAACATGGCTCTGGCTGGCGAGATTCCCGGCGTGGTCAAGGCCAGTTGGTGAGAGGCCGCCCAAAGTCAACAACTCCCGACTGACGTCGCTGGTTTCCTTAGGTGATTTTATGACCATGACCGATCCCATAGCCGATCTGCTGACCCGCGTCCGCAACGCCTTGATCGCTCGTCATGAGCGGGTCGAGGTGCCTTCCTCCCGGCTCAAGGTGGACATCGTGCGGATTCTCAAGGACGAGGGCTTCATCAGAAATTTCAAGGTCGTGCGCGACAACAAGCAGGGCGTCATCAAGATTTTCCTGAAATACACCGACCGCAACGCGCCGGTCATCAACGGCCTCAAGCGACTCTCGAAGCCTGGACGCCGTGTTTACAACAAGGCCGCCGAAATCGCGCCGGTCCTGTCGGGGCTGGGGGTGCTGGTTGTGTCGACCTCGCGCGGGGTCATGACCGACAAGGAAGCCAGACGCCACAACCTCGGCGGCGAGACGCTGTGCATGATTTGGTGACTTGCGGAGGCCCCCGGCCGGTGGCCGAGGGATCAGGGCTGTGAGAGGATAAGCATGTCCAGAATAGGCAAAATGCCGGTGCCCCTGCTTCAGGGGGTCAAGGTCGAGTGGCGGGCGCCGACGATAAAGGTGACCAAAGACGCGACGACGCTGACGCGGGATCTCCATGCCGACGTCGATGTCGTCGTGGCCGGGGACCATATCGTCGTCAAGCCCAAGGTCGAAAACCAGCGGAGCAGGGCCATTTGGGGCCTGACCAGGACGCTGGTCAACAACATGGTCTTGGGCGTCTCGACAGGCTTCGTCAAGGTCTTGGAGGTCGTCGGCGTGGGTTGGCGCGTCGAGGCGCAGGACGCCGAAACTCTAAAGCTTGCGCTTGGCTTTTCGCATCCGGTGATCTTCAAGCTGCCCAAAGGCGTCGAGGCCAAGGTGGACGCCAAGACTTCGAAGATTACCCTCAAGTCGGCCGACAAGGAGCTCTTGGGCTTGACGGCCGCCCGTCTTCGGGCCTATCGCAAGCCTGAGCCCTACAAGGGCAAGGGCATCAAGTACGAAAACGAGCGCATCGCCCGCAAGGTCGGCAAGGCCGGCAAGGCTGGCGGCAAATAAGCCAGACGGCGAGCTGGTCCGCCAGGTCGGGCGCGCGCGGCCCGGCGACGGCCATTTTTTTCGAGGTGTTTGCATGGCTAAAGACAATCCCCGCTTGACCGCCCGCGACCGGCGGCAGGCTCGCGTCCGCAAGAAGGTGATCGGCCACGCCGCACGTCCGCGCCTGTGCGTCTTTCGTTCATCCGCGCACATATACGCTCAGCTCATTGACGACGACAAGGGCGTGACCTTGGCTGCTGCCTCCACCTTGACCCCGGCTCTCAAAGACGCGCTTCAAGGAAAGAAGAAGACCGAGCAGGCCGAGCTGGTCGGCCGGGCGCTGGCGGCGGCCGTTCAGGACAAAGGCTTCAAGAAGGTGGTCTTCGACCGCAACGGCTTTCTCTATCACGGCCGCGTCCTGGCTCTGTCCAAAGGGGCTCGCGACGCCGGTCTCGAATTTTAGTCTGCAGTCCAAAAGAGGTATTGCGCGTGTATCGGCCCGAATCGGATGATCAAAACTTAATCGACAAGGTGGTCCACGTCAACCGCGTGGCCAAGGTGGTCAAGGGCGGCCGCAGGTTTTCGTTTTCGGCCATCGTGGTCGTGGGCGACGGGCAGGGTCGCGTCGGCTTTGGCTTGGGCAAGGCCAGCGAGGTGCCGGAGGCCATCCGCAAGGGCATGGAAAAGGCCAAGAAACATTTGTTCAACGTAGACCTGTCCGGGACGACCGTGCCCCACCAGATCATCGGCACCTCCGGGAGCGGCTCGGTGCTCCTCAAGCCGGCGGCGAAGGGCACCGGCGTCATCGCCGGCGGTTCGGTCCGGGCCGTGGTTGAGGCCGCCGGGGTCAAGGACATCTTGACCAAAGTTTTGGGCTCCAACAACCCCCACAATGTCGTGCGGGCCACCATTGACGCCCTCAAAAAGCTAAAGCTGGGCAAGACAGTGGCCAAGGATCGCGGCGTGCCCTTGGAGCGCCTCCGCGTCTGAGCCTGACCCCGACGGGCCTCCAAGCCGGCTTGGCGCCACTGACCCGGCGGACCATGACGTCCGCCTGAGGTCGGTCGCCCGGACGTGGAATCCCCCCCCGTCGCGGCTCTAGCGGCGCCAGAAGGCGTCGGCCTTTGAGACGGGTCCCCAAGCCGACTTGACGTCGGCGACTTGGCCCCTTTTGGAGCGAACATGGACGAGATAAGCAACGATTCGGCGCCTCAGGACGCCCAAGAATCAAATAATCAAGACGCAACCCTGACGGTCGAGGCTTCTCAGGAGACGGCTTCTCAAGACGCGGCGCCCGTGCCCGCCGAATCAGGCGCGCGCCTGAAGATCACCCAGATCAAGAGCGTCAACGGCCGGCTGCCAGTCCATCGGCGCACCGTTAGAGCTTTGGGCCTCAAGCGCATTGGCCGCAGCGTCGTCCACAATGACGCCCCGGCCGTCAGGGGCATGATCAATCAGGTCGGCTATTTGCTGAAGGTGGAGGAAGTTCGCTGAAGGCAGGCCGGCGAAGTCGCCGGCCCGGCGGATGGAACTAGGCCCTTTTTTCCCTCGACCCAAGTCGCGGGCCATATATAGGTGATTTCCATGAAGCTCCATGATTTGCGCCCGCCTGAGGGCTCCAGGCACAGGGCAAAGCGAGTCGGCCGAGGCGAGGGCTCCGGTCTGGGCAAGACATCCGGCCGCGGGCATAAGGGCCAGAAAGCTCGCAGCGGCGGAGGCGTCGGTCCCGGCTTCGAGGGCGGCCAGATGCCTTTGCAGCGGCGTCTGCCCAAAAGAGGCTTCACCAACATTTTCAAGAAGCAATACGCTCTGGTCAACGTTTCTTCCCTTGGCCGCTTCGAGGCCGGCAGCGTGATCGACGTGGAGGTCCTCAGGGCCGCCGGACTCGTTCGCAAGAAAGGCCTGCCGGTCAAGCTGCTGGCCGACGGCGAAGTCGAAGTCGGTTTGACCGTCAAGGTGCAGGCCGCCTCGAACCAGGCCGTCGAGAAGATCGCCAAGGCCGGCGGCCGGGTCGAGCTTTTGACCTTGTAGACCGCCTTAGGGCGACGACCACACCACAACGGACAAAATCCGCCGATGGGGAAGACCATTGCAAGGCAAAACCGAAGGCTCGGGGCAGACTAAGGACCTCAACCGCAGGTTGCTTTATCTGCTTTTGATATTGGCCGTCTATCGGGTCGGCGTCCACATCCCGACGCCCGGCGTGGACACCGAGGCTCTCAAGGAGTTCTTCGCCCGCTTCTCGGGCACCATCCTGGGTCTCTTCGACATGTTCTCCGGGCGGGCCCTGTCGCAGTTTTCCATCTTCGCCATGGGCATCATGCCCTACATTTCGGCGTCGATCATCATCGAATTGCTGACCGTGGTCTGGCCGCACCTCAGCCGCCTCAAAAAGGAAGGCGGTCAGGATGGCCGTCGCAAGCTGACGCAATATTCCCGTTATCTGACGGTGGGCCTGTCGCTTTTTCAGGGCTTTATGTTGGCCGTTGGCCTGGAGCGCATGTCCATGGGCGGCGGGTCGGTGGTCATCCACCCCGGGGTCGGCTTTCGGGTCATGACCATGGTCACCTTGTCCGCCGGCACTTGCTTCATCATGTGGCTCGGCGAACAGATCACCGAACGGGGCTTGGGCAACGGGATTTCGCTCATTATATTCGCTGGCATCGTCGAAGGTCTGCCGTCGGCGATCGGCGGCGTCTTCGGCGCTTTGGCCGCCGACGAGCAATCGGTGTTGCGCATGGCCTTCTTGGCTGCCGGGGCGGTGCTTATCGTGGCCGGGGTGGTCTTCTGCGAGCGAGCCCAAAGGCGAATTCCGGTCCAGTACGCCCAGCGTGTGGTGGGTCGCCGCCTGATGGGCGGCCGGTCGACGCATTTGCCGCTGAAGCTTAATCCGGCCGGGGTCATTCCGCCAATTTTCGCCAGTTCGTTGATCATGTTTCCAGCCACCTTAGGTCAGTTTGTGGATATGCCGTTCCTCAAAGATTTGACAATGCGCGACAACTGGCTGTATAATCTGGTCTACGTCATTCTTATCGTTTTTTTCTGTTACTTTTACACTGGAGTGCAGTTCAATCCTGATGACGTTGCTGAAAATATGAAAAAACACGGCGGTTTCGTGCCGGGCATCAGACCAGGACCCAAAACTGCCGAGTATCTTGATCGGGTGCTGACCCGCCTGACTTTGTGGGGGGCGCTCTACGTTTCGGTCATCTGCCTGCTGCCGGGCTTCGTCAGTCGCTACTTTCGGGTGGACTTCTCCTTCGGCGGGACGGCCCTGCTGATAGTCGTTGGCGTAGCTCTCGACACCATCAGCCAGATTAACTCCCATTTGCTCAACCAGCATTACGACGGCTTCCTCAAAAAGGGCATGGCCGGGATGGGCAAAATTCAGCCCCGCCGTCGGGCTTGAGGAACGGACGGACCAGAGGAAGGACGGTCAGGCCGGCGACCGGGTTTGGTCCCTTGAATTTTTTTCTTGACATTGAGGCTCGAATCGGCTTATACTTATAAATTGCAGCTTCAGTCCGAACGTCGTCTGCGTCGGACGACGGTCCGGACATTCCAGGGTGCGTGTATGATCATCATACTGTTGGGTCCCCCCGGCGCGGGCAAAGGGACGCAGGCCGCAGCCTTGGTCAAACGCTTCGAAGTTCCGCACGTCTCCACTGGCGACATCTTCAGGGCCAACTTGGCTTCCGGGACGCCGTTGGGCTTGGAAGCCAAGGGCTACATGGATCGCGGGGCCTTGGTGCCCGACGAGCTGACGGTGAGAATGGTCGGCGAGCGTTTGAGGCTTCCTGACGCGTCCGCCGGGTGCTTGCTGGACGGCTTTCCCCGCACCGCGGCGCAGGCGGAGGCCTTGGAGGAACTTTTGACGACTTTGGGCCGCCAAGTCGACGTCTGCCTCCAGCTGGACGTGCCAAACGACGAACTGGTGACCCGCTTGTCCGGCCGTCGGGTCTGCCGGGGCTGCGGCGCCGGTTGGCATGTGTCATATGCGCCGCCGCCGGCCGATTTCGTGTGCCCGCATTGCGGTGGAAGCATTGGCCAACGGGCGGACGACGCCGAGGCGGCCATCAAAAACCGCCTGCAGGTCTATCATGAGCAAACCAGCCCTGTGGCTAGCTGGTATGCGGCCAAGGGGCGGCTCAAGACCGTGCCGGGACTGGGCTCGCCGTCCGATGTCGAGGCGGCCTTGGCTCAGGCCATGAGCTGAAGCCCGCCGCCGCCGGCCGGTGACTTCAGGCCACGCTCCGACCCTCGACCGACGCGGCGCGCCGGCCGGACGGGTTATTTTTCTTCTTTGCCTCCGCACCGCGGCTTTGCAGTGGACGAGGCTTTGCAGTGAGATCGATATGAAAGTCCGCTCATCAGTTAAAAAAATGTGCATGAAGTGCAAGATCATCAAACGCTTCGGCCAAATTAGGATCATTTGCTCCAACCCCAAACACAAGCAGCGGCAGGGCTGAGGCTCCGTCAAGGCCGCTTCGTCGCGGCCGTATCGAAGACCAGGGAGGATTCCTAGGTGGCCAGGATTTCCGGCATAGATTTGCCTCGTCAGAAGCGGATTGAGATCGCCCTGACCTACATCTACGGGATAGGCCGCTCCAGCGCCATAGCCATTCTGAAGAAGGCCGGCGTCGAGCTTGCGGCGAAGTCCGACAAATTGACCGACGACGAGGTCGCCCGCATCAGGCGCATAATCGACGCCGATTATAAGGTCGAGGGAGATTTGCGGCGCGATGTGACGATGAACATCAAGAGGTTGATGGATCTGGGCTGCTACCGGGGTCTGAGGCACCGCAGAGGTCTGCCGGTCAATGGACAAAGGACCCACACCAACGCCAGAACCAGAAAAGGCCCCCGACGGGCCGTGGTCGGCAAAAAGAAGCCGCCTTCAAAGTGAGCTCGTTTTTAAAATGCGCTAATGAAGCGCCCCATTGAAACGAGCCATTAAGGCTCCGAAGGTCCGTCAGGCCGGCCAAGCCGGTTGAGCCGGGCCCGCCGCGCGGACGACGGCCGCCTCTGGAGGCGACGGTTGGACCGCTCCTCCGCAGGGGCTTCGGCCTACGGCAGTTCACATCAGGCGCTTTGCCGCCTAAAAATTTTCAGAGGTTGTCCATGTCGGCCAAGGCTGTACGCAAGACCCGCAAAAAAAAGGACAAAAAGATCATTCCGGTCGGCGTGGCCCATATACACGCCACCTTCAGCAACACCATAGTGACCATCACCGATCCTCAGGGCAACGCCGTGGTCTGGTCCAGCGCCGGGGTGCAGGGCTTCAAGGGTTCGCGCAAATCCACGCCCTACGCGGCTCAGACGGCCGTCGAAGACGCCACCAAGAAGGCCCAGGAGCACGGCATGCGCGCCGTCGACGTCTTCATCAAGGGCCCTGGCAACAGCCGGGAGGCGGCCTTGAGAGCCTTTCAGTCGTCCGGCATTCAGGTCAACATGATCAGGGACGTCACCCCCATCCCTCATAACGGATGCCGTCCGCCCAAACGGCGCAGGGTCTAATCTGAGCTTTCGATTGGACGGCACGGGCCGCCCGTTTCCGCAGCTTCATCAGGAGTGACAACAGTTGGCCAGATACACTGAGGCAGTATGCCGGATTTGCCGGCGCGAAAACACCAAGCTGTTTTTGAAGGGCGATCGCTGCTATGCGAGCAAGTGCGCCTTTGAACGCAGGGCGCACGCTCCCGGGCAGCACGGGAGCCGCCGCGGCAAGCTCTCCGAGTACGGGCTGCAACTGCGCGAAAAGCAGAAGGTTAAGCGCTCCTATGGCCTCTTGGAAAAACAGTTTCGCGCTTTGTTCGAGAAAGCTGAACGTCAGAAAGGCATCACAGGCGCCAATCTGCTCATCCTTTTGGAGCGGCGTCTGGACAACATCGTCTACCGGCTCGGCTTCGCCTCTTCCCGCAGCCAGGCCCGCCAGCTGGTTTGCCATGGACATTTTTTGGTCAACGACCGCAAGGTCGACATCCCCTCTTTTCTGGTCAAGAGCGGCGACACGGTCGCCCTCAAGGAGAAAAGCCGCAAGATTGCCTTCATCCAGGAATCCCTCGAGACCGTAGCCCGCAGAGGCACCCCAAGCTGGCTGGAGTTGGAGAAGGCCGCCTTCCAGGGCCGGGTCAAAGAACTGCCCGCCCGCGAGGAGCTTGGCCTGCAGGTTTCCGAGCAGCTGATCGTCGAATATTATTCCAAGTGACGGTCGCCAGGCGCCGCTTCGGCGGCTGACGACCCCAGCGGGCACCTGTCTGGGCTTCTTGGGGCCTTCCCGATAAAATCTTGAGCCGTTCTCAGGAGAGGGTATGGAAAAAAATTGGAACGATCTGATCAGGCCCGAGAAGGTGAAGACCGAGGACGCTGATCATCGGAATAATTACGGTCAATTCGTCTGCGAGCCCCTTGAAAGGGGCTTCGGTCTGACGTTGGGGAACGCGCTGCGCCGGGTGATGCTCTCTTCGCTCCAAGGCGCGGCCATCGTGTCGGTCAAGATCGAAAACGTCCTCCACGAGCTGAGCACGCTCAACGACGTCATAGAGGACGTCAGCGACATCATTTTAAATCTCAAAGAGGTCAGGCTAAAGCTCCACGGCGCCGGTCCGCGGACCATGCGCGTGGAGGCCGAGGGCCCCAAAACGGTCACGGCGGCCGACATCATAGTCGACCATCAGGTCGAGGTCCTAAACAAGGACTGCCATTTGGCCACGTTGGCCAAAAACGGCAGGCTCAACATGACCATGGAAGTGGCCTTGGGCAAGGGCTACGTGCCGGCCGAAAAGCCCATCGAGGACGAGCAGGTCATCGGCACGATCCCGGTGGACGCCCTTTATTCGCCCATCCGCAAGGTCAACTTCACCGTCACCAACGCCCGAGTGGGCCAGAAAACCGACTACGACAAGCTGACCTTGGAGGTCTGGACCGACGGCAGCCTGACGCCCCAGGAGGCGGTTTCCGCCGCGGCCAACATCCTCACCGAGCAACTGCAGATCTTCACCGACATCGGAACCTCCGAGCCTGAAAGAGGCCGTCGTCAGGAAGACCTTCGCCCCTCCGGGACCAGCGAGCATTTTTACCGCACTGTCGATGAACTCGAGCTGTCCGTGCGGTCCGCCAATTGCCTCAAGAACGCCGACATTTACTATATTGGCGAACTGGTGCAAAAAACTGAAAATGAGATGCTCAAGACAAAAAACTTTGGCCGAAAGTCACTGAACGAGATTAAAGATGTTTTGACCTCGTTGAATTTGTCTTTGGGCATGAACGTCGACGGTTTCACTAGGCCTGATTCCAGAAGGGACTGAGCGGCGCCGCCGCGCTCCGCCGATCCCCGGCACACAAGCAGATCACAGGACTTCAAAGATGAGGCATCGCAAATCAGTAGTCAAGCTTGGCCGCACCGCCGCTCATCGCGACGCCATGTTGCGCAACATGGTCACGAGCTTGTTCGAGCACGGCAAGATAGTCACGACCCTGCACAAGGCCAAGGCCGTCAGGCCGTTGGTCGATCGGCTGATCACGCTGGTCAAGCGCGGCGATCTGCACTCCATCAGGCTGGCGGCCAAAGTTTTCTACAAAAAGAAAGTGCTGACCGCTCTGCTCAAGACGGCCAAGGAAAGGTTCGACTCCCGCAGCAGCGGTTTCACCTTGATGGCCAAAAACGGCCTGCGCAAGGGAGACGTGGCCCAACTGGTTGTCCTGCGGCTCGTCGAGCCTGAGGACGTCAAGGCCGCCATAGGTTCTCGACTCGTCAAGAGCGTCGACCGCAGCCGCCGGGTTGCCGCCTCCAAGCACGTCGCTCAGAGTCAGGGCGCCGTGGCCGACGCGTCTGAGGAGACGGCCGAGATCCAGCAACCCGCCTCGACGTCTCAAGAGTCGGGCACGTCTCAAGAGCCGGCGGCCCCGCAGGAGTCGGCGGTCGCCGAGAGCGGCGAAATATCTGAAGCCGGCGGCGATGGCCCCGATCGTGAGCCCCAAGAGAGCTGAACTGCGGACGCGGAGTTCTGGGCGCCTCGGCTTGGCGAACGTTTGAGACCCCGCCGGCGACGGTCGGCGCCCGGGGGCGCGGTGGCCGGGGCACGTGGAGAAGTCGTGAACGCAACGCCGTTGGAGTTTTCAACTTTGCGCCGCCAGGAAGGCTGAGCCTGCCTGACGGCGTTTTGCTTGCCGTTGAACGGCCGGACTCGCGGCCGACATGATCGGCTGCTCCAGACGGGCAGGAGCGGCTGAAGGACGAGAGCTCGAAAAAATCCTTTTGACGGCGTCAACGATCTTTGGCGACCAAAACCTGTCGGCCGACGGCGGCGCGGCGGCTGTCCTGATTGACCGTCGCCCGCCTGACCAGCCAACAGAAGTCCCCGCCAATTCTTTTCATTACGCGGCTGCCCGTGGCTTGTTCAGCGTCATAGCCAATGAAGGCCAACATGAGCATATTTCGGTCCGTTTTGAACGCTTTTTCCAACGACTTGGCCATCGACCTCGGCACGGCCAACACGTTGGTCTATCTCAAAGGCAGAGGGGTCGTGCTCTCGGAGCCCTCGGTGGTGGCCATCAGCCGTCGCAAGGGCCGCAAGATTTTGGCTGTTGGCCAAGAAGCCAAGGCCATGGAGGAAGTCGCGCCGCCGGACATCGACGTCATTCGGCCCATGAACGACGGAGTCATCGCCGACTTTGAGGTCACCCAGGCCATGATCCGGCACTTTATCCGCAAAACGGGCCATCGGCGCTTGTTCAAGCCTCGGATCATCGTGGCCGTCCCCTCAGGCATCACCCAGGTGGAGAAAAAGGCCGTGCGCGAGGCCGCCGAGCAGGCCGGCGCCCGCGAGGTTTATCTCATAGAGGAGCCCATGGCCGCGGCCATAGGCGCTGGGCTGCCGGTGACCGACCCGGCCGCCAACATGATTGTCGACATAGGCGGGGGCACCACTGAAGTGGCCATAATATCCTTGGCCGGGGTGGTTTACGCCAAGTCGGTGCGCATCGGCGGCAACAAGATGGACGAGGCCATCATCCAGTACATCCGCAAAAAGTACAATCTGCACATCGGCCGACGCACCGCCGAAACCATCAAAAAAGAGATCAGCGCGGCCTATCCCTCCGACCAGGTGGAGACCTTGGAGGTCAAGGGCCGGCATGCGGTCAACGGCCTGCCCATGACCGCGGTCATCGACTCCGAGGAAGTCCGCAAGGCCATCCGGGAGCAGCTCGACGCCATCCTGAACGCGGTGCGCGACGCCTTGGAGAAGATTTCGGCGGAGCTGTCGGCCGACATCGTCACCAGAGGCATCGTGCTCACCGGCGGCGGGGCCCTTTTGCGGCGCTTGGACATCATGATCCGCGAGGAAACTCACCTGCCCGTCATCATCGCCGACGATCCGCTCAAGACGGTGGTCCTGGGCTGCGGCAAAGCCCTGGACAGCATCGACATCTTAAGGGAAATCACCATCGCCTAGCCGGCCGCGACGTTGGAAGTTCAGCGGAGTTTTTAGCCGTTGAGCGGCCGGGCCGGCGTCGTTTGCGGCGGCGTCAGTCGGCGGCCATGGCGCGACGTTTAATGCTCGAATAATCAATTTGATTAGCCAACTAATTGTATGGTTGAAACGTTTTAGGCTTCTTTTTCGACGGCCCCAGACTGGACGGCGATGGAGGCGGATGAATCGGCGACGTCTAAAAACCCTCACCCCCGCGTTGCTGCTGCTGGTTTCTCTGGGCCTGCTGTCGGCGTCGGCATGGAGCCGGGGCGAGTCGCCCTCGGGGGCGGCGGCTCTGGAGACGGCCGGTCTGGCCGGACGGCTCATCAACGGCTTGGCCTCGAGAGTGGAGGGCGTCTGGCGCGGCTATTTCGGCCTGGTTGGCCTCCAGACCGAAAACGAGCGTTTGCGGCAGACCCTCGAGCGTCAATCGAGCCTGATTATCCAGCTGGCCGAAGAGCGGGCGGCCAACGAGCGCTTGAGGCGTCTGCTGGAATTCAGGAAGAGTTCGCCGCGGCGCTGGCGGGCCGCCAAGGTCGTGGCCTGGGATCCAAGCCCCTGGTTTCGTTCGGTGATCATCGACGTCGGGGCCGCTGACGGCCTGCTGGACGATTCGGCCGTGGTCTCCGATCGGGGCGTGGTGGGTCGGGTGGTGGAGACCGCGCCGCACTTCGCCAAAGTGCTTCTGCTCACCGACGCCTCCAGCGGCATCGACGCCTTCGTTCAGCGCACCCGTCTAAACGGTCTGCTCTCCGGCCGCGGGCGGGACGCGATGAGTCTGGACTACGTCCGCAAGGCCGACGACGTGCGCCCTGGGGATCTGGTGGTCACCTCTGGCCTCGACGGCGTCTTTCCTCCCGGCTTGGCCTTGGGCAGCGTCGCGTTGGTGGACAAAAACAGCTTGGGCCTGTTCATTGAGGCTCAGGTCAGGCCCATGGTCGATTTGGGCGCCCTCGAGGAGGTCCTGGTGCTCCTGGACCGCGAGCCGCCTTTGGATTGGCTGGCGCTGGGCAGCGATCTCAGGCGGCTTTTCGAAAAAAAGCAGCATTGACAGGCCCTCGGCCCGGCGGGCCGAGGGCTGACGAAGTTGCGGCGCCGGACCGCGTCAAGCCGGCCTCGAGGTCCCCATGGTTAGGGCGCGGACAGAGCCCTATGCGGTCACTCGCCTCAGGAGCGTCGCCTTTCTGCTGCTCTTGGGGCTTTTGCTGACGGTGTGCTCGTCGCTGCGGCCCATTCGGCGGCTGCCGCCTTGGGGCTGGCCCGATTGGGTCATGATGCTGACCGTCTACTTGGCCTTGCGGGCTGAACTGTGGCTGGCCTCGCTGACGGCCTTCGCGTTGGGCGGCTTCAAAAACGCTCTGGGACTGGGGCCGGACGGAATCGATCAGCTGGCTCTTCTGTTGGCCGCCGGCGCCGTCAAGCTGCTGTCCAGAAGCCTCAAGCTTCTGGAGCCGACGGCCGCCGGGCTTTTGACCGGCGCGCTTGATCTGCTCAAGAACGCAATTTTCATGCCCGGCTTCATGACTTTGATGAACTGGCCGTATCCCGTGTCCGCCGTGATCTTGGCCGCCTGTCTAGGTCAAGCCGTCATGACCGGCGTGGCCGCTTCTTTTTTCTTCGGCGTCTTGGATCGCCTCTTCGCCGCCGACTATGCTCGCCGTTCCAGCGCTTGAAGACCTTTTCCCGTCGGCTCGACGACCGCCCCGCTGGTGAAGCCTATGCTTGCGCCTCCTGATCAGACGGCGGAAAAAAGCTGCGATTGTTGGCGTTTATGGCTTTTTAGGGCCTTCATTGCGGCGGTGTTCGTCACTTTGGGGCTCCGGCTGTGGTTTCTGCAAATCGCCAAGGGCGCCGACTATTTGGAGCAAAGCCTCCAAAACCACCTCAGTCAGGTCGAGATCCCCACTACTCGCGGCCTTTTGACGGACCGGGACGGGCGGGTGCTGGTCGACAACGAGGTGGGCTACGAGTTGCGCGTGACGCCCAACGAGGTCAAGGAGCCCGCAGCCTTGGCCGCGCAAGTGGCCGGCATCGTGGGGCTGTCGGCCGACGATTTGGAAAAAAAATTCAAAGCCTTCAAAAAGCAGCGGCCCTTTTCGCCCAACGTCTGGGTCGCCGGCTTGAGTCGGGCCGATTTGGCCCTGGTGGAGAGCCGCCGTTGGCAGCTCGACGGCCTGTCGGTCCAGACCACCTCCGTCCGCAGGCCGTTGTTGGGCGCCTTCGCTCCGCACGTCATAGGCTACCTGGGTCAAATCAACCAGGCCCAACTGGCCGGCGGGGACTATCCTGAGGTGCGGCAAGGGGAGCTGGTGGGCCAAAGCGGCCTCGAGCAGAGCCTCGAACGCTTCCTCCACGGCCGCAAGGGCAACCGCCAGATGACCGTGGACTCCAAGGGCCGAGTCCTCCAGGAGCTCAGCGTCGAATATCCCCGGCCCGGCCACAACATCCGCCTGACCCTGGACAGTCGCCTCCAGAGGGTGGCCCAGTCGTTGCTGGCCGAGCAGGCCGGCGCGGTGGTGGTCATGGATCCGCGCAATTTCGAGATCCTGGCCATGGCTTCCAGTCCCATGTTCAATCTCGAAGAT
This sequence comes from Deltaproteobacteria bacterium, assembly GCA_031269485.1. Classification (GTDB taxonomy): domain Bacteria; phylum Desulfobacterota; class Desulfarculia; order Adiutricales; family Adiutricaceae; genus JAISZC01. The sequence goes on from JAISZC010000039.1 coordinate 20,679, forward strand.
TTCGTCGGGGGCATTTCCGCCGAACGCTGGCGGTCGCTCAACGAAGATCCCTTCACGCCCATGCAGAACCGGGCCGTCAGCGGCCAATACTCGCCCGGCTCGACCTTCAAAATTGCCGTGTCGCTTGCGGCCCTCTACGAGGGCGTCATCACCCCGGAGACGATTTTTCACTGCGGAGGCCAGCTGACGCTGGGCGCCCACCCGTTTCGCTGCTGGAACCGCTCGGGCCACGGCGCGGTCAACCTACACCGCTCGCTCAAGGAGAGCTGCGACATATATTATTATGAGGTTGGTCGCCGCATTGGCGTCGACCGCCTGGCCGTCCGGGTCAGGCGCTTTTTCGGCCTGGGCCGGCCTACGGGCGTGGAGCTCCGGGCCGAGCAACCGGGACTGGTGCCGGATCAGGCCTGGAAAATGCGACGCTACGGCCGCCCCTGGACGACGGGCGACACGGTCACCGTCGCCATTGGCCAGGGCAATTTGTTGACCACCCCGTTGCAGGTCGCTCAATATACGGCGGTGGTGGCTAATGGAGGCACATTATATAGGCCGCGGCTTGTGAAGGAAATAGTTGATTTTGAGGGCAAATTAGTGCAAAATTCTATACCTGAGCCTCTTGGCCGTCTGGAGGTCAAGCCTGACCATCTCAGCGCGGTTAAAAGGGGTTTGGAGGCCGTCGTCAATGAGCCGGGCGGCTCAGGCTGGCGAGCCAAATTGCCGGATATCGTTGTTGCCGGCAAAACCGGCACGACGCAGACCGTCAGCCTGCAAGCCTATCAGAGCTACAACGCCTCTAACAGGCCATACCGCATCCGCGATCACGCCTGGTTCACCGCCTACGCTCCGGCCGACAATCCTGAGGTCGTGGTCACGGTTCTTTTGGAACATTCAGGCGGAGGCGGTGCCCGTTCGGCGCCTTTGGCCGCTAAAATCATCAACGCATATTTTGACAAAAGCATCGACACCAACTTAATGCCTCCCTTTCAAGTTCAACCCGATAAGCCCATCGGCTGGCAGGGGGAGTTGTGAAAAAGCCGCTTCTGGATCGCCGAATGCTGGAGCATTTTCCCTGGACGCTGCTGCTGTCCATGCTCGGCTTGATCTTCTGCGGCTTGACCAATCTTTACTCCATCTCCGGGGGCGAGACGTCCGACTGGAACGTCTTCACTCGTCAAGGTCTGATCTGCGGCCTGGGCCTGGGCGTCATGCTTTTGGCGCCGCTGATCGACTACCGCGGCTTCCGGCGTTTAGCTTGGCCGCTGTACGGGCTGGGGCTGCTTTTTCTGGCGCTGGTGGACAGCTTCGGCGTGTCCGTCAACAACGCCACCCGCTGGCTGCAGCTGACCTCGACGTTGCGCTTCCAACCCTCCGAATTCATGAAGTTCGCTCTGGTCATGGTCTTGGCTTGCTGGTTTTCGCGCCAGAAAGACAAGGGCCGCGCCGAGGCCTTGGGCTTCAAGGATCTGCTCGTGCCGGCCGCGCTGGTGTTGCCCCCCTGCTGGATCGTGGCCAAGCAGCCCGACGTGGGCACGGCCCTGCACCTTTTTCTCATCGCCGTCCCCATGCTTTTGTTCCAACAGCTCAAACGTCGGATCGTCGTCGTCATGATCGCGGCCCTCCTGACCGTTCCCGGCTGGCTGTTCTTGTTCGACGGCCTGCAATGGCTGGAGGCCAAGGAGATCATCAAACCCTATCACCTTCAGCGTTACAACACCTTTCTCAACCCGGAAAAAGATCCCAACGGCAAAGGCTGGCAGATCACCCAGTCCAAGAGCGCCATCGGCAGCGGCCAAATTTTGGGCCGCGGCTTCATGGAGGGCTCGCAGCAGAAGTACGGATTTTTGCCGGCGGCCGAAACCGATTTCGCCTTCGCCGCTCTGGCCGAGGAATGGGGCTTTGTGGGTGCCTTGGCTTTGCTGGCCCTCTTTCTGTCGCTGTGCTGGGCGGCGCTGGGGGTGGTCCGACGAAGCGCAGAGATGTTTGGAACCATGCTGGCGTTGGGACTGACGTCGATGCTTTTTTGGCAGGCCGCCATCAACGTGGCCATGGTCACCGGGCTGTTTCCCGTGGTGGGCATACCCCTGCCATTCATAAGCTACGGCGGCACCTCGACTCTGGTGGCCATGGTGGGCGTGGGTCTGGTGTTGAACGTGGGCATGCGCCGCTACGTCTACGGCGACGACCCGGTGACCGAAAACCCAAAGGTTTGGCGCAACGGCCTGCTGGTCCCGGCCGTCGCGCCAGAACTCCAAGTCAGGCGTCTGAAGCCCTACGATCCGCTCGAGCCGGAACTGCATCCGGCCCATCGCCTGCCGCACTGCCGGCCGTGGGCCAAGCACCTGACCGACAAATGGCTCAGAGAGTTTCACGCTCCCGAATGAAGCCGACCTTGGCCGACCCCTCGAAAAAGCCTCAACAATTGCCCAAATCCTCCGTCAGGCCGCGGCCTCAGGCCGAGCGGCTTTTTTTTGGCGAACCCGAAATGCAGCCAAGAGCTTCAGGCGACCTGGCGCGCTCCTTGCGGAGGGCGTGGCCCCGGACCAGCTCGGGCCGGCGTTGGAGGCGGACCTTTGACAAATCAATTTTGGCGACGGCAACCGCATAAACCGCGATTGATGGCGCGCCGTTTGCCTGGGCAAATCCAAGGAGCCCCCACTGACCACGAGCGGTGTGGTCGTCCGCGAGGGTGGGAGCGTCAGCGGCGGAAAGACAGGCCAACCATGCCAAGGGCGGCGTAAACGCGAGTCGCCAAGGACCTTCGCCAAATCGAGGCGGCTTCGGGAGGCCCGTTGCCTCGTCCAGGGACCGTGGACGGCAGGCCGAAGCGAAACCGCGCCTGGCGGACGCCGTGCAACCGCCGAAGGGGAGCAGGGCGAGAGCGGGCTGACTCGCGCGAAAACAAGCCGCCGAGCGACAGGGCGAATCAGGGCAGTCGCCGGAGGGGCTCCGCCGAAAAAGCCCGAAAATCTCAAAAATCTCAACATCTCAAAATTTTCCTAGCCAATGGAGCGCCGTTGTGATAGCATGGCCATTCCTTGTGGGGCAGCCGTCTCCGCCGGAAAACGTGACGGGACATAGCTCAGCCTGGTAGAGCACTGCGTTCGGGACGCAGGGGCCGCTGGTTCAAATCCAGTTGTCCCGACCATTTGCCGAGAAAATTGGTTCCATGACGGTCGATGACGTCCGCGAAACCCCTGGAAACTCCAGGGGTTTCGTCGTTTTGCGTCCAAGGACGTTCATCTTTTCCATTGACGGCCACCCTCGAAAGCGCCCTCAATGGCGCCGATATTGTCGGTCCAGAAGGTTTATCGGCGCCATGCCGAACTCGACATCAAAAATGTCAAGCCGAAAAACGGCGTCAGCTCCATGACGCTCCCGGCCTTTTTCTGGAAAATTATCTGTGGGCTCCAAGCTTTGGCGGCTCCGTGCGAAGGTCGAAGGACGACCAGCCGTAGCCTCGGAGGCTGGCCAGAAGTCGGCCTCAAGACCGCTCGCGAGTTGGCCGCCGAGCTGCGACGGACGCTGAAAACCGCCCCCAGTCGGCCTCGGCCCTCACGCTTGGGGAATAGGTCTGAGATCAGGCAGATGATCGCGCCTGTGGATGGCCCGCATAATTTGAGCGGACAGACGCTCCCAGTCCCATCGGGCATAGGTCGCAGGGACCATGGCTGCAGGCCTGCTTGCTGGAACGGTCGATTAGGCGGTTGGCTGTCACCGAGGCAAACAGCAGCCTCTCACGGTTTGGTTTGGGATTGATGAGCTCTGGGACGCCCAGTTGTTCCAAGGCCTTCAGAACGATCATCACGTGACTGTGCCGAGTTTTCAGAGACGATGAAAGGCCCAGGCTAAAAAAACGAGTGGGCTTCGCCACGGAGCTGGCGCCGGCTGGCGTCAATGATCTCGTCCGGCCGACTATACAAATTGGGAAAATCTTGCCCTTTTCACGATAACTATAACATATTAGGCGGGATTTATATATCATTATCTTGATGTTTTGCTGGTAAATATAAGAAAAAAATAAGTTTATTCTTATTTGTTTTAAAATATATTGAATTTATGATATAATTAATAAAATTTATATCAATAAATTAATTTTGTAAATTATCAAAAAAGCTTTTTTTGCGCTGATGTAGTATATAAAAAGAAAAACGCTAAGGAAAGGGGGCTTGGGCGGGCCGAACCGGCCGGCTTTCAGCGGGGTAAATTGGCCTAGGTTTTGCTTCATTTGCTGGCGGCCGTCCAAATCGGCCGAAAATGCCCGGAGTTGCCGCCCTCCCTAAGCACGCTGAGGAAAGCCAATGACAATCGACTCCCTGAAGCTCAATCCAGCCTACGCCGCCCTTTTGCCGGAACGCGCCGCCCAGGGGCGGCCGTCCGCCGGCCAGGAAGATTTTGCCGCCCTGCTCGAAGGCGCCGCGGCCAAGGAAACGGCGCCGAAGCTGTCGCTCGACGAAAGCTCCGCCGCGCTGCTGTCGGCTTCCTTGCTGGGCCGGCTCCAGGCAGGCCAAGCGACGGCCGTTTCTGAACTGCCCGCCGAATTGCCGCCGCCCGTCGATGAAGAGGTCGGCGACGTGCTGGACATTCTCGAAGCGTACATGAACGCTTTGGGGAATCCGCAGAAAACTCTTAAGGACATCTCGCCTCTGGCCGAGGATTTGAGCCGCGGCGCAGCCAAGCTCGACAAGCTAGGCGCGGGCCTTGCCCAGGACGATCCCCTCAAGCCGCTGGTCAACGACACGGCGGTGCTGGCCGCGGTCGAGGCTTTCAAGTTCAAGCGGGGCGATTTCGTCTGAGGTCGGCCTTGAACCTTAGCGAGGGGGCGCCGTGCAGGTTGAAAACGGCAGTTACAACGTCTTAGGCCGGCTCGGGCCTCACTATCCCAAGCCCGAGCACCGGCCTAAAAGCAGCCCTGGCGGCGTGGTCGAGCAGGAGCGCCCGTCGGTCGGTCAAGACCGGACGTCGCAGGAGCGCTCAGGCGGCTTGGCCGACAAGACCGACTTGTCGCTACGGCCTCAGCGGGCCCAGACCACGGCGGCCGTCGTGCCGGAAGGCCGCCTGAACCTGCAGGCGGCCAAAAATCTGACGGCCGAAACGGCCGCCGTCATCAGCCGACTGGATCCCTTGAGCCGTAGCGTGCACTTGCCGGAGACCGACGTTGGCCTTTTGCCGTCGAGGTACATATGAGGCGGCTTGATCCTCCTTAGAGCAATTTAGCGAATTTTGCTCTCATCCTCCGCCAGGTGTTCTGCCGTGTTATTGACTTTATTTCGTTCGTTTCTCTCTGCTGCGGTTAGGATCAGAAGCTGGCGGAGCTTGCCAGGGGAGGTTTGAGCGCTTCATGCCTTGCTTCCACATGACCTGGCTTCCTCATGACATCGCTTGTTGTCGGACCGATTCTATCTGGAAATTTCATGTCTGACCAAGATTTTTACTAAAAAATTAACTTAGCTTTTTTAAATCAACTCTAAACCGCTTAAGAGCGGTTTTTTTATTGCCTCGTCCGTGCTTGGCTAGTCGCGAAATTTATTTTCAGCTCAAACGACGCTTTCAGGGGCGCTCCAGCCGGCTTTCACCCGGGTCCCGCGTCTGAGCTGGCGTCTGGTCGGGCTTTTTTGGGAGGCGTCCGGCTTTGGCCGCCGGCCATTTGGCGTCTGACCTGAGCTTTGAGTTCTTCGACGGCGGCTTGGGGCAGCCGCAGCTTGGCCTGCAGGTCGGCCTCGGAGGCGGCGTCCAGATCCGCCAAGGAGGGGTAGCTGGCGCGCAAGAGCTTGAGCTTGGCTGGGCCCAGGCCCTTGACGCCGGCCAGGGGGCTGGCGAGCATTTCTTTGGTCCGCAAGTCGTGGTGGTAGGTCCGGCAGAAGCGGTGGGCCTCGTCGCGCAGCTTGGCCAGCAGCAGCAGGCCCGCCGAGCCGGGGCGGAGGTCAGCCGGGTTTTTGCGGCCGGGCAGAAAGATGCGGTCCGGTCCTCCGCCTTCACGGTCTTTGGCGATGCCGGCCAGGGCCGGAGGCTGAAGAGCCAGCTCCTCGAAGGCGGCCATGACCGCCGTCAGCTGGCCGCGGCCGCCGTCGATCAGCAGCAGATCCGGGGCCTTGACGGGGTCGGCGCGGCCGGGGCGGAAACGTCGCTTGACGACCTCCTGGAGGCCGCCGTAGTCGTCGCCGCCTAGGGCTTGCTTGATTCTGAACTTGCGATATTGGCCCTTTTTCAGTTCGCCCTCCTCCATGACGACCAGCCCGGCCACGGCCGCCTGACCCTGGAGGTGGGCCAGGTCGAAGCATTCGATGCGTCGGGGCACGGCGGGCAGATGCAGCCGGGACATGATTTCGGCCAGCGTCCCCCGGGCGCCGGCCAGGCGTTCGAGGCGTTCGTCGAGGGCGGCGCGGGCGTTGTCCTCGGCCAGGCGCAGCAGCTTGAGCCGCTCTTCGTCCCGGGCGGGGACGCCCGCCTTGACGGGACCGCCTTTGAAGCCCCCCAGCCAGTCGAGAAAAAGGGCCGCTTCGCCGGCCGGGAGTTTGAGGGGCAGCAACAGCTCGTCGGGCGCCCAGCCGCCTTCCGCGTAATATTGGCCCATCAGGCTCAAAAGAGCTTTTTCGTCGGCGAGGGCGAGGCCTTCGACGGACAGCGGCCGGCAGCCGGTCACCACGCCGGAACGCAAGGTCAGCACGGCGGCCTGGACGAAGCCGGCCTTGGCGGCCAAGGCCCAGACGTCAAGGTCGAGGTCTTCGCCCAAGACCATGGATTGCTTTTCCAAAGTTTGGCGCACGTCCGCCAGGCGATCGCGGAGTTTGGCCGCGGCCTCGAAATCATAGCGGGCGGCGGACTGGCGCATGGCCTGCTCGAGGCTGGCGACCAGATCGTTGCGTCGGCCTTTGAAAAACAGCCGAACCTGCTCGGCGAGCTGCCGGTACTCCTCCTCCGTGAATTCAGGCCGACATGGGCCGCAGCAGCGGCCGATCTGATAGTTGAGGCAGGGGCGGCCGGTCTTTTTGACGTCCGGTCTGGCGCACTTGCGCAGCGGAAAAAGCCGTTCGACGAGCTTGAGGGTTTCTCGCAGGGCGCCCGACGATGGAAAAGGACCGAAGATTGTCGAGCCGTCCTTGGCCGGGCGACGAACTATTTCCAGGCGGGGAAAGGGATCGGAGGCGCTAAGGCGCAGCGAGGGATAGGTCTTGTCGTCGCGGAGCACGACGTTGAATTTGGGGCGGTGCTTTTTGATCAGGGAGTTTTCGAGAATCAGAGCTTCTTTTTCGGTGGCCGTGACCATAAAGTCGAAGGCGCGGATGTGGGAGACCAAAAGGCTGATTCTGGCGCTGAGGGTCTTGGTCCGAAAATAGCTCGAAACCCTTTTCGGCAAATTTTTGGCTTTGCCGACATAGATGACTCGCCCGTCCTGGCTCTTCATGAGATAAACCCCGGGGCTGGCGGGCAGATCCAGAGCCAGCCGCAGCAGGGCGGCGCGGGTCTCAGGCTCGAAGGGCCAAGCATTGGGGCCATCGGCGGACTCGGCGAAGGAGGCCGGATCGTCGCTCAATAACTTTGGAGCCGAGCCGTCGGGCGCGTCAACGACCGCCGCGTCACGGAGTGGGCCATCGGCGGAACTTGAGGCGCCAAAAGCGTCAGGGGCGTCCGAGGCGTCCGAAAAAAAGCCTGGAGCGGGGCGGCAAGGGGCGTCGTCGGGAGAGGCGGGCAAGTCCGAGCCGGCCGCGCCGGCGTCGACCCCGGCGGGCCAGCCTGGCTTGGACGCGTCGACGGCTGTCGCGGCCTTGGCTTTGGCGGCTCTTGGTCGGACGGCCTTCGGCTTGGCGTTCTCAGGTTTGACGGGTTGGCCGTCAGGGCCGGTAACGGGCGACCATTTCATCCCAGCGGCCTAGACTTTTGAGCAAAAATTCGACCATTTCCCGAACGGCGCCGTGTCCGGCCCGCGCCTGGCTGACGAAACGGGCCGCGGCCAAGGCTTCGGGACAAGCGTCGGCCGGCGCCATGGGGAGGCCGCAACGGAGCATGATGGGCAGATCGACCAAATCGTCGCCGGCGAAAGCGGTCTCGCCGGGGCTCAAGCCCCGCTCCCGCAGCAGCAGCCCGTAGACGGCGCCTTTGTCGAGCACGCCTTGATGGACCTCCGTCAGGCCAAGCTCCTGGCAGCGTTTTTCGACCACGCCGCTGCGGCGACCGGTGATGATGGCCACCTCGACCAGGCCCGAGCGGACGAGCATTTTGAGGGCGTGGCCGTCGCGGCTGTGGAAACGCTTAAGTTCCCGGCCGTCGTCGTCGAGATAGATTCCCCCGTCGGTCATCACGCCGTCGACGTCGAAGCCCACCCATTTGAGGCGAAAAAAATCAGGCGTCGTCATCGCGCGGCCTGTTTGAGGCGGCGCCGGGTCCGACGCCGGAAGCGAGAAGAGGAGAGGGCTCCAGAGCGGCAAAATCGTCGCGATGGGCTTTGGCCAGTTCGTGAAAAGCCTTGAGTTGGCTCAACAGGGGCTTGAGCCGGTCCAGGGGCCACTGGTTCGGTCCGTCGCACTTGGCGCGTTCGGGACAGGGGTGAGTTTCCATGAAAAGCCCTTCCAGGCCGGCGGCGACGGCGGCCCTGGCCAGCGTCGGGATGTGCCGGCGGTCGCCGTCCGAGCGGCCGTCGCCGGCCGAGGGCCGCTGGACCGAGTGGGTGGCGTCGAAGATCACCGGCCAGCCGGCCGCCGCCATCACGGCCAGCGAGCGCATGTCGACGACCAAGTTATGGTAGCCGAAAAACGAGCCACGCTCGCACAAGAGCAGGCCCGCGAAGCCGGGACGAGCCTCCATCTTGGCCGCGGCCAGGGCCATGTCCTCCGGCGCCATGAACTGTCCCTTCTTGACGTTGACCGGTCGGCCGGACTCGGCGGCCGCCGCGAGCAGATCGGTCTGTCGGGCCAAGAAGGCCGGTATTTGGAGGCAGTCGAGCACCTCGGCGGCCGGGGCGATTTGGGCCGTCTCGTGGACGTCGCTGACGACCGGGAAGCCGAACTCCCGTTTGAGCTCGTCGAGCTGGCGCAGACCTTCCTGGAGGCCCGGGCCTCGATAGGAGCCGGCGCTGGACCGGTTGGCCTTGTCGAAGCTGGATTTGAAGATCAGCCCCAGGCCCAGCTCCTCGGCGGCGGCCGTCAAAGCTTCGGCCGTCCGGCGCATGACGTCGTGCCCTTCGATGACGCAGGGGCCGGCAATGAGGGCCAGGGAGGCCGGTCCGCCGACGAGGACCCGGCCAATGGAGACTGCGCGGCTCAAGGGGCTCGCCTCCTAAAAGGTGTCGGTTCTCCACTTGGGGAGCAGTATTTCAGAAGCCAGATGAAGAAAATGGTCGTCGGTCAGCCCAGCGAGGAAATCGCGGGCCTTAATTTCTGGACTAGTGTCTTCACGATAATCGTTGTCGATAAGGGATAAAAATTTTGTGGCAGCCCCATTTTGAGTGATTTTGGTAAATTCTTCAGTAAAATATTCAAAAAGAATGCCATAAAGACGTTCTATTTTAGGGGCTTCGGTCTTGACTTGAGGATTAAAGTAAATATTATAACGATTGAAGTTCTTAAGTTTGGTCAAGGCATCGGCCACGGGTTTGGAGAAAGCCACCAGCCCGGGACGTTGACGGCCTTGCTCTATGAGATCGGTCACCAGCCGGTAGACGATTTGGCCGTTGGTTTTGCCTAAAACCTCCACTATTTCAGGGGGCAACTGCCGGCGTTTGACGAGGCCAATCTCGATGGCGTCCTCCAGATCCCGGCCGACGTAGCTGATGGAGTCGCACAGCCGCACCACGCAGCCCTCCGGGGTCAAGGGCTTGATCATGGCCTGGGGGTCGCGGCTCCTTAAGGCCAGCCGCCGATCGAGCTCGGCGAAGGTCGGCTCGGCCGTCGAATCGGGGGCCAAAGAGGCGTAGTCTGATTCCCCGTCGTGGCAGAGGATGGCGTCCAAGACGCCCAAGGTGAGGTTTAGGCCGCGACCGCCTTTTTCCAGACGTTCCAAGAATCTCAAGCTCATGGCCGCGTGGACGAAGGGGCCCAGGCCGGCCTTTTGGCACAGTTTGGACAAAAACATCTCGCCGTCGTGCCCAAAGGGCGCATGCCCCAGATCGTGGCCCAGGGCGGCGGCTTCGATGAGGTCGAGATCGAGCTTGAGCGCTTGTCCCACGGTCCGGCCGATGCGCGAGACCATTTGGACGTGAAGGACGCGGTGGGTGATTTGGGAGTTTTTTAGAAGATAAAAAACTTGCGTCTTGTCGATGTAACGGGTGTAGGACCGCGAATGAAGGATCCGGTCGACGTCCATGGCGTAGGCGGCGCGGTGATCTTCAATTTCCAGGCGCGTGGGCAGGCGTCTTCTCTGCCGGAACGGCCCGGAGCGCCCGTCGTCCGGGGCCTTGGCCGTCAGGTCCGCAAGAGCTGGCCCGGCCGGGCGGTCGTCGAGGGCCGCCTGGCCGGCGTCCGAGAGGGCGTCTGGACGGTTTGAGGTCAACCGACGAGCTTCCGGTAAATGCCGGTCACGGCTTCGACGGCCTCCGGAGAGTTTTTAAAAACGGCCACGCCGTTGCGGTCGGCGTCGATGATGGAGTCGGCGAAAGGGATGTGGCCCAAAACCTCCAAGCCGTCGACGTTGGCGGCGATGAAGTCGCGGTCGCCTTGGTTTCTGGTCTTGTTGCCCACTACGGCCACGCGTTTGATGCCCAAGTCGCCGCCTAGCCGCTTGACGACGCGGACAGTCTCCAAAGATCTCTGACCCGGCTCGGCGACGACGATCAGGCAGTTGACCCCCGTGCTGGTGGCTCGACCCAGATGCTCCAGACCGGCTTCCATGTCGAGTATGACCACCTCGTCGCGGGCCAGCACCAGATTCATCACCAAGCTCTTGAGCAGCACGCTTTCGGGGCAGATGCAACCGCCGCCGCCCTTCTTGACCCCGCCCAGCGTCATGAACCTCAGCCCGTTGATCTCCTTGGCCATGGTGTCGGGCAGATCGTCGACCTTGGGGTTGATGGAGAAAAAGGTGCCGTAAGTGCCCGGCGCGCTGCCGGTGCGTTCGGCCACCAGCTCCTTCATCTCGGAGATGGGGATCAGGCCCTTAAGATCCTTGAAGCCCAGGGCGCCGGCCAAGTTGGCGTCGGGGTCGGCGTCGATGGCCAGGACCTTGGAGCCGTTTTGCTTGAACAAATAGGCCAAGGTGGCCGACAAGGTGGTCTTGCCGACGCCCCCTTTGCCGGATACGGCAATTTTCATAAAAAACACCTCAAAAAGGCCGTATGACGCGTTGGAGGGCGGACGGCGGCCGAGGCGGACTGTCGTTAAATGTTCGCCCACGGCAGGCTGGGCGTCGGTTTCAGGATTATAAGCGGGCGGTCCTGTTTCGCGTCTGAGCCGCCAGCCCGGAGCTCCGGGCCGGGGATGGCCATGACGGGCCTTCCAAGTTCAGGACCTAGCCCTGAACAAAAGATAAGTCGCGTGTTGGGCCCGTCAAGAGCTCAAGGCGAGGGTTTTT
>JAISZC010000032.1 GCA_031269485.1 Deltaproteobacteria bacterium
CGCGACGCCAGACGGGCGTCAGCAAAAGGCCCAGGCAGGCCGCCGCCAGGGCCGCCGCCAGGGCCGCCCAGCCGCCGCAGGCCGACAACGTCAGCGTCGACGCCAGGGCCAAAAACAGCTCCCGCGGACCGGAGAGCTGGATCATCCAGCAGCCCAGCCCGCCGGATTCAGGCCGGGCGCTGTCCGAGCGCACGGCCACGATCGAGGCCGTCAGGCGGCCCCAGACGGGATAAAGGATCAGCGGCGCCGTCAGAAATCGGCCGTCCGGGGCCAAAGCGGCCAACAGCGACGTTTTGAGCAGCAGGTCCAAGACGATGGCCGTCACTCCGAAGGCGCCTTGGCGGCTGTCTTTGAGGATTTCGAATTTTTTCTCCAGGCTGCGATGCGACAAAAGCGCGTCCGCCGCGTCGGCCAAGCCGTCGAGATGGAAGCCGCGGGTGAAGATGATCTGGCAGGCCGCCAGAGCCGTCGCCGCGAAGCCCGCGGGCGCGGCGGCCAGATAGGCGACCCAGGCCAAGACGGCCGCGGCGAGCCCCAGAAAGAGGCCGACCAGCGGGTAATAGCCCGGCAGCCGGCCGAAATCCTCAGGCTCGAGGCGCTCGGAGAACCTCAGCGGGGCGATGGTCAAAAAAGCCAAGGCGTGCAGGAGCGGTTTCAAGAGAGCCTCCGGCCCGAGCCGGCCGGTCCGACCGGGAGGACGCCGGGGCGGCCGAAAATTATAGGGCAAAAAAGGCCGCGGCGCCCGACCGCGGCGCGACAAGTATATCACAGCCCCGGCCGTCGACAAAAAGCCCTTCGGGCGGTCTGGCGGACCGCAAAAAAGGCTTGAATTTCTTTCGGCGTTATTGTAATTGTTTCGAGTCAAATAAGCCCGGACCCGACCGCCGGCGACAGGCCGCGGGACGGCCCGAGGACCAAGGCCGAGGCGGCCTGGTCTTGACGACTCTTTTTTTTGTCTGCCCCTTTCGCCGGCTTGCGGCCGCGGCCCGCGTTCTCGGAACGCGGCCGCTGGTCCCCGGCCAGCGACCAAAAAATAATGCCCTGGGAGCGGCGCGGTGGAGCGGCCTCTCCCGAAAACGGCGCGTCGGCGCCTGACTCCTCAGGAGGCTGCTGTGGATCTGCACACGCTAAAATATTCTCCGGAACACCTTTGGGTGAGGATGGACGACGACAATCACGTGACCATCGGCGTGACCGAGGAATTTTTGCACGACTACGATAAATTGGTGAAAATTCGTCTTCCCGCCGAGGGCGACGAGTTTTCCAAAGATGAGATGTTCGGCCGCATCAGCGTGGGGCACGGCTCCGGCATCAGGCTGATGTGCCCGCTCAGCGGCGAGGTCCTGTCGGTCAACGACGACATAGTCGATGCGCCGGAGGCCATTTTGGAGGATCCCTACGAGGAAGGCTGGCTCATAAGGCTCGACATCCACTCCATGTCAGAATTTGAAGATTTGATGAGCCGCGAGGAGTACGAGGAGATCACCGAGCTGGAGAACGAAAGCGCGGACGAAATTGGGGAATTTGACGACGATGACGATGACGAAGATGACGACGACGAAGATGACGAAGATGACGATGACGACGACTACGATGACGACGACGAGTATTGAGGCCGACGCGCCTTGAGGGCGACGGCTGACGCCGGCCCGCCAGGCGTTCGCGGCGTCCGCCGCTCCTAAGTTTTTCCGCGATCGTCGGGCCGCGAAGCCGCCTCTCCCTGGCGGCGTCGTCGCTGGCCAGAGATACGCCAGCCGGCCTGGCCGGGGATAAGCCTCCCCCGCCAGGCCGGTTTTTTTTGGCCGGCGGTCAAGCCGTCGGCCGCGCGGCTTGTTTGCTTGTTTGCTTGTTTGCTTGTTTGTTTGCTTGTTTGCTTGTTTGTTTGCTTGCTTGTTTGCTTGCTTGCTTGCTTGCTTGTTTGTTTGCTTGCTTGTTTGTTTGTTTTTTTGTTTGTTTGTTTGCTTGCTTGCTTGCCAGCGCGCTGGGCGGCCTCAGTCTCCGCCGGGCCGCCGCCGCTCCGCGTCAGAGCTGGGCCAAGCAGTAGCCCAGCCCGTGCTGGGTCTGGACGATTTCCTGGGCGCCGACTTTTTGGAATTTTTTTCGAATATGGAGGATGTGGCTGTCGATGGTGCGGTCGCTGACGGCCACGCCCGGAAAGACCTGCTCGAGGAGCTCGTCGCGGGAGAAAACTTTGCGCGGCCTTTGGCACATGGTCCGCAAAAGCTTGAATTCCGTGGCCGTCAGTTCGACTTTTTGGCCGTTCCAAAGGGCTTCGAGGCTTTCCAAATCCAGGCTCAGCGGACCGAGCTTGAAGACTTCGGCGGCCGCGGCCGCCGGCGCGCCGCGCCGGAGGATGGCCGCCACGCGGGCTGTCAGCTCCCGAGGGCTGAAAGGCTTGGTGACGTAGTCGTCCCCGCCGATGGTCAGCCCCATCACCCGGTCGACCTCCTCGTCTCGCGCCGACAAGAACAAGATCGGCGCGCGGCTGAACTCCCGAACGGCCCGGCACAGCCACAGGCCGTCCTTGCCTGGCAGGTTGATGTCGACGATGGCCAGGTCGGGCTTGAGGTCCTTGAAAAGGGCCAGGGCGCTTTCGCCGTCTTGGGCCGTCGCGACCGCGTAGCCGGCGGCGGTCAAGGCGAATTCGACGACTTCGGCAATGTGCGGGTCGTCGTCGACCACCAAAATGGAGGCGCTCAAAGTTTCACCGTCAGGGTCCTGAGAGTTTGGGGTTGTCGGCCGGCGGCTTGGTCAGTCTTTGGCGGTCAGGTTGTCCTGAGCCGAGGTTCCGGGCCGAAATTCGAAGCGGCCGTCCTTTGGCGCGGCTGGCGTCAGTTCCGCGGCGTCGGGCTCTTGATGGTCAAAAGGCTGATCTCCGGCCAGGCCCAAAGCCGGAAGGGCACGGTCGAGGAGGCCAGGCCCTTGGTCACGTAGATGGTCAGAGGGCCCTCCTGATAGGGGCCGTGGACGAGGTCCAGGCCGTAGACCAAGCGGGCCAGGTTGAGGTTGGGAAACCAGGGGACCTGGGCCTGGCCGCCGTGGAGGTGCCCGGCCAGATACAGAGAGGCCCCGGCGGCGGCGGCTTCGGCGAAGCCTTCCGGGCGATGGTTGACGAAGACGACCAGGTGGCCTGGCTGGCGCGGCGGGCCGGCCAGGCGGCGGAAGTCGAAGCGTTCGCCTGGCGGCCGGCGGGATTTCATGCCGGGCTCGCCCGTGTCGGCGAACCCGATCAGGCTCAAGGGGAGGCCGGGGAGGTTGAGGCGGCGGCCGGAAAGCACCTCGACGCCCAGCTTGGTCAAAATGGCCTCCTCGCGCGCCGGATCGTCGAGCAGCAGGTCGTGGTTGCCCAGCACCGCGCAGACGCCGTAAGGCACGGAGCGCAAGCTCGCCAGCGGCTGCCGCCAGTCCCAGGCGAGCTCCGCCCGATCGTCGATCAGATCGCCGGCCAGCACGATCAGGTCGGGCTTGGCCGAGGCGGCCAGGGACATCGCCTCGGCCAAGGTGGCCTCATTGAGGCCGCGGCCGTAGTGCAGATCGGACAGCACCGCGATGGAAAAGCCTTCCAAGGCCGGCGGGAGGTTGGGCAGGGACAGAAACGAGCGGTGAATAATCGGGGGCTGGTTTTGGACGTGCAGGCCATAGGCCGAGACGGCCAGCATGCCCGCCAGCAGGATCGTCCGCAGATTCCAGAAGGCGGACGCCGGGCGGCCGGCTTTGAACAATCGCGGCAGGCCAGCCCGCCGGGACCGTCGCAGCGGGCGGAGCAAAAAGTCCAGGACGGTCAGCAGCGCCGCCGGCGCGGCCCAGGCCAGGTGGACGTGCTCCCAGGCCAGCGCCGGCCGCCAGACCCAGCAGAACCAAAGGCGGTCGGCCGGGGGCGGAGCCTTTTGCACGTGGAGGCGGAAGAAGACGACGACGGCGGCCAGGTTGAAGGTCAGATAAAGGGCGGCGACGAGCAGGCTAGGCAACGGGCGACGCAGGCGACGAAGCAGGAAGCGGACGGTCAAGACTTGGATCAGCAGCATGACCAGGGCCAAGGCCGGACTGCGCATCATGGCTTGAGCTCCCGTTGGTTCGGGAGGTCAGGACGCCGCGGGCGGGCGCGGGCTGGACGGACCGACGCCGTCGGTTGGGGCGGCGGCATGGCTTCAGCCCTCGGCGAAGGCCGGCAGCATGAAGGTGAAGCTGGCCCCGCCGTCTGGCCATTCTGGCGGGTGGTTGGCGACCGTCAGCAAGCCGTTGTAACGGTCGATGATCTTTTTGACGATCGACAGCCCCAGGCCGGTGCCTTGAGTCTTGGTGGTGAAAAAGGGCGTGAAGACGTCGGTGAGCAGCTCGTCGGGCACGCCCGGGCCGGTGTCGGTCACTTGGCAGGCCACGTAGTCGGTTTCGTTTTCCCGGCAGCGCTTGAGGCGGATGCGGATCAGGCCGCCGCCTTGGGGGGCCATGGCTTGAGAGGCGTTGTAGATGAGGTTCAAAAAGACGTGCATGACCTGGCGCTCGTCGGCCGAGACCTTGGGCAGATTGTCTTCGTGCGTCAGATTGATGGTCACCCGGGTGCGGTCCATCTCGTGGCGCAGCGTGCGCACGGTTTCCTTGGCCACGTCCTCGAGCTGGAAGGAGCGCACCAGGCCGCGTTCGTCGCGGGCGAAGTCCAGCACGTTGTTGAGCACGCCGTTGAGCCGCTCGACTTCCTCCAGGATGACCAGGGGATACTTGCGCAGCGGGTCGTCGGCGGGCATCTTTTTGAGCAGCCGTTGGGTGAAGCCGCCGATGGACACCAGGGGGTTGCGGATCTCGTGGGCCAGCTGGGTGCCCATCTCGCCCTGGGCGGCCAGCTTTTCGGCCTCGATGAGCTGGATGCGCGTCTGGGCCAGGTTTTGGTTGGCCTGGCGCAGATCTTCGTAGAGCTGGGTGTTTTCGATGGCCAGCCCGGCCTGGTTGGCCAACATGTTCAAATCGCGCAGGCTGTCGGCCGTCAGCGGCTCGCCGGACAAGGAGCGGTCCACGGCGATGACGCCCACCTCCCGCCCCTTGGCCAGCATGGGCACGGCCGCGTAGGCCCGCAGCCCGAAGTCGCCCAGATCGGCGTCGTCGGAAGCGTCGAGGCCCCGAAAGCCCAGCAAGGGCTTTTTCTCCAACGTCGCCCGGGCCAGGATGCGCGTCGAATCGGGGCGGACGGCGATCTTCAGGCTCATCTCCCGTCCCTGCTCCATCATCAGGGCCGCCTCCTCCCGCAAGGGGCGCCTGAGGTGCTCGGCCAAGCCCACGTTATCGTCGGGCGGGGCGGAGGAGTCGGCCGACCAGTACGCCGAGCTCTCCAGTCGCAGATCGTCTCCGTCGCCCTTGGCCAGCAGAATCAGCACCTTGTCGAAGCCCAGGCCCTGCTTGACGGTCAGGGCCTTGACGATGATCCACACCAGCTCGTCGTAGCGCACGGTGGTCAGCATGGCCCCGGATATGTCGTAGAGGTTCGACAGGTAGCGGACCATGGCCTCGTTGGTCGACGCCAGGCCCTCGACCTTGTTGAAGGTCAGGGCGTTTTCGACCACCCCGGAGATCATGCTGTTCATGGCCGCCAGCAGCTCCATGTCCTCCCGGGCGAAGAGCTGAGGGGAGACCGACAGGCCTCCGCCGCGGTGGCCGCCGAGCTTGTTGAACAGCGTGATGCTGCCTTGGTGGGGGCCTTGGAACAAAAGAGGCATGCTGATGACGGTGTTGCCAATCTCCTTGGCCGTCAGATCGCGGCTTTGAGGGTCGTCCTCCATCAGGCCCATGAAGGGCGCCTCTCGGCGGAGGCACTCGGCCGCCGACCGGGGGAGGGCCCGGCCTTGAAAGCGCGAGAAATTGTAGGCTGGCGGGACGACGCCGTACTGGGAGGAGTACAGCAGCAGCTCGCCGGGCCGGTCAAGCACGTTGAGGGCGCAGCCGTCGGCGATGAACACGCCGGCGGCGATGCGGGGGATCATGCTCATGACCTTGTCGACTTCGATGGTCGACGACAGCGAGCGGCCCAGCTCGCTGAGCACGTTGAGCACGCTGATGCGCTTGCGCGTGTCGGTGGCCAGCTGGTTGTTTTTTATGGCCAAGGCCAGCTGGTTGGCCACCGCCTCGACCACTTGGCCCGCCGGGCCGGAGCTCAGATCGGTCGGGCGGCTGCACAGGATCATGATGGCCCCGTAGCAGGTCTTGTCGTCGACCACCGGCACCACGGCCAGGCAGGGCGTGAAGGGCGCGAGGTAGGTCCGCCAGAGCTCCGGCAGGCTCGCCAGATCATGGACTTCGGCCAAAAGAGGCTGCCGGTTGGCGATGGCGCGTTCCAAAAAGGAGCTGGTCAACGGCAGGGGCTCGGCGGGGACGGTCGGCTCGTCGGCCGGCCGGCGGACGAGCAGCAGGCGCTTTTCGCGGTCGAGGAAAAACAGCAGCGACTTGTCGAGGCTCAGCTCCCAAGACAGCAGGCTCAGGAAGTTGCCGACCTTGGCCTCGAACTGGATGTTGGAGTTGGCCAGCCTGATGAGCTTGGCCAAAAAGGCGGCGACGTCGCCGACCCTGACGGCGTTCGGCATGATCAGAGCGCCTGGCCGGCGGCCAAGGCCTGGCGGTAAATCTCCTCGTAGGCCGCCGCGGCGCGCTCCCAGGAATAATCCTCGAGCATGGCCCGCCGCACGAGCCCGAGCCAGCCGGCGCGATCTTCGTAATGCCTGATGGCCGTGGACAAGGTCGCCAGGAGGGCTTCGGGAGTGTAGTCGTGGAACTTGAAGCCGGTGCCCTGGCCGGGTTTGGTGAGCTCGTCGACGACGGTGTCGTCGAGCCCGCCGGTGGCCCGCACCACGGGCACGGCCCCGTATTTGAGGGCGTAGAGCTGCTCGAGGCCGCAAGGCTCAAAGCGCGAGGGGGCCAAAAACAGGTCGGCGCCGGCCAAGATTTGGTGGGTCAGCGACGGGTCGTAGCTCAGCTTGAGGCCCACGCGGCCGGAGTTGGCGCGGGCCGTCTCGCGCAGAAAGGAGATGTGCTGATCTTCGCCGGTGCCCATGAACACCAGCCGCAGCGGCAGCTCCAAAAGGTCGGGCATGGCCCGGGCGATGAGATCAAGCCCCTTGCGGTTGAGCAGCCGGCTGATGACGGCCGCCACCGGCGAGGGGCCAGGCTCGAGGCCGAAGAGGGCCGCCAGATTGTCGCGGCAGATTTTCTTGCCGGCCAGGTTGTCCTGGTCGAAGAAGGCCGGCAGGCGGCGGTCGGTGGAGGGATTCCACAGGCCGTAGTCCACGCCGTGGAGCACGCTTCGGAGATCTTGGCGGCGCTCCTTGAGCACGCCCTCCAGGCCCTGGCCCAGCTCCGGGCCGAGGGTTTCCCGCGCGTAGCGGTGGCTGACGGTGCTGACGAGGTCGGCCCCCAGCAGGCCGGCTTTGGTGAGGTTGAGCTGGCCGTGGAACTCCAGGCCCTGAAAGGTGAAATGGCTCCAGTCGAGCCCGGTCATGGCGAAATCGTAATACGGAAAAGTTCCCTGGTTGGCGAGGTTGTGATAGGTGAACACTGTCCCCGCCCGGGCCAAGTTGGGCCAGGCGCGCTTGAGGACCTTGACGTACATGGGCACCAGGCCCGTGGGCCAGTCGTGGCTGTGGACAATCACGGGCTCGCCTGGCTCGGCCAGTTGGCCGATGGCGGCGAAGGCGGCCTTGGAGAAGAAGATGAAGCGCTCGGCGTTGTCGTCGTAATCTCCGAATTCGTTGCCGTAGATGCCGGGCCGGTCGAAGAGGTCGTCGCAGCCCACCAGCACCAGGCTGTGCTCGCCTGGGAGATCGAGCCGAAAATGATCGGCGGTTCGTCGGCTGATGGCCAGATCAATTTCCCTTCTGAGATTCGGCAGCTTGACCAGCTGGAACTTTTCGGCCCCGTGGTGCTTGGGCGTCAGCACGGTCACCTGATGACCCTTGGCCGCCAGAGCCTTGGGCAGGTGGTACGAGACGTCGCCTAGGCCTCCGGCGCGGGAGCAGGGCACGGCTTCAGGGGTGACGAAAAAAATCCGCATAGTTTCTCGCAGGCCGGAAGAAGTCGCCTTCTGAGGCTTGGCGGCGTTGGGCCGCGGGCCTTGAGTTCTGAGGCGGCGAGCCGGCTTTGGGCCTTGATCCTCCAGGAGGGGCCCGTCTCGCGGCGCTTTGAGGACCTTGGGCGACGGCGTGGCCAGTTGCCGCGAAGTCTCGCCCGCCGTCGCGGGGGCGCCGGCTAACGGCCGCTTTGTTCGCCGGGGCGTCCGGGGCCAAGCCGCCGGTCGGCTTGAGGCCGTTTTCAAGCCCCGGGGTAGCCGTTTTCCTCGTGGATGAAGCTCACGATGGTGTCGAGCGTCTCATCGAGATCGTTTTTGGCGACCTGACAGGTGGCCACCGCCTCGTGTCCGCCGCCGCCGAAGTGCAGGGCGATGCTGCCCAAATTGGCCAAGCTGTCGCGGTTGATGATGCTGTTGCCCATGGCCAAAGCCACGTTGGTGGCTTCGCGGCCCCAAGTGACGTGGATGCTGACCTTGCACTCCGGAAACAAGGTGTAGGGCAGAAAGCGATTGCCGGGATAAATGGTTTCCTGTTCGCGAAAGTCGATGATCAGCACCTGGCCGATCAGGCGCGAGCAGTTGCGCAGCATGTTTTCGTACAAATGGGCGTGCCCGAAGTAAAGCTCGGAGCGTTCCTTGACGTCGGGGTGTTGAAGAATTTGGTCCGCCGTATGGCTGCGGCACATGTCGATGAGCGCCTCCATCAAACTGTAGTTGGATATGCGGAAGTTGCGAAAGCGGCCCAGGCCGGTCCTGGGGTCCATGAGAAAGCCGATCAGGATCCAGCCGGTCGGATATTGTATTTCGTTGATGGTGAGATTGGCGCTGTCGACTTTGTCGACGGCCTCCATGACGGGATCCCAGTGCGGCGAGTAGCGCGAGGGTCCGCCGAGGAAGTCGTAGATGACCCGAGCGCAGGAGGGGGCAATGCGGGACATCCCGCGATATGAGATGGAGCCCAGTCGCTCGCCTTCGCTGGTGTGGTGGTCGAACCACATGCCCACGCCGTTGGAGTAGGGCACGTTGGCCAAGATGTCGTTGGGGCCGATCTGCACGAGACCGTCTTGAACGTCTTTGGGATGGACGAATTGGTAGCTGTCGATGAGGCCGGCTTCTTTGAGCAGGGCGCCGCAAGCCAAGCCGTCGAAGTCTGATCTGGTGACCAAGCGCATTGTTGCCTCGATGTTCTTTCGCCGCGCGTCGGCGGCGAAAGACGCGTCCGACGGTTATCTCAGGGACCGCGGGCGCGACGGTTTTGACCATGGATGGGGGGCGGAAGGTTCGACTTCGCCGGACAGCGCTTCGGGCGCTCGGCCGCTTCCCGGCCAGGGCGGCGTGGCCGTTCTAACCGCCGGTCAAGTCCGCGTCGCGGGCGTCGCCTTGGGGAAAAGGCTGCAAACGCTTGGGCGCAAATTGACCTTGGCCTTGATTTTACCTCAGATGGCGGCTAAAGTCCAGTCTCAATTAGGCTAAATGGGGGCGGAGCTCGGCGGCGGACCCCGGCTTCACTCCGCGGGGTCGCGTTCCAGCGGAGGGCCGGCGGTGGAGGCGTCGGGCGCGGCCGCATTTTTGAGGGTCTGCTCGAGCAGCATCTGCTCCAAAGACTCCTGGCTCGGGCGCGTGGGCTCGAGCCTTTGGCGGCCGGGCCGGCGGGCGGGCGGCGGCCCGGCCGCCTCGGAGGACGCCCCGGCCGAGGGCGGCGCCTGCCGAACCTGGTCCGCCTCGGCGGGCGGCGCGGGCGGCGCCTCCGGCGCGGCGACGTCGTAGATCATCAGGGTCACGCGGCGGTTGATGGGATCGGTGGGGTCGGTGCCGGGCAGCGTCTTGGTGGCGGCGTAGCCGGCCACCATGGTCAGGCGCTCGTCTTTGACGCCCCGGGTGGACAAGAAGCGGCGGGCGGCCGAAGCCCGGGCGGTCGACAGCTCCCAGTTGGTCAGGGTTTGGCTGAGGGTGACCACGGCGTCGGTGTGCCCTTCGATGGCGAGCTTGTTGGGGATGGTGCTCAGACGTTCGGCCACGGAGGCCAAAAGCAGCTGGGCCAGAGGAGTCAGCTTGGGCTGGCCGGAGACGAACATGGGCCGGCCCTCTTTGTCCATCAGCTGGATGCGCAGGCCGCCTGGCACAATTTCCACGGACAGCTGGCCGCCCAAGTCGGCCCCGCCCAAGCTGTCGGAGGCGGCCGAGATAAGATCGGCCGCGAACTGGCTTTTGGCCTGACGGGCCTGGTCGGCCGTGCCGGCCTGACCCATGCCCGGTCCGGGCGGGACGTCTTCGACGGGCCCGTCGCCGGGGGCCACTCCGGTTTGGGTCGAGCCTTCGCCGCCCTCCTGCCCCTCGGGCAGTTCGGTCAAGTTGGGATCCTGGGGCCGGTCGGTCGGCCTCGTGGCCCCCAGATCCGGCCGTTCGTCGCGACGGTCGGTCAAGGCTTTTTCGCGTTCGTCGAGCGCCTTTTCTCGCTCCTCGAGCTCCTCGCCCATCTTGGTCAGCTCGAAACAGCCGCCGGTGAGGATGCTGGGCTTGGGCGGGGCGCCTTCCACGGGCGTAAGCAAGCCGCCGTTGGCGATCGCTTCGGTGAGGGTCAGTTCATTGTAATATTCCGCCAAGGCGGCCTTGCCCTGCTCAGAGGAGATGGCCAGCAGCCACATGACCAGAAAAAAGGCCATCATGGCGGTCACGAAGTCGGCGTACGCCACCTTCCAGCTGCCGCCATGATGGCCGCCGTGCCCTTTTTTTATAATTTTTTTAATTATGGGCGTTTTTTTGTCGCTGCTCATGGGCCCCAAGCTTCATCAGGGAGCGGGCCGATCATTTTTTGACCGACTTCAGCAATTCTTCCATTTCCTCATAGCCGGGCCGACAATGACTGGGAATGGCTCGGCGGGCGAACTCCACGGCCATGACCGGCGGCATGCCTTTGCCGAAGGCCACCAGCACGGCCTTGGCCACTTTAAGGATGTTGTCGAGATCGTGGGCCTGGTTTTCCAAAGTTTTGGCCATGGGGGCCATATACCCGTAGCTCAGAAGCAGACCCAAAAAGGTGCCGCACAGGGCCGCGCCGACGGAAGCGCCCAAAACGTCGGGCGGCTCGTTCATCAAGCCCATGGTGGTGATGATGCCCAAAACGGCGGCCACGATGCCCAGACCTGGCAGAGAGTCCGAAACCGTGGTCAAGGCCGTGGGCACCAACGTTCCGTGGTGTTCATGGGCGTCGGTGTCGATGTCCATGAGGTTTTCGAACTCTATGGGCTCGATGTTGCCGCTGACGAACACCTTGAGGTTGTCGGCCAAAAATTCCTTCAAATGGTGGTTATGAATGATCGTTGGATATTTGGTGAAGATGGCCGAGGAATCCGGCTTGTTGGCGTGCTCTTCCAAGGCCAGCATGCCTTCGCGGCGAGCGATGGAGAGGAATTCGTAGAGCAATAGCAGCAGATCGACGAACTGGTCTTTTTTGATTTCTTTGCCTAGCAATATTTTAGGCAGCGAGCCGAAAGTTTCCTTGATCAGCGACATGGGGTTGGCGATGAGAAACGAGCCGAAGGCCGCGCCGCAAATAATGATGACTTCGTTGGGTTGCCACAAGAGGGCCACTTTCCCGTGGTGCATCACATAGCCGCCGATGACGCAGCCGATGACGACGATTATTCCAATTGGCGGCATGATCTCTCTTCCTTATGGTCCCCTAGGCGACGCGCCGCAGTCGCCGCGCCGTCGTCCAGGTCCTCCGGAGGCAGGTTCGCCTGGGCCCGGGACGAAGTCGCGATGTCTGGGCCTATATGATTAATCGGTTCAAAGCGGCCAAAAGTTTAAGGTTTTTTGGCCGCGGCCGCGAGGTGGCGCGGTCAGACGCCTGGGCTGAGGCGGCCGGTCAGAGGTTGGCCCGGATGGCGTCGGCGACGAACGGCAATTTGGTCAAGTCGGCCGGCTCGCCGGCCTTCAGCGGCAGCTCTTCTCGGCGCCGGCGAGGTATGACGTGCAGATGCCAGTGCGCCACCAGCTGGCCTGACTCGGGGCCGTTGTTCGAGATGAGATTGTAGGCCGCGGCGCCCACGCCCAGCATGGCGGCTTGGGCCAGCCTTTTGGCCAACGGCAGGGCCTTGGCCAGCAGCTCGTCGGGCGTTTCATGAATGACGGCGTAGTGTTGACGCGTGGTCAGCAAAAAATGGCCAGTTGTGACAGGATTTATATCCATAAAAGCCAAAAAATCGTTGTCTTCGTAAATTCTAATGGAAGGAATACGTCCATTCGCTATTTCGCAAAAAATACATTTAGTCATATTATTTCCCAAACTAACCTACGATTTTAATCGAGGTAGAAATTAGGGCAGTTTTAAGACTAGAATGAAAAGCGATAAAAAAACGATACGCAAATCGACCCACAGACTGGAAGCGGCTGCAGGACCAAACCGGCACGCTAAACATGTCGCCCGCGGGGTGGACTTGAAGAAGGAGTTTAACTGCGGTCATCGCGGACGACTAGCAAGATGGCGGTTTTAATAGGTTGTGTTAGTGTATAACGTAAAAATAGAAGAAAAAATACCTGCGTGGCTATTAAGGTTAAAAATATAAATCAAAATTACAAATATTTCTCATGTTTTATGCCTCTGAAGCGGGCATAAAGCGGTTTTGAAGACCCATTTTCGGCGTGTTGCAGGCTAAATGACAGTTCCATCCTAGCGAACAACAGTTCCATCATAGCGCATGGACTGGCGGGTGTCAAGGCCCGGTTGGCGGCCGCCGACGTCCCGAGTTCGCCGCCGTCAGGACTCCGTCTTCGCGGCCGGCTGGGACGGCTTGGCGTTCGCGAGCGCGGAGTCGGCCTCGGCCAATTGTTGGGCCGACTTTTGCAGCGCTTCGGCCAACTTGCCGGACGCGCCTTTTTTTCGAGGCCTGGGCGGCGTCTCGTCCGGACAAGGGCCCGCCGTCCCGGCGGGAGCCTCGACGGGCGTCTTGGCCAACTGGACGGCGGCTGATTTTTGGCGCCGCTTGGGCGGCGCCTCGTCCGGACAATGGGCCGGCGTCTCGGCCGGCGCCCGCCGGCCGGCGGCGGTCTTCCGGGCGGTCGGCGTCCCGGCCGAGGCCTTGCCCGGTTTGCGGGCGGCCTTGGCGGCCGTCGGCGTCCCGCTCAAGGAGCCGCCGGCCTTGCGGAACGGCGCTTTGGCCGGGGGGCCGGCGTTTCGGGCCGGCCGCTCGTCGTACGAGCGGCCCCCGCCCACGGCGCGGCTTTTTTCGCCGCCCTGGGTCGGACACTCGTCGTTGGGGCAAAACAGCTGCCCGAAGTCTGAACCTTTGGCCTGGGACTCGACTTGATAGGGGAAGGCGCAGACCGGGCAAGGCTCCTTGACCGGCTTGCCTCTGAGGATGACCCGGCAACGGGGATAATCCGAGCAGCCGAAAAAAACGGAGCCTCGCTTGGAAGGCCGCTCGACGATGACCCCCGGGCAGCCTGGCGCGGGACAGGCGAAGCCGGTGGGAAAAGAGGCGGCGTGGCGGCATTTTGGGTAGCCCGAGCAGGCTATGAACCAAGTGCCGAGCCGGGTCTTGCGGGCGATCATGGGGCTGCCGCATTTCGGGCAATTGGGGTCCAAGCCTTCGGGCAGCGGCGGAGGGGTCTCCTCGTCGAGGCTGACGCGGCCGTTCTCGGAGGTTTTCAGGCGCTTGGCGTTGCGGCAGTCCGGATAGCCCGAGCAGGCCAGGAAGGTCCCGTAGCGGCCCCGTTTGGGAACCATGGGCCGGCCGCATTTGTCGCACAGCACCTCGCTTTCCAGCTCCGGCGGGGTCAGCGGCTGGGGCTGGCCCCGCTCGTCGCGCTCGTAGTCGGAGGTGCAGCCGCAGCGGCAGGACAGATAGAAGCCGTTGCGTCCGTAGCGGATGAACATGGCGCCGGACTGGCCGCACTTGGGGCAGGGCAGATCGACGGGATAGCCCTCGACCTTGACGTTGCGCATGCCCTGGCTGGCGCTGGCGAGGCCGGCGGCCAGCGGCTCGTAGAGCTTCTTGAGCACTTCGAGGTGGTCGACCGAGCCTTCCTCGATTTGGTCGAGGTCCTCCTCGAGGCCGGCGGTGAAGGTCACGTCCATGAGCCGGGGAAAGCTGGCCGTCAGCAGATCGGTCACCATGAAGCCCATCTCGGTGGGCCGCAGCTGGCCTTTTTGGCCGTGGACGTATTCCTTGTCGCGCAGCACGGAGATGATGGCCGCGTACGTGCTGGGCCGGCCGATGCCCTTGTCCTCCAATTCCTTGACGAGGGTGGCCTCGTTGAAGCGGGCCGGCGGTTGGGTGAAATGCTGCTTGGGCTCGATTTTGCTCGGCTTGAGCCGTTCGCCCTGCTCGAGCCGGGGCAGGATCTTCTTGTCGTCGTCCAGGCCTGGATCGTAGACCGCCAAAAAGCCCTTGAAGGTCACCACCGAGCCCGTGGCCCGAAAGACGCAGTCGGCCGCCGTCAGGTCGGCCGTGGTCTGCATCAGCAGGGCCGACGACATCTGGCTGGCCACGAAGCGTCGCCAGATGAGGTTGTAGAGCTGCCAGTGCTGGTGATCGAGGTGATTTTTGAGCTGGTCGGGCGTCCGGAGCGACGAGGTGGGCCGGATGGCCTCGTGGGCGTCTTGGGCGCCCTTCTTGTTGCGGTAGCTGTTGGGCGTCGCGGGCGCGTAGTCGGGCCCGAACTCGGCGCGCGCGTAGCTCATGGCCTCGACGGAGGCCTGATTGGAGACGCGCACCGAGTCGGTGCGCATGTAGGTTATCAGCCCCACCTGGCCCTCGGGCAGCTCCACGCCCTCGTAAAGGTTCTGGGCCACCCGCATGGTCCGGCCGGGGTCGAGGTGGAGGCGGTTGAAGGCGTTTTGCTGCAAGGTCGAGGTGGTGAAGGGCGGCAGCGGCGAACGCCGGCGTTCCTTGGCGGCGAGCTCGGCCACCGTGAAGTCGCCGGCGGAGACGGCTTCGACCACCGCGGCGGCGGCGGCCTCGTCGTTGAGGACCGCCTTTTGGCCGGCCTTCTTGAAAAGCGCGGCCTCAAAGGGCGTCTCGTCCTTGAGGAAGAAGGCCGTGACGGTCCAATACTCCTCGGGCGTGAAGGCGTAAATCAGCCGTTCGCGCTCGACCACCAGCCGCAAGGCCACCGACTGCACCCGGCCGGCGGACAGGCCCCGCTTGAGCTTGTCCCACAACAGCGGCGAGATCAGGTAGCCCATCAAGCGATCGAGGATGCGTCTGGTCTGCTGAGACTCGAAGCGGGTCTGGGAGAGCGGCACCGGTTTGGCGATGGCCGCCTTGACGGCTTGAGGGGTCAGCTCATGGAAAAGCACCCTTTGAAAATTATGGTTGTTGACGCCCAGACTCTGAGCGATGTGCCAGGCGATGGCCTCGCCCTCGCGGTCGGGGTCAGGAGCCAAAAAAATATCTTTTTTGCCCCTAGCCGCTTTTTTCATGCTATTGATGATTTTTTCTTTGCCATCGATAGCTACGTATTCTGGGGAAAAATCATTTAATATATCCACTCCAAGACGTTTGGGAGGAAGATCGCGAATGTGTCCGACAGAAGCCACTACTTGGAAGTCGTCGCCGAGGTATTTGCCAATAGTTTTGGCTTTAGCTGGGGATTCGACGATCAAAAGCTTGTCGGCCATAGCGCCTCATGACATCTTCTCGGCGGAAGATTTTTCGGAGCCTGCGGCTCCGGCTGGTTCCGGTCGGCCTAAAACGGTCGGCCGCCGCCTCCAGGGACGGCTTTGAGGGACGGATGTAGCTGAAGGCCACCAGATGGCGCTCAGGCGTCGAACCATGAGCTTATCTGGCGTCTGCAGTCGGGGTCAACTCTGGTCTACTTTAAATGATACGATTTATTTGCTTAATTGTAATTTTTATAGTAGATAATATAAATTAAGACACAAGATTAGTTTTATTTTATAAATTTATGCGTCACAAATTTTTAGCGACGTAATAATGTTTGCAGTCCGGTCAACATAAGACATAAAAAATAAACATTGCCATTGAGCGCTTATTTAGCGGTCTTTAGTCGTTTTGTCGGCGTTTGACAAGGCGCACGCGGCTGGCGACCTGTCGGTTGATCAAAAGACAAAAAGCCTAATTTCAGCTTGACGACTAGAACAATGCCTTGAGCGCAGGCGTCAAAATTTGACCATTGCGGCCCTGATTTGGTTTTTTGCCTTTTGAACGCATGTTCGGCGTCAAGCCTCGTCCGACCGGCGGGAAAGGGCCAGCCGCGCCTCTCGGGCCGGCGGCGTCGAAGCTCGCGGTCGCCGGGGCGGCCATGAGGCCCTCCCAGGCGGCGGCGGCAGCGCTCCGGCGCACGGTGCGGCCTGAAGGATTGTACACACGCCGTCGCCATAAGGCAAACCGCGGGTCTGGCCGGCGGCGGGCTGGTCAAGTGCGGGGCCGCCAAAGCGGCTCGGACTGGCGGTGGAGTCGACTTCGGCCGCTGTCGTTGAGGCCGGTTGCCAATGCGACCGCGCCGAGAGCCCGAAAAGGCGAGCGAAAGAACGCAAAAGCTGCAAAAGCAAAAAGGCTCCGAAAAATCGGCGGCGGGCGCTCAGGCCGAACGGTTCGAACGGAGCGCCCGCAGTTCTTTGTGCTGATTGTGCGTTCAAAATATATTTAAAGTAGTAACTTAGTTTTTAAAGCTTTACAAAAAACTTATGAGCGATTCAAAGATGATTGCTGGGCACAAAATTGAAAAAAAAGATATAATAATGATCCCGCTATGTCAGGCGGTTTGACTTTTAAAATACGGATTTTTTGTCATTCAATAATTGAAGCCTATCATCAGTCTTTGACGTTGTTGCTGGCGTTGTTGTTGTCGTGCATGATCAGACCTTTTTCCCTGGCTTCGTCAAAGGACAATTCCAGAGCGATGACTATTTTGCGAATCATGTCAATCCTGGGCTGCTTGGCCTCGATCTTGTTGATGGTGATCTCGGATACGCCAGCTTTGTGGGCCAATTGACGAGTCGACAGAGACAGCGCCTCTCTGGCCTTTTTGAAAGCTTCCGGGTTAATTTTCATTTGCAGGTCCTTTCGTCAGAGCAAGCGAGCGCAAAGCGGGGCGACGCGCCTAGGAGGTCGGCGGCCTTCGCGAAAAGGGACTTGACTCAAGCCAGCGCACGGCGCGGGCGAGTCAGGCGAACGAGGCCGTGAACCGCCGAAGCTGGTTGGCTTTTTTGCGGGTCTCCGACGGCCAGCCGTGCAGCCAGCCAGCCAACCGCCCGTCCGAGCGCCTCCGGCCGGATAGGCCGGCGACGGACGCCGCAGTTGGGGCCGAAAAAACGAGTTGGCCAGAAGCAACGGCGGATGATCTTCCGCGACCTTCGCGGTATTGGGCATTTTTTTACCACATGTCTTGGCGGAAGGCAAGAAAAATTTGACAAAATTATGCTCCCTTGGAAAGGCACGGCGATTTGTCGTCAAGAGCAGTTTGGCCTATTGTTCGTTCGTCGTCCGGCCGCGGCCCGCGTCGGGCGTTTTTGGCGCCGTGGGCCGCGCGCCGGTCGACTGAGTCGACCGGCCGCCGCGGAGCGGGAAAGACCGGAGAAAAAGCGAGGCGAGCCGGCCTGGCGAGCGCACAGGCCGCGGCGTTGGCCGAACTGTCGGCGGACGGGGCCTGGCGCCAGCGGCCCCAGGGAGCCGGGTCCGTGAGGCGGGGTCCGGTCAAGCGGCGCTCGCCCGCCGCGGGAGAGGGGGCAGCGGGCCAGAAGCTTCCAGTTTGACGGTCGGCGGATTTTTTGGGGGGAGGGTTGAGCGCGTGCGCCGTTGGAGCGGAGGCGGCTTAGACGGTCACGGTTTCGCCTTCGATGGCCAAACGCACCTCGAGGTCGTGACCGGGGTAGAGCAGATTCGTGTATGTGACGGTTTTACGCAGCATGTCGTAGAGCTTGGCGTCGCTGTAATACGGGTCATGATGAAAAAGAAAGAATTTTTTGACGTCAGCCTTCATGGCCATCTCAACCACCTTTAGGGGATTTGAATGACCCCAGCCTTCTTTGGTCATACTTTCTAGGTAGGTGTACTGCGTGTCGCTGATGAAGACGTCCGCGTCCTGGGCGAATCTGGTCAGTTCGACGCGGTTACGATCGCTGTCAGGCTCGGCGTCCACGAGCTCGTAGTCGGTGGCGAAGACCACGACGCGGTTGCGGACTTTGATTCTGAAAGCGAGCGAGCCGCCGGGGTGGGGCAGGGGCAGGGAGTCGATCGAAAAGGGCCCCGTCGTCAGGCCGTTGGCCGGAAAGCTGTGAAAGCGAATGTCGGCCCCGGCCTGCTGGAGGCTGACGGGAAAAAGCCGAGGGGAGGCTTGCTGGACGGTTAGGGCTTCTTTGATCCGCTCGCCATTTTCGCCGTAGACGTCGATGACGTTGCCGCAATGATAAGCCGGGCCGAAGAAGGGAAA
The DNA here is from genome assembly GCA_031269485.1 of Deltaproteobacteria bacterium. Classification (GTDB taxonomy): domain Bacteria; phylum Desulfobacterota; class Desulfarculia; order Adiutricales; family Adiutricaceae; genus JAISZC01. The sequence goes on from JAISZC010000032.1 coordinate 18,443, forward strand.
GCCCTGGATGTGATCCCAATGCGTGTGGGTCAGCAGCAGCGTCAAATGGCGAGGGCGGTCGACGGCCAGCCGGTTGTGGAAGAGAGCCCCCTTGAGGTCGGCGGCGGCCATTAGCTCGGAAAGTTCGCAGCTTCCCGGGCCGGCGTGCAGGCTGCGCCCCAAGCCCACGATGCCGGTGCCGGCGTCGATGATCAAGACCTCGTCGCCTTCTCTTATTTCCAGGCAAGGGGTGTTGCCGCCGACCGTCGAGGCGGTCGAGGGCGGCAGCTCGTCGATGAAGGCGTCCAAATCCTGGGGGGCGGGCTGGCGCCGCAGAACGGTCTCCAGAGCCTCCTTGATTCGGTTTCTGATTTCGATTGGGGTGATGGGGCTGGGCAAAGAACCCCGCACTCCCCAGAATTTGATGTTCATTTTAATTTAGATGTTAATAAGCTGTTTAAACATGTTGATGACGCTTAAGGTAAAAAAATTTATCCGTTCAAACCGTTCAGCCGACCAGAGCGGCGGCCGATCATTTGGCCACGCCCACCGCTCTGGTCTCGCGGATGACCGTGACCTTGATCTGGCCGGGATAAACCATTTCCTTCTCAATTTGGCGGCAAATGTCGTTGGCCAACACCAAGGCCATGTCGTCGTTGACCTGTTCGCTGTTGACCATGATGCGTATTTCCCGGCCGGCCTGGATGGCGTAGGTTTTGGAGATGCCGGCGTAGGAGTTGGCGATGCGTTCCAAATCCTCGAGCCGCTTGACGTACGTTTCCAGCATTTCGCGTCGGGCGCCGGGCCGCGCGCCCGAGAGGGAGTCCGCGGCCTGGACGAGCACGTCGAGAATGGTTTCCGGATGGACGTCCTCATGGTGGGCCATGATGGCGTGGACCACGGCCGGGCTTTCGCCGAAGCGCTTGGCCAGCTCGGCGCCGATGAGGCCGTGAGGTCCTTCGACTTCGTGGTCGACGGCCTTGCCGATGTCGTGCAGCAGGCCGGCCCGCTTGGCCTGCTTGACGTTTTGGCCCAGTTCGGCGGCCATGATGCCGCACAGGAAGGCCACCTCCATGGAATGCTGCAGCACGTTTTGGGCGTAGCTGGTGCGGTACTTGAGCTTGCCCAGGATCTTGATCAGCTCGTGATGGATGCCGTGGACGCCCACGTCGAAGGCCGCCTCCTTGCCGATTTCCTTCAAGGAAAGCTCCATCTCCTCGCTGACCTTGGCCACCACCTCCTCGATGCGGGCCGGGTGGATGCGGCCGTCGACGATCAGGCGCTCGAGCGACTGGCGGGCTATCTCCCGCCTGATGGGCGAAAAGCTCGACAAGATGACGGCCTCGGGGGTGTCGTCGACGATGAGATCCACGCCCGTGGCGGCCTCAATGGCCCGGATGTTGCGGCCCTCGCGGCCGATGATGCGGCCCTTCATCTCCTCGTTGGGCAGATTGACCACCGAGATGGTGTGCTCGGCCACGAAGTCCCCGGAGTAGCGTTTGACGGCCAAGGCCAAAATTTCCTTGGACTTCCGGTCGGCCAGCTCGCGGGTCTCGGCCTCGATGCGCCGGATGAGCCGTCCGCCCTCGTGGCGGGCCTCCTCCTCCATCCTGGAGAGCAGCAACTCCTTGGCTTCGGCGCAGGTCAGCTGGGCCACCCGCTCAAGGCGAGCGGTCTGCTCCCGGTGCAAGGCCTCGAGTTCCTCGGCCTTCAGGGCGTTGGCCTTGTCCTGCTTGACCAGCTCGTTTTCGTTGCGGGCCGCTTCGGCCTCGCGGAGGGCCAAGGCTTCGGAACGTCGCTCGAAATGCTCTTCCTTTTGACTTAATCGGTCTTCTTGTCTTTTTTGTTCTAAACGCCTCCCATTCATCTCTTTTTCAAATTCATTTTTCATTTGAAAGATCAGATCCTGACCTTGCAAATGAGCTTCTTTTTTAATATTTACTGCGTCTCGTTGTGCATCTTGAATAATTTTTTGTGCATAAGACTCTATATCGTTAATTTTAGTTTCTATTAACCTTTTTTTCCACCAAAACCCAATAAGAAAGCCAATAATAAGGGAAATGGCCGTTATGCAGGCCTCCATAGGGTAACTTATGGTCATTTCGGCTCCACATATATATACGATCCTCTGAGCTGCTGGAGAATTCAACCGGGCATCCAGGCAGGGTTATGGGACCAGGACGCATATATGTTCGACCGGCAGCGGAGCGGGACCGGGCAACCAGGGGAGAACGGTCGGGCGCGGGTGGCGCGTCGTCACGACTCCAGGCTATCGTCAATGAAGGAGGTCATCTCCTGAACACGTTTCTCGGCTTCGGTCGCCGAATCGGTCAGGCTGGCCAAGGCGCGTCGGCAACGGATCAGCTCGCGGGCCAAGCGGAAGGCGGCGTGAGCGGCGAGGTCCATTTCATGGCTCAGGGCCGCCCGGCGGCTCGCCTCTTGAGCTTCCGCGGCGATCAAGGCCGCGATGTCCGCGACGAGCGCAGGGCTGTTGCTTTTGAAACGGTAGTCGCGACCGAATATTTTGACCGTCACGACGGTCAGTTCGACGTCTTCCGTCCGCCGCCGGCCGGGCTGGTCATTGGGGCCGGGCTGATATTTGGGAGAGCGGAGGAAATCCATTTCGTCGTCCTCTCCCGTCATTAATTTTGGAAAAGGCCCCAAAAAGCGTCCAACGCCCAGCGGGCGAAGCCGTCGAACTTGACGTCCTGCCGGCGCGTGCCGGCGGCGCCAAGGCTGAAGGCGGCCTCTTGGACAGCCGGCCGTCAGCGACGAATTATTACTCTAAACGTCCTAGAAGAGCGTCCACCCGCTCTAAAACTAATCGTCGCTCGTCTACTAAGGCAGCTATGCGCTTTTTAGCTTCTTCAAGCTGGCTTTTTACCGTTTCCAGCTCGCGTCCTAGGGTTTGATTTTGCTTTTCAGCGGCGGCCTTTTTTTCCAGCAGGATCGTGACCTTCTTTTCTAAAAGCTCAAATTTAGCAAAATCCATAAATGCCTCTTCGCCGGGTCTCTAAAAACCGGAAGCGTCGCCCGCGGCGCGGAAAACTCAGGCGTTCGGCCCTCGGCAGGGCGGCCAAGGCGGCAAGCTCGACAAGCTCAGGCGGACGCCTGGTTGGCGAACCAAGGAACCTCGGGCCGAACTGGCGAAAAAAGACCGTCGCGGTCAAGCCTTAAGCCAACGACGCTCTTGGGTTCGAGGAGCGCCCAATCGCAGCTTGAATCAATTCAACTAAATTTATATCACACATCGGGGGATAGAGCCAGAGTCAATTTCAGGCGCCGGCGCGTTTCGCCAGGGCGGCGCGGCGGCCGAGCGACGGGCGAAAAGGGGCCGGGCCGCTGGGGCCAGGCGAGGACCGCAGGCCAAGGCGGCCGGGGAAACAGGGTCGGCGGGCTGACGTCAGCCGACCGCCGACAAGCTGGTCAAGGCCGCCTCCAGCAGGAGTTCGGCCTTGGTCCCGTCCTCGGGGAAGGCGACTTGGGCTTGGTGATAGACGAAGCTGACCCGGCCGCTGCGGGTGGGGATGGGCCAGTCGCTGAGGCGTTTTTGGAACAACAGCAGCGTCTTTTCCAGCGTCTGGCGTTCCGAGGCCGGCGCGGCCAGGGCGAACAGCCCGTAGGACACGTGCCCCAGCTCCCAGTCCGGGCCGGAATGCTGCAAAAGTTGCTGGGCCAAGGACCTCAGCAGGCTGCGGGCGTCCTCTTGGTTGTGGGCCGCCGCGAAGCGCCCCAGGCCCGAGACGCTTAGCAGGGTCAGCGTCACGCTCTGGCCCTGGACGCCGAAGAGATTGACGAGGCGCTCCAGCCGCTCGATGAAATAGCTGCGGTGCGGCAGGCCAGTCTGGGGGTCGAGGCGGCTGAGCTCGACCACCCGGCTGGTGAGGCGGTCCTGATGCAGGTGGGCCGCCAGACGCAGGGCCAGACAGTCGAGAAAGCTCAGCTGCTCCGCGGCGAGCGTTTTTCCGTCCGAGCCGGCCAGCAGGAGGCTGCCGCGCAAGGTTTGGTTGGAAATCAGCGGCCAGCCGTAGAAAGAGGTGGCGTTTTTGAGCGGATCGCCTGGATGGAAGATGGAGGCGACTTTTTCGGCGCCGGTCAGGGTCGGCAGAGCCAAGGCGTCGAGCTTGACGTGGACCCAGCCGGCCAGGCCGGAGTCGATGGGGTGGCGCAGGGCCAATTTAGGCTGTTGCGGCTGGTGGGCCAAGATGACGAAATGAGTCGGATCGCCTGGGAGCATTTCGGTCAGAAAGGCCCACGTCAGACCTGAAAAGGACAAAATAAGACTGAGAATGTTCTGGCTCCAAGCGTTTTCCGAATCTTGCGGGCTTAAGATCTCTTCCACGCGCGGCCAGATGGCCAAAAAGTCGCCTGACATAATCGCTTCGTCCAAGGGCGACGCCGGCGTCTTTTGTCCTCTTTCGTTGAGGCGGCTCAAGACTTTGTCTAGGCCTTGGCCCATTTGGCGCAGCAAGCCGGGATTTTCGTCCGGAACGGGCTTGGAGCGGGATTTTTTTTTGGACGTCATGACGGGCCACCTCAACCGAGGTCCGAAGCTTGCGCCTCTTAGGCCGATCTGGCCGCGGCCGCCGAGGCCCAAGAGCGTTCGGCGGCCGATCAGGCCTCCGAGACGCGCCGGCTGGAGCCGAGCCGTCTCAGGCGGCCTTTCAGGGCGGCGGCGGAGATTTAGTCGGCGGGGGCCTCCGGAACTTCAGCCGCCGCTTCGGCCGAAGCCGTCTCTTGGGCGGGCTCCTTGGCTGGCGTCCCCTCGGCCAAGACCTTGACCTTAAAGGCGGCCAGCACTTCGGGGTGGAGCCTCAAAGAGACCTCAAAATCGCCCACGGTCTTGATGGGCTCGGCGAGGCGCAGGCGCTTGCGGTCGATGGTCAGCCCCGCGGCCGCGGCCGCCTCCACCAAATCTTGGGGCGTGACGGCCCCGTAGAGCTTGCCTTTGTCGCCGGCCTTGCGGACCAACGTCAGCGCCACGCCCGCCAGCCGGGCTTTAAAATCCAGGGCCTGGTCCTTGGCTTCCTTGGCCCGGGCCTCGAACTCGGCCCTTTTTCTGGCCATGGACTTGAGGTTGGCGGGCGTGGCCGCCAAGGCCGAGCCGTTGGGCAGCAAATAATTTCGGGCGTAGCCGGGGGCCACCGTGAGGACTTGCCCGGTCAGCCCGAGATTGGCCACGTCCTTGGTAAGGATGATATCCATGTCTCAGCGCCTCCGCTCAATATTGGACGGACGGCACCATGGCCGTGTAGGGCAGCAGGGCCATGTACCGGGCCCGCAGGATGGTCTTGGTCAGGAGCCTTTGATGCTTGGCGCAGTTGCCGCTGATGCGCCGCGGCACAATCTTGCCGCGCTCGGTGACGAAGGGCCTGATGGTTTTGACGTCCTTGTAGTCGACGTTGGCTATGTGATCGGCGCAGAAACGACACACCTTGCGGCGGTGGTAGGGCTTCTTCTTGGGTCGCGAACGGCGCGCCGCGCCCCGGTCGTCTGAACCGCTTCCGTGTTCGGCCATCTCGAATTCTCCTCAGTTCGCCTCGGCGGCGGTTTCTGCGCTCTGATCGTCGGAGTCGTCTTCGGCCGGGGCGTCGGCCTCGTCGGCCGGCTCGTCGGCCGCGGCGACCGGGGCGGCCTTGGCGGCCTCGGACTTTTCGCCTGGCGAAGCCGCGCTGGCCAAACGCTCCAGCACGGCCTTCAAGCTGTCCTCGGTGAAGTTCTTGTCCAGCACCAAGGTCAAAAATTTGAAGACCTGCTCGTCGATCTTCAGCTGACGCTCCAATTCGGCGGACACAGCCGCCTCGGCGCGGTAATCGTACAGCAAGTAGTAGCCGAAGAGCTCCTTGCGCACCGGGTAGGCCAGCCTGCGGCGGCCCCACTCGTCGAGGCGCACGATTTGGCCCTTGCCGGCGGTCAGGATGCTGTCGACCTTGCTTTTGAAGGCTTCGAGCTTGTCGGCGGCCAAATTGGGCGAGAGCAGAACGAGAGTCTCGTACCTTCTAAAATGCATTTAGTTCTCCTCATGGACTTAAAGACTTAAAGGCCCCGTCGGCGTTGACCGAACGGAGCGAGGGGAGTCCGCGTTCCAGGGCGCGGAGGCGCCGTCGGCCGCGCGCGCGGCCGCGTCGCTGGCCTCGGCCGAGCCGCCCGGAGGGGGCGGGAGCCGCGACGGTTTGGTCCCGGTCAGGGACGGAAGAATATAGCCTTTTCCCAGCCGCAAGTCAAGCTGAATTAAGGGCGAAAATCGTCAAGGCCGCCGCGGCGGCCTGGCGTGGCCCGACGCCTGCGTGCCGCGGCCCGGACCAAATTTGACCTTTTAGCAAAAACCTCCTTTTCAACTTGACGGCTCAATAATCTTTTACAATAGGCCTTAAAACTTGATAATTTTGGCCAAATTTAATTTTTTAATAATCAAATTTTATCTTATTTTATACGTTTTATCTTAATTAAAATCTATTAATTAATTAAGCTTTATATTATTTTTTAAAATATTGTCACTATCATTATTAATCTTTAATGAATTTATTTTCCAAAATATTATTTTTATCGTTATAATTTATATGAAAACTTATTATAAAACTGCTATAGCTTGATAATTAGTAATAAATAGTGCATATAATGTCAAATAAATACTTATATTTTCTAATATAGCAACTTTCTATATATTTAATAGACTTCATTTATGGCTTAAATATTACACATTATGTTCAACTTAATAATTATAACGTGATGATATTAAAAAAAAGACTGGGCTCGGCCGCGACCCGACGGTCGAGATTCCCGCGAGATTGCGCAGGTCGGCGATTTTTTCGGAAACTGCGCGCGCGTTCGTCTTTGAAGGCGGTCGTGGCGGTCTCAGGGCCAGGGCGGCGCCTGCCCGGAGCGCGGCCTCGGACGGCCGAGCGGGGCTGGCCGGCGGCCGGAACTTGCGAGGAACCTTTAGTCTTTTCCCGGAACATAGTATACTTCTGCCGTTGACCCTTTGCCCGGCCTTCGCGGCCGCGAGGCAAAGCCGCCGTTTCCCCGTCTGGCGACGCGGCCGGATTGGTGCAAGCATGTTTCGAAGAGCTCCACGCCTCAGATATCGTCGGCCGAGGCCCTGGCGCAAGGTCGCTTGGGCGGTCTTGGCGCTCTTGGTCGCCGCTTCGGCCGCGGTCGGCCTGCATTGGTTGCGGGAGCGCCGCGTGGTCGAGGCCGACGCGGTCCGCGTCGACGTCTTGTTGGACCCTGCGGCTCCCCAGACGGCGGTCCGGCTTGAGGACGGGGGAACGGACGTCGAGGCGCCCGTGATTTCCGTCCGGAAGGCTTTGGAAGGCGTCATGACCGCCTGGGTCGAGGGGCTGGTCGCCGGGGATTTTTCCAGCTTTCACCGCCTAATCTCGCCTTCTTGGCAGGCCAAGGACGATCCGGCCCGGCTGTGGGAGTCATATCGGGTTCTGGCGCCTTATCGGGACGACTTGCAGTTTTTTCCGACCCGCGGCAAGCTGACCTTGCTGGAGTCCAGGCCGCTGTCGGCCGCTCCGGCGGCCTCCGCGACGGTCAGGGATTCTCTGGGCCCCGAAAGCCCTTGGCTGGTCGCGGGCGAATGGCGGGTGGGCAAGACCGCCTTGGGCTTCACGCTGGTGATGAGCTTCGAGGGAGATCAGTGGCGGCCTTTGCGCCTGGTGCTGGAAATATACGTTTGAAGCGGCCTGGAAATGCACGTTTGAAGCGGCGTGGCTCCGGCGCGGCCGAAGCGCGGCTCAAGAAGAAGTCTTGGAAGACTGCGGAGCGAGGCGGCCTCAAGCTCCGTCGGGGGTCAGGCGTCGCTTGGGGGCGGCTTGAGCGTTTTAGGGACGCTCGCGGCCGGGCCGTTCGGGGGCGGCCTGGCCGCGGCGGTCCGCGGCCTCGTTGGACCTCAGGCCGTTTGATAGGCGGCCAGATCCAGCAGGCCGTGCCCCGAGAGGGTGAAAACCAGACAGCCTGGCCGTCCGGCCTGTTCCAGCTCCAGGGCCTTGCGGCAGGCGACGGCCACCGCGTGGCTCGATTCCGGGGCCGGGACGACGTATTCCGAAAAAGCCATCATCTTGGCGTAATTGAAGGCTTCCTCGGCCGAGACGGCCTCGGCCTCGATGAGGCCGGACTTGAGAAGCGAGCTGACGATGGGCGAGGCCCCGTGGTATCTCAGGCCGCCGGCGTGTATGGCCGGCGGCTGGAAGCCGGCGCCCAGGCTGAACATGGGCATCAAGGGCGTCAGGCCGGCCACGTCGCCCACGTCGTATCCGAACTGGCCGGCCGTCAGAGTCGGGCAGGATTCGGGCTCGGCGGCAATGACGCGGATTTTTTCGCCGGCCAAAAGCTTGGCGACGTAAGGAATGGCCAGTCCGCCGAAGTTGGAGCCGCCGCCATGGCAGGCCACGAGGAAGTCGGGCTTTTCGCCGACCATCGCCAGCTGCTTGTCCACCTCTTGGCCGATGACTGTCTGGTGCAGGAGCACGTGGTTAAGCACGCTGCCCAACGAGTAATTGGTGTCGGGGCGGCCGGCCGCCTCCTCGACGGCCTCGCTGATGGCCAGGCCCAACGTGCCCAGGGCGTTCGGTTCGGCGGCCAGGACCCGGCGGCCGGCCTCGGTGAGCTGGCTGGGGCTGGCCAGGACCTCGGCCCCCAGCAGGTTCATGATGACCTTGCGGTAGGGCTTTTGCTCCAGGCTGACCTTGACCATGTAGACCCGCACGTCGAGCCCGAAGTGCCTGGCCGCGAAGGCCAAGGCCGTCCCCCATTGACCGGCCCCGGTCTCGGTGCTCAGGCGCTTGACGCCGGCGGCGCGGTTGAAATAGGCTTGGGCCATGGCCGTGTTGCTCTTGTGGCTGCCGGAGGGCGAGACGCTTTCGTCCTTGTAATAAATGCGCGAGCTCACCCCCAGGGCCTTTTCCAGTCGTCGTGCCCGTATCAGCGGCGTGGGCCGCCACATGGCCAGGGCCTCCAGGACCGGTTCGGGGATGGGGACGAGCCTTTGCCCGCTGAGCTCCTGCTCGATGAGGGCCGGCGGGAAGATGGCCGCCAGAGCTGACGGATCCACGGGTTGCCGGTCTCGCCCCAGGTAGGGGGCCAACGGCTCGGGCAGGTCGGGCAGGACGTTGATCCAGGCGGCGGGCAAGGCGGACTTGGGCAGCAAGATTTTGTCGTCGGGAAGGTTCATGGGCGTTCACCTGATCATGGGGTGCGAAAAAGGGGCGCAAAAAAAAGGTCCGCGGTTGAGTCGCGGGCGGAGTTAGGTTGACGCCGAGTTTTTTTGCTCGGCGAGCTTTTCAGTGGCGCGTTTTTTTTGAGGACCGGCCCTGGTCACGCGTCGTCAAGGCGGCGACAAAAATTTTGGACGGCGTCCGCGGCCGGCCGCGCGGCGCAGTTCAGGCGGCGCATTGGCAAGCGCCGGCCGCGGGCAAGTGCCCGTCGGCGCTTCGGCCGGACGCCGTCAACGGACGTCCCCGGCCTCCGCGAGGATGAGGGCCGCCGCGGCCGTCAGGTCGTCGACCGCGGCGGTTTGAGGCGGCCGTTCGGCTTCCTCTTGGCGGCCGCAGCCGGTGCGGACCAATATGGTTCGATGCACTCCGGCGTTGAGGCCGGCCTGGGCGTCGGCCGCCTTGTCGCCGATCATGTAGGAGGCAGACAGATCCAAGCCCAGCTCCGAGGCCGCCCGCTCGATGAGCCCGGGCTTGGGCTTGCGGCAGGAGCAGGCGTCGGGCAGGTGCGGGCAATGGTACCAGCCGTCCAGGTCCACGCCCGCGCGGGCCTTGAGGTCGGCTTGAATGCTCCGGTGAAGGGCGAGCACGTCCTCGTCGCGGTAAAAGCCGCGGGCCACGCCCGACTGGTTGGTGATCACCGCCAGCGCGAAGCCCGCCCGGCTCAGGGCGGCCAAGGCCTCGGGCGCGCCGGCGATCCACCGGAAGTCTTCCCAGCGCCACAAGTAGCCGACGTCGTGGTTGATGGTGCCGTCGCGGTCCATCAGCACCGCCGGTCGGCCCAGGGCGGACATGACCTTCAGCGTCCGGTCGTCAGCAGCGTTTCGGCCGTCAGTCGGCCGACCGTCTCGGTCGGCGCTTGGCCGCCCAGCTCGAAGGGCAGATCGCGGCCGGCGGCCAGGAAGGCGGCCGCGGCCCGGCGGACGGCCTCGGCGGCCTCGGCCTGACCCAGATGATCCAGCAGCATGGCCCCGGAGAGGATGGCGGCCAACGGATTGGCCCGGCCCGTGCCGGCGATGTCCGGCGCCGAGCCGTGGACGGGCTCGAACATGCTCAGGCTGTCGCCCACGTTGGCCGAGGCCGCCAGCCCCAGGCCGCCGGCCAGGGCCGAGAGCAGGTCGCTGACGATGTCGCCGAAGAGGTTGGGACACAAAATGACGCCGAAGTCCTGCGGCGTCCGCGGCAGCTGGTAGCACAGATTGTCCACGTTCATCGGCGCGAGCTTGACGTCCGGAAATTCGGCCGCCGCCCGCGCGGTCTGGACGTCCCAAAAGCCGTAATAATGGGGCAGGGCGTTGGCCTTGGTGGCCGAGTGGACGACGTTTTCGCCGCGGGCCCGGGCCAGCTCGAAGGCCTTGCGGGTGATCCGGGCCACGGCTGGCGCGGTCAAAAGGCCCAAAGAGAAGGCCGCCTCGACCTCTCTCCCCTCGTCGTCGGCCTCAAAGGCGCCTTCCAGCCGGCCTTTGAAGCGGTACAACCCCCGGTTGGCCTCCAGGTCCTGAGCCAGGCGGCCCTGGCCGCGGCCGCCGAGGCCCATGTAGAAGTCTTCGGTGTTCTCCCTGACCACCACCGCGTCCAGGACGCGGCCGGCGGGCAGGGCGACGGGGACGGGCACGCGGGGCAAGGAGCGGGCGGGCCTGAGGTTGAGGTATTGATCGAAATGGAAGCGCAAGGCCAGCAGCAGCTCCTGCTCCAGCGGGCCGGGCGGCACCCGAGGGTCGCCTACGGCCCCCAGCAGCAAGGCCTGGGCGGCCCCCAGCTCGTCGAAGGCGCCCGGCGGCAGGACCTGCTTGTGCCGGAGGTAGTAGGCCGCCCCGAAAGGATAGGTCGCGAATTTAAGCCTGAAGCCGTGGACCGAAGCCGCGGCCTCCAAGACCCGGACGGCTTGCCCGATGACTTCGGGGCCGATGCCGTCTCCCGGCATCAAGGCGATGTCATAATCCATGGTTTCTCCGGCGGGGCTCCGAAGAGCCCGGGTTGACGGCCCCGACCTCCGGCGCGTCGGTCGCCTTGCACGCGCCGAGGAGTTTTGACGGCTGGGCAATCTTATTTGACGCCGCTAGCCTTGTCAAGCAGGCCGCGTCGGCCTCGGCCCCGGCCGACGCGTCGAAAAAATCGTTGGGACGAAGGTGGCGAGCACTCTTGGGCGGCCTGAAAGACGACGGCCGATTCCTGCCGCGGCTCAAGCCGCGGGCATCCTGGGGGATTTGCATGAACAAAAGAAAGCTCATCGTCAGTGTCTTTGACAACCAACCGGTTGACAGAACGCCTGTGGGGTTCTGGTTCCATTTCCTGGACCAGCCGGAAAAGGCCGATTATTTGGCGGACCCCGGCCTCCTGGACTTGGTCGTGGAGGGCCATCGACGCTTCTTCAAGGCCTTCGAGCCGGATCTGATCAAGATAATGACCGACGGCTTCTTCGCCTATCCGGCGCCCGGCCCCCCCGTCAAAAAGCGCGACGACTTGAGCCGCCTGGATCCCGTGGACCCCTCTCATCCGTGGTTGCGCGGCCAAGTCGAGCTGGCGCGGCGCATCGCCGATCTGCAGCCCGACGTCTGCCGGTTTTTCAACATTTTTTCGCCGGCCACGTGCCTTAGGTTCCTCCTGGGCCGAAACCTTTTCTGCGAGCTGATCCTGCGCGAGCCGGAGACCGTCAAGGTCGCCTTGGGCGCCATGGCGCGGGGGCTGTCCGTGCTGGCGCAAGCCGTGATCGAGGACGGCGGCGCCGACGGCTTGTATCTGAGCGTCCAAAACCCCGACGTCAACCGCATTTCCGACGAGGTCTACCGCCGGGTCCTGGCGCCGCCGGAGCTGGCGGTCCTGGCGGCGGCCAAAGAGGCCGGCGGACGCAACATCTTGCACATCTGCGGGTATGACGAGGTCAAAAACAATTTGGATTTTTTCACCGCCTATCAGGCGCAGGCCTTCAGCTGGGCCGTCAACGTCGAAGGCCTCAGCCTGGGCGAAGGCCGGCGGCTGTTTGGCGGTCGGGCGGTCGTCGGAGGCTTTCCCAACACGGCCGGCTCCGTGCTGACCTCCGGCTCCAGAAACGAGGTCGAGGCCTTCGCCAAGGAACTCGCGGCCGAGGCGGGAAACGTGGGAGTCATCGTCGGCGCTGACTGCACCATTCCGTCGGACATTGACCTCAAACGGTTGGAATGGGTGCGCCAGGCCCTCAACAAGCCGATCCGAAAAACGGCCAAGCCGGCGGCCAAGCCGGCGGCCAAGTCGGCGGCCAAGCCGGCGGCCAAGCCGGCGGCCAAGCCGGCGGCCAAGCCGGCGGCCAAGCCGGCGGCCAAGCCGGCGGCCAAGCCAACGGCCAAGTCGGCGTCCAAGCCGGCGGCCAAGCCGGCGTCCAAGTCGACGGCCAAGCCGGCGGCCAAGCCGGCGGAAAGGCCGAAGAAAGAACAGGCGAAATAAGCGGCGGCCTAGGCGTCGGCCGCGACGGCGCCTGGGCCGCAGGGGGCCGCGAAAATTGACTTTATGTCGGCTCATGCTACAATCGACCAAACGCGAAGGAGCGTTGAAACTCCTAACTTTTTCCGGCCTCGGAACGGGAGCGCCGTTGCGGCGTCTCTCCTGTCGTCCTTTTGGCTTCCGGACGTCCTTTCAAGTCGTTGCCGGAACGGCCGGACTCCGTTCGGAGGCCAAGCGCGAGACCGTTCGCCGGCGGCCGACCGGCGCTGCCCCGAAAGTCTCCGACCTGATCGAGATTCAGCGTCGAAGCCGGACGTCACGGGGGCGTCTCGTTTGTTGCATGTCTTCGCCGATCACATAGGCTCCCCTCAGTTAGTTCGCTAAGACTAACTACCATAACTCCAATATGACAACAAGCGGTAAAAAATGGCAAAAAAAGTAAAGCATTTAATATATATATAGTAACTATTTTAATTATATTATTCATGAATAGTCAACTTGTTATGGCTCAGCATGACCCTGAAGGAGAATCAAAATATATAATAGGTGTAGTTACTGGGCCTTGTATCCAAACTTGTGATGAATATACGGTAGCTATGGATATGATTAAAAAATACGGCGCAGCAGAGTCTGGTGGTTTAATTAAACATGTTACTTATCCTGAAGATTTTGTAACTGATATGGATAAAACAATAAAAATAATTGAAAATTTAAGTACTGATCCATTAGTTAAAGCTATTGTCGTCAATCAAGGTGTTCCTGGAACGTCTATAGCATTTAAAAACATAAAACAAAAACGTCCTGATATTAAATTATTAGTAAGCGAAATTCATGAAGATCCAATTCATATTTCGTCTGTCAGTGATTTAGTAGTAAGTTCAGATTTTATTGCTAGAGGTTATCTTCTTCCCTTAGCAGCTAAAAAATTAGGAGCAAAAACTTTTGTTCATATATCATTTCCTCGACATATGATTAAGGAATCGATTAATCGTCGAAAAGTTATAATGGAAGAAGCATGTAAAGATTTAGGGTTAAAATTTGCATCAGAAAATGCTCCAGATCCTATCGGAGAAGAGGGTCTTGATGGCGTTGAAAAATTTTTATCTAAAAATATTATGGTATGGTTAGATAAATATGGTAAAGATACGGCTTTTTTTAGTACTAATGAGTCTCATACTGCCTTTATAGTCAAACAAGTTGCAAAATATGGTGGTTATTTTATTGAATCAGATCTAGCCTCTCCACTTATCGGTTATCCTAAATTATTTAATATCAACTTATCTTCAAATATTAAATGGCAAGATGTAATAAAAGAAATTGATACCGCAGTGGTTGAGGCTAATTTAGCGGGAAGATTTGGCACTTGGACGGCTTCGCTCGGATATTGCCATACGGCCGGATTAATATCCTTTGCTAAACAAATTATTGAAAATAATGTGCAAGTTGATAATTTAGATAAATTATTAGAATCATATAGCCAATTTTCGTCAGATATAGACTGGAATGGGAGTGCCTATCGAGATTCTTCTGGTCATATAATTGAACATTATTTTTTGTTATATCAAGATACTTATATATTTGGTCAAGGTTTTCTGGGCAATACTGCAGAAATAATTCCAGAAAAATATTTTATGTTGGGTAACGACTAGATATTAAAAGCAAAACCTACATTTCGTTATTATAACTGGCATGATAAGTCAAGGCGCTGAAGAAGTTATCGGCGTGGAGAAATGATACGTAGATACGGACAAGTATCTGATGGCGGTCTTATTGACCATCGGTTTTACTCTGATCAATTTATTGATGATCTAGAAGCTACGGCGAGTTTAATAGATAGTTTTGCCGATGATCCTATGATGAAAGCTATTGTGGTCAATCAAGCTGTGCCAGGGACGGCCGAAGGTTTTAGACGAGTCAAAGCTAGACGACCTGATATTATATGCTTAGCTGGAGAAGCGCATGAAGAACCAGAATAAATATCATTTTATGCCGATTTAGTAGTCGATTCTGATTTTATTTCTAGAGAACATTTAATACTGTATTCAGTAAAGTGCAAAAAAATTTGTTCATATATCTTTTGATCGTCATTTAGCTTATGAGACTATGAAATGACGATTTTTAATTATGAAAGAAGTCAGTAAAGATTTAGGATTAGAATTCTCCGATGAGAGGGCTCCGGACCGAGCAGACTAGATGGCGTTGAAGTGGTAAAACAATATATAATTGATATTTTTCCACCTTGGATAAAAAATATAGATCAATACTGTTTTTTTTTGCATAAATGATGCGTATACTGGTCCGTTAATTCAACAAATTACAAAATATGGTGGAATATTTGTTGAAGCTGATTTCCCATCAAGTATAGTGGGATACCCTGAAGCTTTTGATTTAGACTTAACTAATTATGTTGGTATTGGACTTTAATATAAAATAGAAAATAAAGTTATAAAAGCAGGGGCAAGTGGTCGATTGGTGACTTGGACTTATCTTTTGGTTATAATTAAACGACTGGAATAGCTGATTTTGGCAAGCTTATTGCGAAAAAGGCTGATGTTAAATCAATAAAAAACTATTAGATTGTTACAACCCTTTTTTTCCTGATGCTAAGTGGAATGGTAATTATTATAACGATTCAACCACTGACAAGCCAATATTAAATTATTTTTTGATATATCAAGATATATATACTTTTGGTAAAAGTTATCTTAGTGTCGCTAGCGTTGAAACTCCAGATAAATACTATACGATAGACATAAACACCGCGATTAAGGAATAATACTTAATATTATTATATATTTAGGTACTTTTTGACTCAAAGCACGCATTAGACAGACAAGAACGCTTTGGCCCCCGCCGCCTGGCGTTCAGGGCTTTTTGGGCCGGGCCAAACTCGAAGGGCGCCGGCTAGCCTTGAACCATCGGCCAGAGGCAGGGAACGGCGAACCGAGCTCCCCACGTAGACGTCCTCGACCGCCGGGCGGCCAGGCCCAAGAGGCGACTCTTTGGCGTTGCAGATCCTTGCCCCTTCAGCCCAACAAGCGAAACTCCGTCGTAAAAATTATGGACATTATTTTATTAATTAAAAAAGAATACAAACAAGTAATATTTGTTTGTATTGCTTTTTTTATAATGATATTAGCTTCCTATGCTTATGTTAGTTCTATTATGAAGCGTCATATTGACGTATATAATCGAACTATTATGCATGTGCATAGCATAACCTTAAGAAACTTAGTTGTAGCTCATGAAGCCGCTTTAAATCAAAGTGTTTCAACTTTAAAGATTGCTATAAAAAATAAAGCAAAACCAAATGATCTCTTAGAAATATTAACAAAACAAACAGAATTATATAGAGAACAAAAAAATATTAAAGATGTATTTTTATCGGTATATGGTTATATTGATGGTAATTTTTTAGATGGTGCGGGTTTAATTCTCGACGAATATTATAATCCAAAAATTTCTCCCTGGTTTCGTGGCGCAATTTTACAACAAGGTTTATATTATACTAAGCCATATAAAGATTCACGGACTGGCCAAGTAGTCTCCGCAATTTCTACAGCTATTTATGACGATAATGGTGAAAGTCATGGTGTAATAGCTATAGATTATCTTTTAAATCCGATTATTAAGCAAGTTACAGAATTTAGTTTTGGAGGTATGGGATATGGTGTACTTATTGATAGCAGTTTAAATGTTTTAAGCCATCCTATTGATAAATATATTGGTCAAAATATTGATATGTTACCAGGTTGCAGCGGTTTAAGTGATAAATTAAAATCAATTAAAATTAAGGATAATAATAAAGAAAACGATAAAGATGATATTATTATCGAGAAAATAGTCAATGAAAGGGTCAAAAAAATAGCTTTTTTTAGCCGTTTAGAGAATGGCTGGTACCTAGGAATTGTTTCTCCGGAACGTTTTTATTATAGCGCAATTTATAATATGATACCCATTATTGCTTGTTTAGGTTTTGCTTTGGCCGTGCCATTATGTTATTTATTACTTAGTCATACAGCCGCTAAATATCGCTCACAAGAAGAAAGTAGATTAAAATCATCATTTTTAGCGCGAATGAGTCATGAAATTCGGACACCTATGAATGCTGTTATTGGTATGAGCGATCTAGCCATACGTGATTATGGACAACCAGAGGGACTCAATAGGCTTTTAGAGATTAGACGAGCTGGCAAGAATTTAATGAGCATAATTAATGATATTTTAGACATTTCAAAAATTGAATCAAGTACTTTTCTTTTGTCCAATAAACCATATGAATTAGACAGACTTATATCTGATGTAATATCGATAATTAATATACGCACTAAGGATAAAGACCTTGATTTTGTTGTAGATATTGATAAAAATATACCTCGCGGGTTAATTGGCGATGATACGGCTTTAAGGCAGATAATGTTAAATTTATTATCTAATGCTGTTAAATACACACCAAAGGGTCAGGTTAAGTTATTGATCAGAGGCTTTTTGCAACATCTTGAATTTGAACCCAAAGTTAATTTGTTAATTACTGTTATAGATACAGGTGTAGGTATACAAAAGGAGAATATGGGTAAATTATTCGAGGATTTTGTACGAATAGAACAAGAAGGCCATCGTTACATCGAAGGCACTGGATTGGGATTGGCCATAGTCAGTAATCTATGTAAAAAAATGGAGGGTACCGTAACTGTAGAAAGTGAATACGGAAAAGGCTCAATTTTTACAGCTTCTGTTTTTCAACTAATCAATAATATTGAACCTATTGGACAAATAGATAACTCTCTATTTACATTAATAGATAATGAAATTTTCATAGTTCCTTTCAAAGCTCCAAATTGTCGCGTCCTTGTGGTTGATGATAATTTAACAAATTTAATAATTGCCAAAGGATATCTTGAAGCTTATGATATGCAGATTACCCTGGCGCAATCTGGAAACGAAGCTTTATCTTTAGTACAAAATCAGGATTTTGATATATTTTTAATTGACCAAATGATGCCTGAAATGGATGGGATATCATTGATGAAAAAATTACGAAAAAATGAAGAAGATGATAAAAAATATATTATTTTAGCTTTTACCGCCAACGCCATTAATGGGGTCCGAGAAACATTAATAGAAGAAGGTTTTGATGATTTTATATTAAAACCAATAGAAGAAAATAATTTAAATGAAATATTAGAAAAATTTATACCGCCAAATAAAAAAATAGATCCTAATAGCCCAAATAAGAATGTAAAAAATTATCATTTGTCAAATGAACAAAATAATGAAATCGACTTTAAATTATTAAAAGGTATAGATACTTCAGTTGGCTTAAGGCGTTGCAATAATTCAGAAAAAATATATTTTAATATTTTAAAAATATTTTTACATGAGGCTGAAGAATTTATTGATAAAGTTGTTGCAATAAATACTGACAATAGACAAGATTTGACTATCATTTTTCATTCAATAAAAAGTGCCTGTGCCAATATTGGTGCCCTAGAAGTCTCAAAACTAGCAGCTTTTCTTGAAGAAAACGCAATTAAAAATAATATATCCATAATTAATGCAGAAATTAATGATTTTAAAGAAAAATTATCGAAAATAACTGTAAGCTTGAGGGCTTTCATTAATAATTTTGAACATATATTTTTAAATATGGATAATAAAACGAATAAAGTTGAATTAGATGACGCCGATCTCTTGTTACAGCGTCTTAAAATGGCCATAACTGAAAAGAATTTTTCTCAAATTGATAAATTAATAGAATTGATATCAATTTCAAATTATAGATCCTCTGTTAAATATGTTAACCAAATAGAAGAATCGATTTTAGTTTCAGAATTTGATCAAGCCTTACATCTAATCGATAATATGCTAACTGAGGTTTAAAAATGTTTAATTTTTCAAATTATATAATAATGATTGTTGATGATGCTATTACAAATTTAAAATTTGCTAAAAATACTCTCAAAGATATAGCAAATATTGTAACAGTCCCCTCAGCTGAAAAAATGTTTACTTTGCTTGAGACTGTAAAGCCTTCATTAATATTATTAGACATAAATATGCCAACAATGAATGGTTTTGATGCCATAGCTAAGTTAAAAAATATGGAGTCAACAAGCCAAATTCCTGTAATTTTTTTGACAGCAAAAAATGATCCACAAAGCGAAATTACAGGCTTGGCTCTGGGGGCCGTTGACTATATAACAAAACCTTTTGAGCCAGAATTGCTAATAAAACGAGTAGAAATACATCTAACGTTGTTATACCAGCGTTTGATACTTGAATCACAAAGTAAAGAATTAAGTAATTTTAATAATAATTTACAAAAAATGGTACAAGAAAAAACTGATAAAGTTATAAGATTACAAAAAGCAATTTTAAATACGGTGGCTGATATTGTTGAATCAAGAGATACAAACACAGGTGAACATATCTCAAGAACAAGGCGATGGCTTGGTGATTTACTGCATCGTTTAAGAGATAATAATATATATACTGATTTAATTAAAGACTGGGATTTTGAACTAATTTTACAATCTTCTCAGTTACATGATGTGGGTAAAATAGCAATAAGTGATAATATACTTAAGAAAAAAGGTCCTTTAACTAAAGAAGAATTTGAAAGTATAAAAACACATGTCGAACTAGGTGTAAAAATAATCGATAAAATTGGGTTAGAATTGCCCAATGATGATACACATTTTCTTCAATTTGCTAAAATTATGGCTTATTATCATCATGAAAAATGGGATGGCACTGGTTACCCTTCAGGTTTAAGCGGTGAGAACATCCCTTTATTAGGCCGACTGATGGCTATCACTGACGTATATGATGCTTTAACGTCAGATAGACCATATAAAAAGGCATTTACGCATGATATTGCCATTAATATAATTATTAAGGGCGCAGGTTATCATTTTGACCCTATTATTGTCAATGAATTTATACAGATTAAACCATAATACTTCATTTAGAGGCCAGTTTGCGTGGGAGGCTCAGGTCGGTCGACGCTCTTTTGGCGCCTGAAAAAAACCAGGCGGCCGGCGCCGAGGCGCGGCCGCGGCGCCGGCCGAGCGCTCCCCTCCAGTCCGGCTCGTTCCAGGCCCGACGTCAGAGCCGGCGCGTGAAGCGTTCGGCGATCTGCGCCATAAGCACGGTGAAGAGCGGCATGACCGCGGACAGGGCGTAAACTTCAGGGGTCAGCCCGCGCTTGAGCGAGGAGTAGATGGGCAAAGTCACCGATTCGGGGCCATGGGTGAAGAAGCTGATGATGAAATCGTCGAGCGATAGGGTGAAGGCCAGCATGGCGCCGGCCAGCACGCCGGGCATGAACAAGGGTAGCGTGACGCGAAAGATAAAAATTGGAGGCGAACAAGTCTCCTTAAACCATAATATTTCATTTAAAGGTATATCTCAGTTCTTTGATTGTATAAATAGTAAATAAATCAGAACGCCATCTCGCTAGCATGTCCTCCATTTTTAAATCATAATCCTCTCGTAATCCAAAATTATATAATAGACCAGTCCGGCTCGCTCCAGGCCCGACGTCAGAGCCGGCGCGTGAAGCGTTCGGCGATCAGCACCATAAGCACGGTGAAGAGCAGCATGACCGTGGACAGGGCGTAAATTTCAGGGGACAGCCCGCGCTTGAGCGAGGAGTAGATGTAGATGGGCAAAGTCACCGATTCAGGGCCATGAGTGAAGAAGCTGATGATGAAATCGTCGAGCGACAGGGTGAAGGCCAGCATGGCGCCGGCCAGCACGCCGGGCATGATCAGGGGCAGCGTGACGCGTCTGAAAAGATAAAAATTGGAGGCGAACAAGTCCCTGGCCGCCTCGTCGGTCTCTTTGTTGAGGGAGGCCAGCCGGCTTCTGACGACCAAGGTCACAAAGGAGATTTGAAAGGTGATGTGTCCGATGATGAGGGTGCTCATGCCCAACGCGAAGACCCCTGACAATTGCCGCAGGAGGGTGAAGGCCAAGGTCAGGCTGACGGCCATGATGATGTCGGGCACGACGACCGGCAGGTTGATGACGACGTCGAAGACGCGGTGGGCCTTGCGGGGCCAGGGGACGCGGTCCAGCCCCAAGGCCAGGGCCGTGCCCAGCACGGTGGCCACGGCCGTGGAGACGGCGGCCACCAGCAGGCTGTTGACGGCCGCTTCCTGGATGTATTCGTTGTGGAGCAACCGGGCGTACCACTTCAGGGTGAAGCCTTTCCAGGCGAAGCCGATGCGCGCGGAGTTGACGGAGAAGACGGCCACGGCCGCCGCCGGCAGGTAGAGCAGCAGCAGGGAGAAAAAGGCCGTCAAGGCCACCATGGGGCGCTTGCGGTCCATGGTCAGAGATTCTTGGGACGGCGCCGGCACAGGGCCAAGCTGGCCAAGGTCATGATCATCAGGGCCATGGACAGCATGGCCCCGAAGGGCCAGTCGCGGGCCTGGCCGAACTGCAGCTGGATGAGGTTGCCGACGAGCATCTGCTTGGCCCCGCCGAGGATGTCGGACACCACGAACATGGCCATGGCCGGCACGAACGTCATCACCAGGCCCACCGACAGGCCCGGCAGGGTCTGGGGCAAGATGGCCTGGCGAAAGACCGTCCAGCGGCCGGCGTAGAGATCCCTGGCCGCCTCCAGCAGATCCCAGTCGAGGCGCTCGACGCTGGCGTAAAGCGGCAAGGCCATGAAGGGCAGGAAAGTCGAGACCATGCCCAGATAGACGGCCAGCTCGCTTGGGTAGAGGGCGCCGCCGGGGGGAACAAAGCCGGCCCAGGCGGCCAGCTTGGCCGGCGGGAGCTGGGGGCTGAGCAGCAGCAGCCAGGCGTAGGTCCTGACGACCACGTTGGTCCAGAAGGGGACGATGATGAGGGTCAGCCACCAGACGCGAGCCTTGCGCGGCCGGCAGGCGATGTGGAAGGTCAGGGGGTAGGCCAGCAGCACGCACACGACCGTGGTGACCAAGGCCACCTCAAGGCTTCGCAGGAGAATCAGCAGGAAGTCCGGGCTCCAGCCGAACAGGCCGTAGCCCAAAAGGCGCTTGAAGTTGGCGGCTGAAAAGCTCCATACGATTTGGCCGTAAGGGCCTCGGGCGGCCAGAGCCACCAAGGCCAGGGCCGCGCAGGGGAGGGCCAGCAGCGTCGCCAGCCAGACGAGGGGCGGGCCGGCCAGGGCCAGGCCGGCGAGACGCAGTTCTCGGGCGTCGCGCACGTCTCCCCGCCAGGATATCATCTTGCGGGCCTTGCGGCCGGTGGACTCGGTCATGGCGGCCTCCCGCCCGCCTCGGCGCCGGACTGCGCGGTCGAGGCGAATCGAAAGCCCGGACGGGCGGATGAGGATCCGCCCGTCCGGGCCATGGATCGATTAAGTCGTGGCCGCTTTACATGGGCTGGTCGTCAAGGGCGACCAGAGCGTCGGGCGGGAAGAACAGGCTCACCTGATCGCCGGGGCCCAGATGGCCCCGCGAGTCAGTGCGCACCCTGACCGGGCCGGGATCGAGCCACAGATCGAGGCTTTCGCCGCGATAGACGGCTTCCCGCACTCTGGCTCGAATCCAGTTGAAGGCGCCCCCGGGGGACTCGTCTTCCAGCTGGATGCGCTCGGGCCTGATGGCCAAGCGTCCTTCCTGCCATCTGGGGGCTTCCGACAGTCGCAAGGGCCCTAAATCGGTCACCACCTGATCCCCGTCGCGACGGGCAGGCAGTATGTTGGCCGCGCCGAGGAATTCGGCGACGAATTGATTGGTGGGTTTAGAATAGACCGACCGAGGCGCGCCGGTCTGGATGACCTGGCCGTCCTTCATGACCGCCAGGCGGTCGGAAAGCACCATGGCCTCGTCCTGATCATGGGTGACCAGGATGAAGGTCGTGCCCAAGCGGCGCTGCAGACGGCGCAGCTCCTCCTGGACCTGAGTCCGGAGGTGAGCGTCGAGGGCGCTCATGGGTTCATCCAAGAGCAGGATTTCCGGCTCGTTGACCAGGGCTCGGGCTAGGGCCACCCGCTGCTTCTGGCCCCCGGACAATTGATGCGGCAGGCGCTTTTCCAAGCCGGTCAGTTCCAGCATGTCCAGGCTGTCGCCCACTCTCCGTTTGATCTCGTCAGGTTCGAAGCTGCGGGCCTTCAGGCCGAAGGCCACATTTTCGAAAATGTTGAGGTGCGGAAACAGGGCGTAGCTTTGAAAAACCGTGTTGACCTGACGCTTGGCCGCCGGCAGATGGGTGACCTCGCGGCCCCCCAGAAAAATGCGCCCGGAATCGGGCAATTCCAGGCCAGCGATGATGCGCAGTAAAGTAGTTTTTCCGCAACCTGATGGGCCAAGCAAAGTAAAAAACTCGCCCGTCAGGACTTCCAAATCCACGTCGCGTAAGGCCAATTGGCCGCCAAAGCTCTTGCGGGCCTGGGCCACCAAGAGTCCTAATTCAATCTGGCCTGTCACCTCTCATATGCCTCCCTTCAACCCTTTAAGTCCATTGGAACCGCTTTTTTTAGGGATCGACGGTCAGAAGACTGCACGCGGGGGGACTGCCCGCTTCGGAGAAGCGGACTGGGTCGTAGGGCGCCTGCAGGCCAGCGGCCTAGGCGTGGCGGCGTTTAGTCTCGGCTCTGACCTCGAGCGGTTCCGGACCGAATATGAATCCCCCAAGGGATCGTTAAGGGAATATTACCCTAACGTGGACTGGCTTGCAAGTTTTTTTCGGCCTCGCGGCAGACGGCGGATTTGCAGGGGATTGGGGGCCGGCCGGGCGCGCTCCGGACCTCCAGGCGGCGCCGACCGAAATATGGACGGCCTGTCAGCTCTGGCCGGCTGGCGGGCTCGCCGAAATTGGCTCGGCCGGCCCCTCTCCGCCGCCGCAGGCCAGGCTTGCGGGCGACGAGGCCTGCGGCGGACCGCCGGAAACCTTGGCCTGGCTGGCTCGGGCTGAAACGTCCGGCCCGGAAGCGCCTCCGGGCCGGAAAAAAAGCGCCTCAGATTTCCGCGATTTGGCCGACGGGGTTGGTCTTGAGCTTGGCCTTGATGAGCTCGACGGTCATGACGTCGTGCATGGCCACGCCCATCAGCACGGCGCCCCGCAGGCCCGTCTTGACCGACGGCTTGACGCCGGCGCAGATTTCCGACATGTCGGCGTGCAGGCCCTCGGCTCGGGGGTAATTCTGAAAATACGCGCCCCAGGACTGGGTTTGGAGATACTGGTTGCGGTCGTCGCACACAAACAGCCCGGAAGTCATCACCTCCGGGTCGAAGCCTGAGTCGTAGTCCTCCGAGACGCACAATACGTCGGACTTGAGCCAGCTTTTGCGGACGACGGGCTGGGGCTTTTCCAAAATAGGCACGGCGGTGACCACGACGTCGGCCTCGGCCACGCAGGCCTCGACCGAGGGGCTGCGGACGAGCTCCGCTCTTGGGGCGCTCGGCGCGACCTGCTCGACGAAGCGGTCGACCTGAGCGGGGACAAGATCGTAAATTTTGAGGGTCTTGAGAGCCGGCAAGGCCGCCGGCAAGGCCGCCGGCAAGGCCAGGCCCGTGGCCGTGCCCTGGACGCCGGCCCCGACCACCGCCGCGACCGAGGCCCCTTCGGCGGCCAGCAGCTGGGCGCAGACGCCCGTGGCCGCCCCTGTCCGCCATGCGGTGACCCAGGCCGAGTCCATGATGAACTCCACCAGGCCCGTCTCGGGATCGTTGACGACGATGAGACCGTTGATGTAGGGCAGCTTTTTCGCGAAGTTCGAGGGGTAGCCCGCCGCCCACTTGATGAGGGCCGCGTCCAGCGAGGGCACGTAGCAAGGCATGGCGTGGACGTAGCAGTCCGGGCGCGGGTGGATGCCTATCTTGGCCGGCAACTCGACTTTTTCGCGTGCCAAGATCTTCCAGCCCTCGATCAGCGCGTCCATAATTTCCCGCATGGTCAGGCCCAAAGAGGCGATGTGGCTTTGGGACAAGATTTTAACTTGCATTTAGGTCTCTCCTGGGGTCGGGTCAGGATCGGGTCGGGGGCGCAGCCGGCGCGGGGCCGCCGGGGAAGGCCGTCGTCTGGCGGCGCGGACCGCCGGCAGGGCATTTAGCTCGCTGCCGCCGGGCCGTGACTCAGGGCTTGGGTTTCCGGGCTTGGGTCTTCGGGCCGAGTCTCCAGGCTTAAGGCGGCCTCGGCGGCGGCCTTGAGCAGCTCCTGCAAAATGGGCTTGGCGTCGCCGATCACCGCCAGATCCGACAGGCCCACGATGGGCGCCTTGGGATCGGAGTTGACGGCGGCCAGAAAGCCGGCCTTGCGTATGCCGGCGTGGAGGGCCGCCGCCCCGGACAGGCCGACCGCCAGACACCAGCGGGGGGCGACGACGGTTCCCGACACGCCCACCAGCCGATCGAGAGGGGCCCAGGCGCTCATGGCCGCCGGCCGGCTGACGCCCCAATCGGCGCCCAGGGCTCGGGCCGTCGCGGCGGCCAGCTCAATTCCGGCCTGGTCGTCCAAGCCGCGGCCGGCCACCACCAGGGTCTTGGCTTCGGCCAAGACGGCCCCGGTTTGGGCTGGCGTTTCGCGGCGGCCGAGCAAGCGCGGCGGCGTAGGCAGGCTCGCGAGATCGGCCTCAAGAGGCGCAAGAGGCGTGACGGCGCCGGACTCGCCGGCGCCCGGCCCGGTTGTCCGAGCTGGGGTCGAGTCGTCGGTCGAATCGTCGGCCGAGTCGCCGGTCGCCTCGTCGGCCGGCTCGGTCGCCGGCCTCTCAGGTCGGCCGGCCCGGCTGCCGAACCAGTCGGGCGACAAGGCCAGGCAGTAAGGGCCCTGGACGAGCTCGAACCCGGCGAGGAGGTTTTGCGAGTAGACGCGCTTGACGGCCGTCGGCGGCGAGCCGTCCAAGACGACGTCCAGCAGGCCGATCACGGCCGCGCCGCCGAGCTTGGCGGCCAGACGGCCAGCCATTTCGGCGCCGAAGACGCCTGGCGGAAAAAGGGCGGTCTCGAAAGGCTCGACGTCGATGACGTCGGCCGAGGCGTCGTTCGGGGCCTGGCCGAGCGCCGCTCTTCGGAGGGCCTGGAAAACATCCGTCAGCGCCTCGGCGACGGCGGAGGCCGGCTCGGCTCGGCCGCCGGAAGTCAAGAAGGCGAAAACTTCCGTCAAGCTTTCAGGTTGGATCCAAGGCGTCCGGAGGCGCAAAATTCGGCCGGCCGGCCGGCGCCCGAGGCGCTCCCCAGGCCGGCCCTCCAGGCGAGGCCCGACGGAAGCCGTCTCCGCGGAGGCGGCGAGGCCGCCCTTCTTGCCGGCCTGGCTCGCTTCGCCGACCCAAGGCGCGTCGTCGGGCGGGCTCGCCACGCCGCTCGTCGGGACGACGACGACCGTCAGCTGCGGACGGAGCGCAGGCCGGGCGGCCGCGAAGGCCTGCAGAGCCCGGACTTGAGCTGGCAGGGCGGCCGAGAGCCCGTTGAGGAAAGCGATGGTCCTCACGGCCGCCGCTCCGTCAAGGCTTGGAGCAAAATGGCCGCCTTGTCGGACGGGGCGCCTTGATCCACGAGCCTGACGCGCCGGCGTTCGTCAGGCCGGGTCAGCGACCGCAGCTTCAGCCTGGGCCGGACGTCCAAGCCCTTCGCGGCCTGGCGGACTTCCGGCGGTCTGCGGCCGAAGCTGAGGCGGTCCTTGACCGTCGGGACCCGCAAATAGGCCGAAGGGGCGTTGCCCACGGCCGCCAAGAGGGGCGGGACGACGACTTGGCGCAGCAAGCCGTCGTCGGTGAGGCTTTCCACGGCCAAGGGGGGGAGGCCGCCGCCGGGCCACGCCGAGGCCCCGCCGCTTGGGCCGGCCGTCTCGGCCGCTTTGGCCGTCTCGCCCGTTTCTTCTCCCCCTTCGGCCGCCTCGGGCGCCGAGGCCGGGGCGAGGCTCAGCGTTTCCGCGACGATCGGCCAGCCCAGGCGCTCGGCCAAAAAGAAGGGCGTCAGCGCGTTGCCGCCGTCGGCGCTGCGGCAGCCGGTCAGGATCAGATCCTGGGGCCGGGCCAGGATCTCCGCGGCCGCCAGGGCGGCCGTCAATTCAGGCCGGAAGCGCAGATCGGCCGGCGGCGCCAGACGGACGACCCGGTCGAATTTGAGGGCCATGAGCGTCGCCGCCGTCCGGTCGGCGCGCTCGTCGCCGATCGTCAGCGCCGTCAGGACCGCCTCGCCCGGCGGCAGGGCCTCGCGCAGGCGCAAGGCCAGCTCCAGAGCGCTCTCGTCCTCGGGGTTGAGCGTCGTCCGGACGTAGCGCTCCTGGGGCCGCAGCTCGGCGTCGACCCGCCAATCCTCCTCGGTCAGCGCCTCGAGCTCGGCGACGACCTTGAACAGCGCGAGGATCCTCATCGGCCCTCAGCGCTTGAGCGGAATGATGTCGCCCATGTTCATCACCCCGCGCGGATCGAAGGCCTCCTTGAGGGTTTTGAGGATGTAGAACGACGAGCCGTATTCGTCCTCGATCCAGGCCGCCCGGTGCTTGCCGACGCCGTGGTGATGGCACATCGAGCCGCCGCGGGCCAGAGTCTCCTCGACGATGATTTTTTTAATCGGCAGATGGTATTTAGTTATTTCTTCCTCCGGCACGATGTTCACCATGTTGTAATAGTAAACAAAGTAGATATTTGCCCCGTTAATGTAGCCATGCGAGCTGTGTCCGCCCAAAAGAGTTAAATCAGGCACTTCAGCTCTAACTCGTTTCATGACCACCTCATAAATCTCATACAAACGGCTCCAAGGGGCCGATATCTCGGTTGTATGTCCAATATTATTGGTAGCAATAATTTCGGCGCGTTCTTCGGCGACTTTGATGGGATCCCAGTTCAGGCCGT
The DNA here is from genome assembly GCA_031269485.1 of Deltaproteobacteria bacterium. GTDB lineage: Bacteria > Desulfobacterota > Desulfarculia > Adiutricales > Adiutricaceae > JAISZC01. The sequence continues at coordinate 45,851 of JAISZC010000032.1, forward strand.
TGAACCAGCGCCGGATGTAGTCCGGGTCGACCGGACGACATTGCGGCTTTTGGGCCACGATCGCCGAGATGGCCTCGGCCGTGGCCTGGGCCAGGCCTTTGGGCCCTTCGGCCATGAAAATGAGCACGCACGAGTCGCCGGCGAAGTGGGAAAAATGAGAGGCGCCGTCTTCGGGGTCGTAGAGCCGGGCGATTGAGGGGCGGTAGCCGCGGACCATGACTTCCCGCAACAGCTCGAAGCCCAGCTTCATGTCGTCGAGCAAGTAGCCCAAAAAAACGTTGTTTTCCGGATAATAGGGAAAAAGCTTGACCGTGACCTCGGTGATGAAGCACAAGGTCCCTTCGTTGCCGACGACCACGTGGCGGATGTCGGGGCCGGCGGCCCGGCGGGGGACGTTTTTGATCCGGGTTATGCGGCCGTTGGGAAAAACGGCCTCCAGGCCCACGATCATGTCTTCGATGCCGCCGTAGAGGGTGGAGAACTGGCCGATGCTGCGCGTGGCCGTCAGTCCGCCCATTTGGGCCAAAGGTTTGGACTGGGGCGAGTGGCCGGTGGTCAGGCCCATCTCGCGGCAGCGGTCGTCGAGCGTTTGCAGCGAGACGCCGCACTGGCAGGTGGCCTGCATGTCGTAGGGGTCGATGGACAGGATCTTGTTCATTCTGGAGCCGTCGAGGACCACCGAATCCGGAACCACGGTCTCCAGGCCGCCTTCGGTGGCCGAAACGCCCGTGCGGGGCACAATGTTTATCTGGTGCTCGGAGGCGAATTGCAAAACGTCCGAGACCTCTTGGGCGCTCTGGACGTAGGCGATGGCCGCCGGGACGGGTTGCGTGCAGACGCCGCGGATGTTTTCGTACTTGCGGAAGCGATCCACGCTGGCGTCGCGCAAGGCCTGCTCTTCCGTCGTCACCCGATCGGCCCCCAGAATTTTCTTGAGATTGGCGACGATGTCTTCTCGGTTCATGACTATTTTTCTCCAGGCCCTCCGCGGACGGCGGGCGGTTAATGGAGCCGGGGCTCCTCGGCGATTTTTCAAGCTTTTGTCTTTCGAGCGTTTGAGGCTTTTTATACGCGCTGGCGGTCGCCGTCATGCCGCCGTCGGCCGCTTCAGGGTCGCCATCCGGCGATTTTGTCGCGTCGTCGCGGTCTGACTCAGGCTAACCGGTTAAACAGCTGATTTGACCATTTTTTATTATTTTCTTTGATTTTTTTAATAAACTTGGTATTAACAATATTTTATATATATTAATGTTGTCATCGACGTTGAATTATCGTCTAACGGCTCAGATTTTCTCCGTTTATTCTGGCGTCGAGCCCAGGCGTCGTCAGTTGAACAGCGGATAAGCCTTTTTCAAAATTTCGTCCGTGACGCTCGTGATGCCGCTGTAAACCTCGTCGTAGAGCCGGCGGTAGAAGGCCGAGACGGCCGGGTCGGGTTGAAAGACGTCGGCCGGCCGGACCATGGCGGCCACGGCCTCGTCGAAGCCGGCGTGGAGGCCCACGCCCACCGCCGCGCAGATGGCCGAGCCCAGGGCCACGGCGTCGTTGATTTCGGCGCGGCCGGCCGGCAGCCCGAAGGCGTCGGCGACGATCTGCATGAAGAGATCGCCCTTGGAGCCGCCGCCGGAGACCGTCAGCCGCTCCAATGGAAAGTTCAGCTCGCGGCACATGGCCCGACAGTGGCCGGCCATGGTCAGGGCCACGGCTTCCATGACCGAGCGGTACATGTGGGCGCCGCCGTGTCGGCCGGTGAAGCCGATCATCAGGCCGCGCTTGTGCAGCGCCGAAGGCGGGGCCAGCCATTCGGGGACCGTCATCAGCCCCTCGGCCCCCGGCGGGATTAGGGCGGCTCGGCGGTTGAGCCAGTCGTCGGGCGTGAGGCCCTCGGCGGCCGCCTGCCGTTCGACGTCGCCGCCCATGAGCTCGCGCACCCAGCTGATGGTGGACATGCCGCGGCGGATGCCGTCGCTTTCGTACAAATAGCGGCCCGGCCTGGAGGCCAGGTTGGTGAAATGCCTGGGGCCTTCCGAAAGGCCGTCGAGGCCCTCGACCATCGAGCAGATGTAGGTGCCCAGCGACAAAAGCGCCGCGCCCGGTCCCAGCGGACCGGCGCCGAGGGCCTCCACGGCCTTGTCGCTGGCCGTGGCCGCCACCGGCAGGCCTTCCGGCAGGCCGGTGGCTTCGGCGGCCTGCTTGGTCACGCGGCCCGCCAGCTCGCCGGGCTTGATCAAATCGAAGAGCATGGCGCGAGGCAAGTTGAAGCGGCCGAAAAAGTCCGGGTCCTCGCTCCAGTTCCAGGTCAAGGGATCCAGAGGCCACTGCCCCAGGAGGTTGGCCGCCGTGTCGAGCCGGCGGCCGGTGAGCCTGGCTCCAATGTAGCCGGTGGTGGTGGTCACGTAGCGGACGTCGGGGTTGTCGTGCTCGTAGGGCCGGGCCAGCCGCAGATCCATCCAGCTGATGACCGGCTGGGCCAAGCTCAGATCCTCCTTCAAAAGGACCCGGCAGCAGCGGATGGTGCACAGCCCGACCCCGGCCAGATCGGAGAGGCGGCCAGGAAAGGCCGCCAAGGCTTGGCGGCAGGCCGCGCGGAGGGAATCCCACAAGTCGTCGTCCGGGTGCTCGGCCACGCCCTCCCGGGGCAGCCTCAGAGGCTTGAGAGGCTCGCGGCCCGCGGCCGCCACCCGGCCGTCTTGGTCGAAGACGATGACTTTGGTGCTCTGGGAGCCGCCGTCGATGCCGATCAGATACTTCATGGAGCGCCTCTTGCGAAAAAAGATCCTCGGCGTCCGTCGGCGGTCCGGCCAGCTGTCGGCCGCGGAGCGTCGCCGCGCCGTCTTTCAAGCCTCGTCGGCCGCGCCCAGCGGCCCTAAAAGCTCTTCCAAGGCCGGCCACAGCTCGTCCACGTCGGTCAGCAGGCCCAGCTGGGCCTGGGCGAAGATGGGGGCCCGAGGATCGACGTTGACGGCCGCGACGCGCTTGGCCCCGCCCACGCCGGCCATGAATTGCGCCGAGCCCGAGACGCCCAAGGCGATCAGCAGCTCCGGCGCCGCGCCGCGGCCCGACAAGCCGATTTGACGGTCGGCCGGCAGCCAGCCGCGCTCGACCGCGGCCCGGGTGCCGCCCAGCGTCCCGCCCAGGGCCGCCGCCAAGGCCGCCGCCTTCCGAAAGCCCGCCGGTCCGCCCAGGCCCAGCCCGCCGGCCACCACGAGCCGGGCTTTTTCCAGCTCGTCGGACGGCGTCAGAGGCCGGCGGGACAAAACCTCCACGCCCGGCGGCGGGTCGGGCGCCGTCAGCTCCACGATTTCCGGCGGCGGTCCGGGCGGAGCGCCGCCAGGCCCGGGCTCGCCCTCGCGCGCCTCGGCGCCGGCGGCCTCGCTTTCGTCGTCAGGCCGGTCCGTCGTTCTGACGGTGGCCATTTGGGGCCGGGCCTCGGGAGAGACGATGTCGGCCAGCAGCTCGCCGCCGAAGGCCGGTCTGGTCTGGACCAGCAGACCCTCGGCGAACCTCAAGGACGTGCAGTCGGCCGTCAGGCCGGCCTGAAAGCGGGCCGCGACCAACGGAGCGATTTCTCGGCCCCTTTCGTCGGCCGGCGCCAGCGCGACCGCCGGCTTGAGGCGCTCGATGGCCTCGGCCAGCGCCGCGGCCTCGACGTCGGGCCGCCGCCGCCGGTCGGCCGGGAGACGAAAAATCAGCGCCTGGGACAGCCCCAGGCCAGCCAGCCGCGCCGGGTCCGGCGGCCCGTCGGCGGTCCAGGCGGCCCACGGCGTCAAGCCGCCCTCGGCGGCCAGGGCGGCGGCCTGCCGAGCCAAACGCCGGGACGACCGGCTCAGCCCCGGGCCCTCGGCCGTCAGCCAGACCAGCAGGCGACCGGCGGCCGCGACAGGCCGGCCTGAGACGGGCCCGCTGGACGCGGCCGGAGCGGGTCGCGCCGGGCCGGCCTGGCTTGGCGCGCTCTGGCGTGGCGGCGTCCGTTTGGGGGCCGTCCGGCCCGGCTCGGCTTGGCCGGGCTCGGCTCGGACGTCGAGGTCCGGGGCGCTCAAAGCCGCGAAGAGCGTCGCGGGCCGGGCCGTCCGGCTCACGTCGGGCCGGGCGGCCAGCAGGGCCGCCGCCGCCTCCTGGGGCGAGCAGCGGGTCAAGACCCGTTGGGGCGCGCCGGGCCGGCGGGAGGCCAGAATTTTGGTCGGCGAGCCCAGCTGGCCGTAGAGCGCGGGGTCGGGCCGGGGCAGATCGCTCAAGCCCAGCCTGGTCACGATCTTGGGCCGGAGACGGCCGCGCACCGTCGGCAGCCGCGGCACGAAGGCGTCCTTGAGAACCGACAGCACGGCCGGGAGGGTCACGCGCAGCGTCGTCTCCTCGTCGGCCCATTTTTGGCGCAAAATCAGCCGGTCGGGGCCGGCCTCCAAAATCTCCGAGACGCGCCCCACGAAAGGCCATCGGAGCGAAACCGCCAGGGCCGGGCCCACCTGGCCGGTGCCGCCGTCGGCGCTGAATTGGCCGCACACGGCCGCCCTGAAGGGGCCGCACAGTTCCAGGGCCGCGGCCAGGGCGCGGGCGGTGGCCAGCGAGTCGGCCCCGGCGAAGGCAGGATCGCACAGGTGCCGGCCTCGCGCCGGCCCCAGGCTCAGAACCTCCCGGATGGTCTCGTCGGCCTGGGGCGGACCCATGGAGAAGACCTCGACCTCGGGGCGGAGGTCGGGGCCGACGGGCTGGCGGGGCTCGGGTCGGCTGTCGGACCGGCTGTCGGGCCGGAGGCCGGCCGGCGGCTCGGGCCGCGCGTCGGTCCCCGACGCCTCGGCCCAGGGGGCCGCCAGCCGGGCTTCCATGATTTCGGCCAGCCGCAGGGCGGCTTCCACGGCCGGGCCGTCGTGGGGGTTGAGGCGACGGGCGCCGCCGCGCAGCACGTAGCCTCGGAGCGGATCGACCGCGCCGGAGGCGCCGGCCGGCACCTGCTTGACGGCGACGGCGATTTTCAGGCCGGCCGCCGGGCCGGCGAAGCTCTCGCCGCTCATGAGCCGTCCTCCTCACCGAGCGGGCCGTCCGGGAAGACGTTGCCGGGGTTAAGCCAGCCCTGGGGATCGAAGGCACGCTTGAAGGCCTTGAGGGCCTCGACGCGCTCGGGCCGCTCGCAGGCCAGAAAAAGCTCTCTTTTTATCTTGCCGACTCCGTGCTCGAGAAAAAGCTCTCCGCCGGACGCCTTCGCCCGTTCGAGGCGGACCGCGGCCAGCTCCAGGCCGCGTCGCCGCTGATCGGGGTCGTCGGCCAGGATGTTGACGTGGAGGTGGTTGCCCGCGGCGTGGCCGAAAACGGCCGCCGTCAGACGGCTGTCGGCCAGCTCGGCGCGCAGCTCGGCCAGCGTCGCCCCGAAGGGCCGGCCCGGCGCCTGCGCGTCGAAGGCCAGCTTGACGCCCGGCCGGCCCGCGGCCTTGAGGCGGTCGAGCCGGCAGCCCAGGGCCTCGGGGACGGCATGTCTGAACATCTTCATTTTTCCCGTCTCGTCGTCCGTCAGCGCCCAGCTGCGGTCCGGATCGCCTCCGACGGCCTCGACGCGGGCCATGAGCTCGGCGGCCGCTTCTTCGGCCTGCTCCTGGCCGTCGGCTTGGAGCTCCACGAAGGCCGCGGCCTGCGAGCCGGAGGGCGGATCGGGCGTGTCCCGCAGCTTGGAGGCCGTCTTTTTGAGCTCCAACGCCTGCGCCAGGCTGACTTCGTCAAGAAAGTCCAGCGAAGCCAAGGGCTCGGGGGGCTCGGCCAGGACGGCCTCGATGAACTCGGCGGCGGCGGCCTCCCGCTCGAAGAAGAAGGCCAAGGCCCAGACGGCCGCCGGCCGGGGCGTCAGAGCCAAGGTCAGCGAGGCGATCACGCCATGCATCCCCTGGCCGCCCGCCAGCGCGTCCAGCAGGTCGGCCTGCGGCTCGAGCCCGAGGCTGCGGGGCGACAGCTCCAAAAAGCCGCCGGCGGGCAGCTCCAAACGAGCGCCTTGAAAAACCCGGCGCCCGCGCCGCAGCTCGCGCAGCTGGCCGTCGGCCGTGATCAGCTTGACGCCCCGCACGTGAGCCGCGGTCGAGCCGTGGCGCAGGGCGGCCGGTCCGCGGGCGTTGACGGCAAACAACCCTCCCAGGGCGGCGGCGCCTTCCCCGGGATCGGGCGGCCAAAAATAAGACCCGCGCCTGAAGGCCTCCGCCGCATCGGGCCGCGGCGGCGGGCCGGCGAGGTCCAGCTTGCGGCGCAGCAGATCGCGGTTGAGATCGTCAAGGCTCAGGCCCGGCTGAACCTCAAGCTCGAGCGAGCCGTCGGGCCCCTCGCTCAGAGCCCACGGGCGGTTGAGGGCGGCCAGGCTCAGCAGGCAGCCGCCTTGCGGGACGCCGGCGCCGCACAGGCCGGTGCGGGCGCCCTGCGGAGTGAGGGGGAGGCCGCGCTTGAGGCACGCTTGGACCGCGGCGACGAGCTCGTCGAGATCGGACGGGGCGGCGAAGAAATCGGCCCGACCCTCGAAGCGCGACTCGTCGCGCAGAAAGACGCGGCGTTCGGGCCCCAGAGGCTCGAGGAGGGATTCAGGGCGGCGGTTCATCGACGGCTCCGAAAGGAGCTGGAGGCGGCCGGCGGACGGCGCGGCGAGAGGCGGACAGTCATCAAAACCCCAGCAAATGGCGGCGCCGGCGCTCCTCGGCCGCGGCGCGACGGCCGGCGAGCGCGACGCCTTTGACGATGATTATGGCGCAGCCGCCTGGCTGGCGCAAGGCGTCCGCCGGCGGCGGCCCGAAAAAGGCCGAAAAAAGGGCAAAAAAATTGAAAGGCGAGCCCGAAACGGACGGGCGACAAGGAACCGAAAAAGGAACCGAAAAAGGGGTCGAAAAAGGGGCCGAAAAGGGACCGGCAAAGGGGCCGCAGGGCGAGCCCGAAACGAGTTGCGGCAAGGGCCGACAACGGGACAGAAAAACGGGACCGAAAAAAAAGTCAGCCCGGCGAACTTTGAGGCGAAAGCTGACCGTCGAGCCGCAAGCGACGGCGATTGAAGGATCGGCGTCGCCAGGGGCCGCATGGAGCGCGGCCTTTTGGCCCACCGATTGGCCCACCGATTGGCCCCCCGATTGGCCCTCCGATTGGCCCTCAGGGGTCTCAAGCTCAAGCCGCGCGACGTCTCTTGGGAGGCCCGGCCGTCTCCGCTCGCCTGATCGCCCCGGCGGGAAAAGCATAACCTCCGGGCGCGCCTCGAAACGCCTCCAGGCTCGCCGGCCCGGTCGCTGGGCCGGCGAGGCGCCAGGCGTTTTTTCGACCTGGCCGGTTGGGGCTGGCTGGGCGACGCCAATTTGACTTGACCATGAAATAGTTCGCCGCCGCCCTTGGAGCGGCTCGCCGTCGAAAAAGGCCGCCAGATCCGGCGCCCAGCTGGCGGCCGCTGAGCGGCGGCGCTCCGGTCGGGTCCGGCCCCGACCGGAGCGCCGCCAACGCGCCTCTCAGTCCACAAAAAGCCGGCTGAGCGTCGACCGGCCGCCCTTGGGCGCGTAAGCCGGCGGCAGACGCTTGGATGGCAGGGGCCGGCCCAGCTCGTCGTAGTCCTCCTTGTGGAGGTCGTACTTGGCGGGATTGGCGATGAGCTTGAAGGCGCTCACGCACACGGCCACCAGCAGGAAGAGGCTGGGGAAGCCCCCGAGATTGGAAACCATCTTGACCCCGTCGATGCCGGCGGCGATCATCATAATGAGGCACAGCGCGCCGATCAGAACGCCCCACAGGACCTTGAGCTGGAAGGGCGCCTCCTGGTCCTCGGTCGACAGCCCGCTGGTGCACAGGCCGGCCATGGCGTTGGTGTTCGAGTCGGCGGCCGTGACAAAGGAGACGAAGACCACCAGCAGAAACAGCGGAATCGACAGCGTCGGCAGGGGCAGGGCGCGGAACAGGGCGTAGGTGGCGCCTTCGGGGGTGTTGCTGGCCTTGATGGTGGCCTGCATGCCTTCGTTGATGCCCAGGCCGGCCAGTTCGAAGTTGATGGCCGTGCCTGAGAAGATGCCCAGCCAAATCAGGCTGAAGATCGAGGGGACGACGAAGATGACGGTCAGGGTCTCGCGGACGGTGTAGCCTTTGGCCACGCGGCCCAGGAAGACCGAGGTGACCGGCATCCAGGCGATCCACACGCACCAGTAAAAGGTCGGCCACCAGCGCGACCAGCCGTCGGCGGAGGTGGTGGAGGTCCACAGGCTGATTTTGAAGAAGTCGCTGAGGTACAGGCCCAGGCCCTCGACCATGAAATCGAGCAGATAGGCCGTGGGGCCGGCCAGAAAGACGAAGAGCCCCAGCACGAGATAAACGCGGACGTTGATGGACGACAGAATTCGGATGCCGCGCATCAGGCCCGTGGAGGCCGAAATGACGAAGGCCAGCACGATGATCAGGGCGGTGACGATCCAGCCGGTCTTGCCGGCGTCCACGCCGGCGAGGGAGTTGAAGCCGCCGGCCAGCAGCAGCACGCCCGAGCTCAGCGAGGCGGCCATGCCGCCGGTCAGCGCGAAGAGGCATACGCAGTCGACCACGGGCATGACGGTCTTGGTGGCCTTGTCGCCCAGGGCCGGGTAGAGCATCGAGCCGATTGAGTATTCTTTTTTCATGTTGTAGAAGGCGAAGGCGAAGACGACGGCGGGCAGACCGTAGATGGCCATGGGCGAGAAGGTCCATTCCAGAAAAATGGTCTGGACGGCCCATTCGACGGCCTTTTGGGACTTGGCGCCTTCGACGATGTGGGACGGCGGCCCGTAGAGGTGGTACATGGGCTCGCCGGCGGCCCACAGCAGAATGCCGGCGGCCATGATGGTGCACAGCGCTATCCAAGTGAAATTGGCCTGGCCCATGACGGGCTGGGCCTTGGAGCCGCCGATGCGGACCTTGGAAAATGGCGAAAAGTAGGCGGCCACCGTCATCACGACGCACACGCAGGTGATGCCGTTGAACAGCCACGAGAAGTTGGCGAGGATCCACCCGGCCGCGGCGTTGACGACCTTCAAAAAGATTTCAAAGCTGGTCAGGTTCAGGACGATCAAGGCCACTACCAGCAGAAACGGCGGAAGAAAGATGCCCCATTTGGTTTTTTTAGACGAAGTTACGCTGCTCATAGTCGCGCTCCAATGCAGCTCGCCTTGATCGGGCGGCGGAAATGGGAAATGGCGCTTAGCGGACCAAGTAGCCGCCGTCGACAGCCAAAATGTGCCCGTTGACGTAGTCCGAGGCTCGGCTGGCCAAGAAAACGCAGGCGCCCATGAGATCCAGGCGTTCGCCCCAGCGGTTGGTCGGGATGTGCTCCAGCACCCGGCGGTTTCTCTCCGGGTCGCTGCGCGTGGCGGCGGTGACGGCGGTGGCGAAGTAGCCTGGGGCCAATCCGTTGACCTGTATGTTGCAGCCGGCCAGCTCGTCGCAATAAGCTCTGGTCAGGCCGGCCAGGCCGTGCTTGGTGGCGGCGTAGGCCGGCGAGCGCAGCCCGCCGAGCCAGGTGAACATCGAGCAGACGTTGATGATTTTGCCGCGGCGTTGAGGGACCATGATCTTGGCCGCCTCGTGGCTCATCTCGAAAGCCGCGGTGAGGTTGACGGCCACCATGGCGTCCCACTTGTCGCGGTCGAAGTCCAGCACGTCGTCCTCCAGGCAGATCCCGGCGCAGTTGACGAGGATGTCGAGCGAACCCAAGGCTTCCACGCACTTGGCGGTCACCTCGGCCGGCACGCCTTTTCGGGTGATGTCGGCCTTGACGAAGCCGGTCTTGGCCCCCGCCGCCTCCAAAAGCTGGCGGGCGGTCCCGTCGTCCTCCAGGAGGCTGGGCAAAAAGACGTTGGCCCCGGCTTTGGCCAAGGCCAGCGAAAAGCCCAGGCCCAGGCCGGTGTTGCCGCCAGTGACCAAGGCCGTCCGGCCCTTGAGGGAGAAAAAGTCGAGGGAAAATTGGCTGATGTTCATGACAAGCACCTCAAGGCCGGTCGCGACAGGCGTCGGGGAAGGGAAAGGGAAAAGGTCGCCGGCGGCCCGAGCAAGCTTTGGTTCGCCGGCCGTTCGGGGAGCGTTCCTCAGGCTTTGGAGCTGATCTTGGAAGTCAATTTTGCTCTCGCCGCCGGCTCGGCCCCGCGTCGCCCGCCGCTTGGCCTTCGCGGGCCGTTTGTCCGGGCGATTTTTCGAAGCGGGCCAAATTGTCGCTCAGCAGACGTCTGACCTCCCCGCACTGCTCCGCGGTCAGCACGCGTTTGGGCAGGCAGAAGGTGCGCAGCCGATCGGGCCGGATGACGAACAGCTCGTCCGTTTCGAAGGCTCTGGCCCGCTTGTCGCCTCGGAGCGGAGAGCTCTCCCCGTCGGGGGTCAGCAGCCGGCCGTCCGGGCTGAAGCCCAGACGGTAGCGGCCGTTGAGCTTGGCCACTTGGGCGGCGCCCCGCCAAGCCCGCCACGACGGGGCCAACGCCACGGCCAGATAGACGCCGACCGTCAGCAGCCCCAAGAGCGGCAGCTCGAGGTGGCTAGGGTTGAGGCCGTAGCTGACGGTCAGAAAGACGCCCGTCGCAAAGAGGGCCGCCAGCGCGGCCAGCCGGACCCGGCGGCCGCCCAGGGCGGCCACGAGCTTGAAGGCCTCGGCGGCCTCAGGCCGTTTAAGCGAATATTCCGGCGTCCAGAAGGGGGCGTCGGTCACGGCCGGAGCCCCGAGCCCGCCCTCAAGTCCCGCGCCCAGTCGGGCCCCAGGTCCTGCGCCGGAGGGGCGCCGGTCAGGCGCTCGACGAGCGCCTCCAGTTCGGCGAGCGCCTCGGGCGCCAGAGTCGGCGGCTCGTAGGCCGCCAGGCGGCGGCGGACCTCGGTCCAGGCCTGGCGGCGCAGATCGCCGCCGTCCTTGGTCCAGCTTTCGAAGCTGCGGCGATCGCCCAAGACAGGCCGCCGGAACTCGCTCCGAAAGGATTTCAGGGTGCTTTTGAGCTTGAGGAAGCCGCCGGCCTGCTGCCCTTCGGCCACCACGCCGGCCAAGTCCTCGGGCCAAGGCGTCAAGCCGCGCTCGAGCCGCCGGAACTTGGCCATAATCTCCTCGTCGAAGATCCACTTGTCGAAAGAGGCCGACATGAAGGACTCCAGCACGCCCACGCTCTGCAGCATGAAGCTCGCGCCGGCCCCGAGGCTCAAAAGCAGGTTCCAGGCCGACTCGGCGCCGGCCTGGGCGTCGAGGACCTTGGCGTCGGTCAGGCCGCCTCCGCCGCGGTAGGGGAGATCGTAGCGGGCGGCCATTTGGCCGCAGCCGGCCGAGAGGAGGGAATACTCCGGGGCCCCCAGGGCCAGGCCCATGGAGCCCATGTCCATGATCGAGGAGGTCGTGCCGTAGATGATCGGCAGCCCCGGCGAGAGAAGCTGGGCGTAGATCAGCCCGCCGAGGACCTCGCAGTTGGCTTGGAGCACGCCGCCGGCCAGGCTGACCGGGCTGGTCGCCCCGGACATGGCGCAGCAGGAGACGTTGACGGGCTGGCCCAGCTCGGCGTAGACCCTGAGGCCTTCGAGCATGCGCTCGTCCCAGGCCATGGGGGAGAGGCTGTTGCAGATGCCCACGACCACCGGCCGATCGTCGTGACCCAGCGCCCGACGGACCATCTCGATGATCCCGGCGGAGACCTCGGGCCCTTCGCTCTGGCCGATCAAGGGCCGGTCGGTCATCGCCAAGGTCAGCAGCATTTGAAGATAAAGCCCCGCCGTCGGGCGCGGCCAGCTCGGATACAACGAGCCGCTGCAAGCCAGATCCAGCGTCGGGCTGGTCTGGGTCAGCCGCAGCATGTCCCGAAAGTCGTCGACGCCGACCGGGCGCTGAAGGCCGTCTTCGGTCAGCAGCATCGGAACCCCGGCGCAGGGCGCCAGCGCGGCCGGCCGGCCGCGGCCGACGGTCAGCGTTTTGGCCGGGTCGCGGGCCGTCAACGTGAAGGCGCTCGGGGCCGTGGCCAAAGCTTTTTCGACGACGTCGCGGGAAAAGAAGACTTGGCCGCCGTCCGTTTTCAGGCCGTGGCGCCGAAAAGTTTCCAAAGCCTTGGGCGCCTTCATCGTCAAGCCGCGGCGGCCCAAAAGATCCAGGGTCGATTCGTGGACGAGCTCGATCTGCTCAGCGGAAAGGACTTGGAGGTTAAGGCGCATGCGTGGTTTTCCTAGGTTTTGGCCGGCCAGGCGGTCGACGCCTTGGGCCGGCTGGGAAACGGGACGAAGCGGCGAAAGAGCGCAGTTGGGCGTCCAGGACGACGGTCAAGACGCCTGGTCGCGTGACCGGCGTGGAGGCCGACGATTCGCTGCGGTTTGCGGTAAAAAAACTGGCTGATTACCGATGAAATAATAATACGGGCGTCAGGGGCGGCACAATAGCAAGATTCGGACATGGGCTGGAATTTTTCCGACATTCGGCGGTCGGCCTCTGAAGGTTCTCTTGGCCCGGCGGCGCTCGGGCGCCAAGAAGCGTTTTTTTTCGAGACGTTTTTCGCCGCTCGCGCTGACGCCAGGGGCGCCGGAAGGCCACGCCAGATCTGGACTTTTTTCGACATGCGGCGGCCGACGCCGAAGGCCCGCTTGAGCCAGAAACGTCGCCGGCCTCGTTGAATCCAGGCCGTGGCCGGCTTTCGCCGCAGCGCGAAAGCCGGATTCTTCGCCGCGCCGGCCCTCGCCTTGGGGCCTCGCCGTCGACTTGCCGGACGCCGCGCCTCCCCCGTCTCAACGAAGCCTCTCCGTCGGCCTGAGAAGGCGCGTCCAAAGTCAGGCTTCGCCCCGCCGGCGGGCCGCCAAGCAGGTTGCAAAAAACGCGCTTAAGCTGGCCGGGAGAACCCGGAAATGGCTCCGCCGCTGGATGACCCTGGCCGAAAAAGATCTGAAATTTTTGCAATTTGTGACGGTCGCTCGCCGCAGGCGGGCCTGAGCTAGAATTAATATTAAATACGGATAGTTGAGCGTTTTCCCAAAAACGTTCGCCAGCTGGCCGGCCGGG
>JAISZC010000043.1 GCA_031269485.1 Deltaproteobacteria bacterium
ACTCCAACTCGTCGGCCGGGCGTCCCGGCCAGCTTAGGGCGACGTCAGCCGGCTTGAGGGCGCGAGGTCGCGAGCTGGCCCCGGAGCGCGTCGGCGCCTGGCCGCGCCAGTTCGTCGCCTTTGCCGCGACTCGGAGACGGAAACAAGGGCCGAAGCGGCGCGGGGTCGCCTGCTCCGTCAGATAAAATAATTGCCGGGGCCCTTCTTCTGGCATATTGTTCGGGCCAATTTTCGGGCATTTTTTCGACGCGGGGCGGCGGATCAGCTCCGGCGCCGGTCGGCCGGGCGAGTCGCCGGCCCGCCAGGCTGCGCCGGCTTTTCGCCGCCGGCCGTCAGGCCAAAAGCCTGTCCGCCAGAGTTGTCAGATTCGCGCAGTTGTGTTATTAAATACGTCAGGTTTCGCCTACGACGGCCGTCGTGGCGGCTTGCCTTCGATCGGATCGCAAGCCCTTTGATTCGCCTTGACCCCGGCGCCTGGACGGCGCCCGACAGGCGGGCGGGCCGCCCGCCTTTTCACGGCTCAGATTGGACGCGGCATGGCCGGACGATACAGGATATGCCTGATGAGGGAAGGGCCTGGCCCGCACGAGGTCAGGAGCTTTTCGGCCTCCGCCCTGTGGCCCAAGCTGACCGGGGGGGCCGTGCTCGTCTTGCTGCTCGTCTTGTCCGCCTATTCGGCCTATTCCTGGCGAACCTTGTCGGGCATCCAGGATCGCAGCCTCGAGCTGGAGGTGCTCAGAAGCGAGAAGGCCGGCAAGACCCGGCAGCTTGAAGCCCTCGGCGAGCGTTTCAAGGAAGTCGAGCGCAAGATGGCCGCGCTGCGCGAGCGGGAGAAGGACCTGATCCTGCTGACGCGGGATTACAACCGCGAGCTGGGCCTGCCGGAGTCGACCGCGCTGGAGGCAGTCTGGCCGGCCCTGACGGCCACCGTGGCCTGGACGTGGGGGGGCGGCGAGGGCCAAGGCGGTCTGGCGCCGCGCGTCGCGGCCGCCCCGTCGGCCAATTTGGCGCCGGACGAGGCGGTCAAAGTCCTCCACCGCGATCTCGACCTTTTGGAGCGCAACGCCGCCGGCGTGGACTTGGCCCTCAACGAGCTGATCTCCGCCCTCAAGGGCTCCCGGCGTCTGCTGTCGGCCACTCCCAACGTCCTGCCCATGGTCGGAGGCCGGCTGACCTCGACTTTCGGCTACCGGGCCTCGCCTTTCGGCCGGGGGGCGGATCTTCACGAGGGCGTGGACTTCGCCGCTCCGATCGGCACCCCGATCTACGCCCCGGCCGACGGCACGGTGCTGTCCTCGGACTGGACGAGCAGCGGCCATGGCCTGATGGTGACCGTCGATCACGGCTTTGGGCTGGTCACCCGCTACGCCCACCTCTCCGAGAGTCTGGTCGCGCCCGGGCAGACCGTCAAGCGGGGCGAGGCCTTGGCCAAGGTGGGCAGCACCGGCCGCTCCACCGGTCCGCACCTCCACTACGAGACGGTGCTGGGCGGCGCCGCGGTGGACCCCATGATTTTCGTCCAAGCTCCTCCCGGTCTGCTGAAGGCCTCCAAGTGAGCTGACCGGCGAATCGGCCGCCCGGGCGGCCTTCGAAACGGCCGTTGTCCGTCGAGGCCTCCAGCTCCCCTCTTCCCGCCCCCCACGGCTCGGCGCCTGCGGAGCCGGACGCCCGTCCGGCCGCCGCGGGGCGCGCCTGTTTTCGGCCCGGCGACGACCGCGAAAAAAGCCGAAAAAACGCTTGAACTGTCCGGAAAATATTTTTGAAAAATGACTTCGGCTGATCGTTTCGAAAAAAACGCCGGAAAACGGCCCAGGCCAGCGCCAAGGAACCGCGAATGTTCAATCCGATAAAAAAACTGTTCGGCAGCGCCAACGATCGCGAAGTGCTGCGTCTGGCGCGCCGCGTGGACGACATCAACGCCCTGGCGCCCTCGATTCGCAAGCTCTCCGACGCGGCTCTCGCCGCGCGCACGGCCGCGTTCAAAGAGCGTCTCCAACGGGGCGAAAGCTTGGAGTCGATCGTCCCCGAAGCCTTCGCCGTGGTTCGGGAAGCCGGCGCCCGAGTGCTGGACCAGCGTCACTTCGACGTCCAGCTCATGGGCGGGCTGGTGCTGCACGACGGCAAGATAGCCGAGATGAAAACCGGCGAAGGCAAGACCTTGGCCGCCACCCTGCCGGTCTACGCCAACGCTCTCGCCGGCCGCGGGGTTCACGTGGTGACGGTCAACGATTACCTGGCCAAGCGCGACGCCGCCTGGATGGGCCAGATCTACGGCTTTCTGGGCTTGACCGTCGGGGCGGTCGTCCATGGCCTGTCCGACGAGGAGCGGCGGGCGGCCTACGGCGCCGACGTCACCTACGGCACCAACAACGAGTTCGGCTTCGACTACTTGCGCGACAACATGAAGTTCCGGGCCGCGGAGTACGTCCAGCGCGGCTTCGCCTTCGCCATCGTCGACGAGGTCGACTCCATCCTCATCGACGAGGCTCGCACGCCGCTGATCATCTCCGGCCAGGCCGAGGAGTCCACCGAGCTCTACGTCCGGGTCGACCGGGTCATTCCTCGCCTCAAGGTCGAGCTTGACTACGCCGTCGACGAAAAGGCCCGCAGCGTGGCCCTGACCGAGGAGGGCATGGCCAAGGCCGAGGGCTTGCTGGGCGTCCAAAACCTCTACGACCCCTCGAACATGGAGGTGCTCCACCATCTCGAGCAAGCCCTCAAGGCCCATTGCCTGTTTGAACGCGACAAGGACTACATCGTCAACGAAGGACACGTGGTCATCGTCGACGAGTTCACCGGTCGCCTCATGCCTGGCCGCCGCTACTCCGACGGTCTCCACCAGGCCTTGGAGGCCAAGGAAAAGGTCAAGATCGAAAACGAAAATCAGACGCTGGCCTCCATCACCTTTCAGAATTATTTCAGAATGTACGATAAATTGTCTGGCATGACCGGCACAGCTGACACCGAAGCAGCCGAATTCGCCAAAATATATAATTTGGAAGTCGTGGTCATGCCAACTCACCGCAAAATGATCCGCCTGGACCATCAGGACGTGGTCTACCGTACGGTGAGAGAAAAATACCAGGCCGTGGTCGAAGAAATAGCCGAACTGTACGAAAAAGGCCAGCCTGTCCTGGTGGGCACCATCTCCATCAACCATTCCGAGCTCCTCTCGCGCCAGCTCAAAAATAGGGGCGTGCCCCACCAGGTGCTCAACGCCAAGCACCACGAGAAGGAGGCCCAGATCGTGGCGCAGGCCGGCCAGCCCGGCACGGTGACCATCTCCACCAACATGGCCGGCCGCGGCACCGACATCGTTTTGGGCCCGGGCGTCCCGGCTCTGGGCGGGCTGTTCATCTTGGGGACCGAACGCCACGAGTCGCGCCGCATCGACAACCAGCTGCGCGGCCGCAGCGGACGCCAGGGCGATCCGGGCGAGTCGCGCTTCTATCTGTCGTTGGAAGACGATCTGATGCGCATTTTCGGAGGGGATCGCTTCAAAGGGATCCTCGAACGCCTTGGCATGACCGAAGGCGTCCCTTTGGAGGCGCCTCTCATTTCTAGAGGTATCGAAAACGCCCAAAAACAGGTTGAAAACCGCAATTTTGAGACTAGAAAGCATTTATTAGAATACGACGATGTTATGAATAGGCAACGCGAACTCATTTATCGTCGTCGTCGCCACCTGCTGTCTGGCGTCTCGCTGGTCGACGACGTCCTCAACCTCATCGACGAGGAGTCCCAGCAACTGGTCATGCGGCATTTGGAGGCCAGCCGCGACGTCGAGGACTGGGATTGGACGGCCGTGGAAGCGCACTGCTCCTTATGCTTCGGCTTCCAGCCTTCGCGCGAGGAGGTCGAGGCCCTGGAGGGCGAGGCCCGCACCGATTATTTTTACGACCGGGCCAAGGCCCGTTTCCAGGAGCGTCACGAGGCCTTCGGGCCGACGATGGGCGAGGAGATCATCCGCTGGCTGCTGCTCAACGTCCTCGACGCCCAATGGAAGGACCACCTGCTGAGCATGGACCGGCTCAAGGACGGCATCGGCCTGCGCGGCTACGCCCAGAAAGACCCTTTGAGGGAGTATCAGCGCGAAGGCTTTGAAATGTTCGAGGAGATGGTCGGGCGCGTCCGCGCCGAGAGCTTGAACTTGCTGGCTCACGTGCGCCTCGACCGGCAAGGGGCCGAAGCGGCCGAAGAGGCCGCGCCGCCGCGCAAGGAGACCAAGATGACCTACTCGCGCGGGGCCGAAGAGCAGGCGTCCGACCGGACCGAGCGCCGGAGCGTGCCCAAGGTCGGCCGCAACGAGGCGTGCCCTTGCGGCTCGGGCAAAAAATACAAGCACTGTCACGGCTCTTGAGGCCCGTTGGGCGCCTGACGGCCCAAGCCGGAAAATTTGCGGCCCAAGGCCAATTTTTTTGAGGCCGGAGGCTTAGGCGCGCGCCGCGGCGGCCGGGTCGGGGGACGCGGCCGCCGGGCTGAAAAAACCGAGGATGAAAAACGAGGCCGCCAGGCCTCCCGCCAGTTGCGGCTCGCGCCCAACTTGGCTCGGGAGGCCTGGCGGCCTTTTTTTTAGGTTTTGGGCCGACGGCCGCAGCGGCCGGAGCTCTTACCGCTTTTGGGCCACGCCCGATTTGACGGCCGCCTGGGCCACCGCCTGGGCCACCGCGT